>CAYTTQ010000210.1:0-2505 GCA_964440795.1 uncultured Desulfobacterales bacterium | reverse complement strand
GTATAAAACTTTTATTGTTCTATACAGGTGACAAAAGAGATTGTCCAGTATTTTTGCAATATCGCTTTATTGAAGGTGCTGGGATTCGAAGTAATCCCGCGCAAGCCTTCCCGAACAACACGTCGCTTCAGATCGCCATTGACAATCATTTCTCGTGTCAAATTGTCCAGCCAATAGCTTTGCCCGTATTTCATGAGTTCGTTCAGGGAATTCATTCGATTCTTTCCTCCGCTCATTTAGATCTGCTCGGTCTGGCGATCTAAATAAAGTTCGTTATTGACAATGAATTGAGCTGCGTCCAGGAAGTCCTTGGCGACATAGACTCGACTTTGATCTTTTAGACATTTTACCTTATTTTCCTCATCAGGCGCGTTTAAAAGCAACCCTTTAGCGCGATGCCAAACTTTCTTTGTTTCCGTCCCGGATTATTGTATCTTTGTAAGAACAGAAATCACCGTTTCCGGATCCAACCTTTGAGTATAGTCCGCGTCGATAAAGGCCAATTTTACCTTTCCGTCTGTGTCAATCACATAGGTCGCAGGAACCGGGAGCTCGAATGAATCATCCCCGTTGGCTTCGGGGATGTCGATTCCCAACTTGTTATAGATTGTTCTTAATCGCTCCGGTAAGACGAAGACAATGCCATACTTCCGCGCCACAAAATTGCCGACGTCGCTAAGTACCGGAAACGTCAATGCCAGTTTGTCCTCCGTTGAATAGGATGCATCCGGTATTTGTGGAGATACGGCGACCAATTTGGCGCCGAGTTTCTCCATACGAGGCAACGCGAGCTGCAAAGCCTGCAGCTCCAGGTTGCAATAAGGTCACCACCCACCTCGATAAAAACTGAGTACGACAGGACCGTTTCTTAGAAGTTCCCCTAATGACACCTGAATACCATGGGCGTCGGGCAACGCAAAGTCAGGTGCTAAATCGCCTTCCCGGATGGCGGATGCGGTCAGAGCGGAATCCGACAGATCTTTTATCGCTTTGGCAATTACGTTGTAATGGCTATTGGGTATCTGCTTTCTCAATCGGTCACCGAGCTGTCGCAACTCTTCGGTTAATGACAACATGATTTTCCTCCCCAAGTTGTCCGGTAAATCGGGTTCCTATTTGGTATCGTTCAACTCCCAACTATATTCGTAGCGCACCTTTCCATCCAAGGCTTTTAGAGAGTTTGCCAGGGAGGGTCGCGCATATTTGAGCAGATGCCCGATAACGGCCGCTTCCGATCCGCCGAAATCCACCTGAAACCACTTGTAGATACTGGAAAGCGTTAAACGCTTACCCTCCAGCTTTACGCCCCGCTCGTGGTTGATGTATTCTCCGGCGGCTTCGTCCAGGAGTTGTTCCGTATTATCCGCCGTAAAGGGTTCCGGCTTAAGGTTGGGACACCCCAGGCTGGCACAGTTCACTGCATAGTGAATCCGGTTATCTTGCCATATGGGCCGAAGGATCCGGTGTTCAATATCGTTCAATGTCACTTTTTCCCCCTCTATTTCGAGAAGTTTCGCGTCCCAGGGTCCGAAACTGAACCAGCCGGGGGAAATATCAATGTCCTTGATACTATCAACCGGATAGTGATCAAGAATGACATTCACCGTCAAAGCGTTGTAAAGGTTGATCCAGTAGGCTCTCTGTTCGGCACGGCGCAACCGTGTTACTGGGATGGCTTTTAGCTTGGCCAAATAGTTTTCCAACCTTTGTTTATCTTCCGGGACCACGTCCGCGTACTGGACTCGGGTTATCCCGGAAGGATGATTCACTACCAGATAGTCGTCCAGGAACCGTCCCCATTGGGTATGATCAACGGTACGTGTGCTCGCCGGATCATGGGTTTCCCAGCGCGTCCACAGATCAGGTTCGGGTGCTGCCACCACTTGCATGTCGATTCCCATCAAGAGTAAAAAGAGTATCGTTCCCGCCACATAGGTTCGAAACATGGTTGCCCCCTTATTGTGTTCTGGATCTCATCGTGAAAAAAGATTTGTAGAGTGGTGCCGCCATGATTACTTCGATTCGTTCCTTCCCTTGATGAACCACTCCACGTCCTTTAGTTTATCATATCTATTTACTAGAGATGTTTCCGTCAATACATCAAATCATGTATTCGGTATCCACTCGCCCATCCCAAAGTTGTTCGACCAGGAATTGAGGTTCTGCAACGAGTGCTATTTTTCACCCGTAACACCTGGCGTCTCCTGAATCATTTCAGCAACAGGGAATCCGGGTGTTCCAACTCCCAGTCTCCCCAAACAGTGTCTTCCGAGTCAACCTTGGGGAGTTCTTGACCAAAGAAAGCCCCCTGGATGCTTTCCAGGCCGTTTTTATTGGGATACCACAATGAACCGGTTTCACGATCTGTAAGTACGAAGACGTCGTTATACGTCCAGCCACTGGGGGCAAGGGTAAGCGTTTTGCCATCAATGCGGCGGCTGTACACAGCCGCTAAGGGTTCGCGCAAAAATAACTTCACAGAATGGGCGCTCGGATTTGGTTCGG
>CAYTTQ010000209.1:0-2508 GCA_964440795.1 uncultured Desulfobacterales bacterium | reverse complement strand
CCGGACACGCTTTTCGTGTTGGTGTCGATCATGACCAAGAGGCCGTTCTCTTTAGTACCCCAAGTATAGCCGGCGTTCCTGTCAAGCCTTTGCAATGCCACGTAAAGTGTGCTGCCCAAAAGCAGCATACCGCTCATCTCGGGTATGCCGTCGGAATCGGCGTATGACGACAGGTCCACGGCGCCTTTCTTTTCGCCGGTCAAAGGATTTATGATCCACAGGTCCGTGCATTCATACATGGAAAGATATGCTTCGTCATCGCCCACGACAGCCATATCGTGGGGATTGGAAGGATCGCAGGATGAGTCGGTAACGGAGTATTGGTTGACCAGTCCGTAGTTCTTGTTTAAAACAGTAACATTATCGTAGGTGTAGCGGTTCAGGATGAAAACGTAATCACCGTGGCTGACTGCCACCGGGTCGGGGGACACCACCTGGGCGGCCCATGCCGGGTCCGGAGAGTAGGAAGAAAGGTCGGTAAGGTCTATGACGCCGAATCCGCCGGTAAGCGAGTAGTCGGTAGTCAGCACAAAAGCGGCCTCGTGTTTGGGCTTTTTGCCTCCCTCGGGCAGGTTGCCGGCCGGGTCCGGGAGCTTGTCGCAGGACGCAAAACAAAAAAGAAAAAACGACAGGACAAACGCACCTTTAAATGCCTTAAAAAAAGGCTTGTAAAAAACTTTCCGAATGTAATTGCAGGTCTTAAACATAGCTTGCTCCTTAATATTTGGCCCGGACCGTAACAAACATGCTATTTCCGGGCATGGGGTAGCCGGCCACGTCCGACACCCGGTTGTCTCCCAGGTTCTTGCCTTCCAGGCTGAACGAATAGGCAGTACTGTTCCATTCTTTCTCCACCATGACCCCGGCGTTCACTATCTCCCGCGGATCGACTTCATAGAGATTGGCCCGGTCCCAGTAGTTTTCGCTCATATAGGTATAATCCGCCCAAATCCGGACTTGCGGCACCGGCTCATACTCGACCTTTAAATAGGCCTCGTGCATGGGCCGCATGGGAAGTTCGTTGTTCCGCCAGTAGGTAACATCCCCTTGGTCAACCGCGCTCTGAAAGGTGTAGTTGCCGGATATGCCCAAAACATCCATAAGCTCGACGGACATGGAAACTTCGTGGCCCCAGACAAGGGCGCCGCCGATGTTAATGGCCTTGATAGTGCGCTGGGAGTTCTGGAAAAAGATGATCATGTCGTCCACTTCGCTGTGAAAATACGCGTACTCCAGGTAAAAAGAGTTGATAAAACCGCTGCCCGAATAATGGTATACACCGCCCAGATCGTAATTAACTCCCTTTTCCGGCTCCAGGTCGGTGTTGCCCACGGCAACGCCCGACTCTCCGAACATCTCGTAAAAGGTGGGCACCCGGTAATACCGGCCCACGTTGCCCTTGAAATGCAGGGAATCGAAAATCCTGTAGATCACTCCGGCGGACGGACTGGAAAAATCGTAGATGTCTTCGTTGCCTCCTGCGGCGCTCGACCAGTTGAAGTTGGGGTCTCCTTGAAAGCTGTTTTCATAGTGTTCCTGCCGGTGGCCGACCTGCACAGTGAGCTTGTTTTCAAGTCCGGTCCATTCGCCTTGAAATGTGTAGGCGAAAAGGGTGCGGGACTGTCTGTGTCCCTTTTCATGGACGGGCTCGTGCAGTATGCCCAGGTAGTTCTCTACCCGGTACTCGGTAAAGCCGGTAACAATCAGTGAGTCATCTTGGCTTGCCCATACCGCCCTTAAGCGGCCGCCCATGGTATCCATGTCGTTTTCGTTTTTACGGGGGCCGCCCGTGCCCAGCTCTCCTTTCGGGTCGTCGTAGACCTGGTTCTCCCATACTCCGTCAGCGGCCACGATCAGGTCGAGGGCGCCGGACATGAGGTCCCGGTTCCGAGCGTTAAGGGTTACGGTGCCGCGCTGGGTGGTAAGTCTGGTGTCTTCGGCCTGTGAACGCTGGAGCCCGGGCAGGCCCCGGTCCTTGTAATGGCCGGTGCCCGTTGCCGAGATCTCCCACTCGAAGTCCCGGTTCGATATGTTTAAGGTGAAGTCCAGGCTGGAAAAGTCGTTGTTCTTGCGGGTTTCATTGAAATCATCGCCATCGTTTAAGGGAGTGCCGTTATCGTTTCGATAATCATAGTCTCCCCTGCTTTCCGCGTATTCGATAAAGCCCATGAGATTTACCGGACCTGCCGGCCCGGCGCCCGCGCCCATGAACTTGTAGGTATCAAAAGAACCGTAGGATGCAGAGGCGCTGAAGGTCTCTTTCATGTCTTTGCGGGTCACCAGGTTTACGGCGCCGCCGATGCCCGCCTGTCCGAAGTCCGCGGGGACAAAGCCCCTGTAGACCTCGATAAACTCGATGTTGTCCAGGGGAAGGTCCTCGATGTTGGTTACGCCGGTCATGGCCCGGTTCATGGGCACGCCGTCCAGATAGACCTGGACCTGGTTGGGGTTTGATCCCCTGATGGACACAGTAGCGAATGTGCCCATGCCGCCGTAGCGGTTGATCTG
>CAYTTQ010000208.1:0-2542 GCA_964440795.1 uncultured Desulfobacterales bacterium | reverse complement strand
TGGTAATTCCGGTGAAAGTTGCCACCCATTCCGGCGTAAACCTGCCACCCTTACGGTCTTTGCGTCCTCGCAATTTCGACTTTAGTCGACCGGCAGGTTTGAGGTCAATCCGGTCGGTGTTTTTTTCTCTGGCTACCTCCTTTTAGTTCAAAAATATATGGCGTGTGAGCCAATCGATCCATGATCGCGTCGGCCATTGTCGGATCCCCAATAACCTTGTGCCACGCCGCAATTGGAATCTGAGCGGCAATGATTGTCGCGGCTTTTCGGTACCGGTCATCGAGGATTTCCAGTAAGGCAAGTCTGTCGTCACTTTCCAATGGCGTTAGGCCAAAATCGTCGATGATGAGAAGCGAAGTTTTTGCGAACCGCTTTATTTCATCAAAGTAGCTGCCGTCGCCACGGGCCATTCGCAGAAAGGGGAATAACTTGGTAGCCGGAAGGAACCGTGTGCTCTTTCCCTGTAAGCATGCTTCATTTCCGAAGGCGGAAGCAAGAAACGACTTTCCGGCGCCCGTCGGGCCGGTAATGAGGACCGTGGAACCACGGCTCACCCAGTCCATGCCGGCAAGGCGCTGAATCGCATCTCGATCAAGGTTTCTCTCAGGACTGAACTCGATTTCATCGATGGAAGCCGGGATTCGCAAACGTGCGTTTTTCAGCAGCCGTTCGGTTTTACGCTGGTCACGTACATTCCGCTCCGCCTCGGCCATCTGAGCAACAACAGCGGCGGTTGTCTGCCCTTGCGCCGGTCCAAGACGTAACGACGCTTCATAGGCATCGGCCATGCCAAAGAGACGCAACGATTTCAGGATCTCAATCGTCTGGGTGTCATTCATACGCCGATCCTGCTTTCTTCGGGCTCGTAATACCGGCCGCCGCGAATATTTTCGTGTGTGGGAATCAGTACTTCGGGTGGCGGCTCAAGCTCCTGACGATCCAAGCCTTTATCCAGAATGTTTTTCACTCCTCGATACGTGTGAATACGGAAGTGACCGGCCCTGCGACAGGCGGTTTCTAATCGCTCTCGGCTGTATCGTTTCTCGAGATTCAGGATTCCAAGGCACGAGCGATAGGCCTGCTCGGGGACCTCCCGTGCGGCAAGTACCGCTTCAACGAGGTCACGGGTATGTGTACCGATCTCTCCGGCCCACCGCAGAAACCGTTGTGGATTCCATTCGCTCATAAATCGATGCTGCGAGGGCATGTGGTCAGGATTGGTTGTATACTGGTGTGTGCCCGGTTCGCGACGGTGGGCGGCGATTCTCTCGTTATTGTAGTAGATCTCCACAGACTCAGCGGTGTAGGCCACGCGGACTTTTTTTCGCCGGTAGCCGTAGGGAACACTATAGTAGTGCTTATCGGCGGCGAAATACAGATGATAGTTCATCTGAACGGTCACCGATGAGATGAATCGTCGGGTAATATAGGGGCGCGCAGGCAACGGTGCCAGGTGAGCTCGTTCGAGCTGTTCAAATCGCTGGCGACGGGAAACTAACAGCCGTTTCATCTGGCGATTGTTGAGTACATCCAGATATTCCCATAGTGCACCGTTGAGTTCGGCAAGGGTGGCAAATCTGCGATTGCGCAGCGGTGCGAGTATGCGGGTGTAGACGGTATTCACTGCTGCCTCAACCAGGGCTTTGTCTCGTGGTTTCGCCGGCCGGGCGGGGATTACCACACAACCGTAGTAGCGACCAAAATCCTCGAAAGTGCGGTTTAAGTCCGGCTCATATCTGTCTGGCTTGGTAACCGCTGCCTTCAAATTGTCCGAAACAATGATCGTCGGAACCCCTCCGGCGTATTCGAAGGCGTGGCGTGTACCGGCACACAGGTCGTCGATCTGCTGTGAAGCCATCGCCTCGGTATAGATCAATCCACTTGCCGGCAACACCGAAACAAATAACTCGACAGATTGCTCGATGCCGGTTTTCGTATCTGTTAGTGACGGCCGTTTTCCGGCGAAATCGACAAACAGACGCCTCGCGGGCTCATGATCCAGGTGCATCGATACTTGCAAATCGGCGGTGAACATCTGAATGTGAAAACAAAATTGCGAATACTCGTACCCGTCAGGATAGTCACGGCGGTACTCCTCCCACAACAACTGCCGCGTAACGTGTTTTTTGCCCAATTCGTTGGTAATCTCACGGATGCGGTTGACCAGATCCGCATATCGGGGATCGTTCTTCCTCGTTTCGTTCCCCTGCAGTTTCTGTACTAATTCTTCGTCGCTCATGCTCTCGGCATCAGCCCACTTTGTCTTCGTTTTCCTTGCTTGTGTCAGATAATGATCAACTGCCGGGCGCGAAACCTTCAACGCTCGACTGATCATTCGCACCGACATTCCGGAAATCTCGTGAAGACGAATTATCTCTCGTATTTTGCTCATACTTATCCTCGCTTTTGGCATATGGCTCCTCCCCATCGAACACGATGACGAGATCCACTGATTTATGCGAGGACTAACGCAGGTTATTCCGTTTCAAACCTGCCACCCATTCCGTTTGATGGCTCGAAAGTGGCAGGTTTACGCCGGAAT
>CAYTTQ010000207.1:0-2669 GCA_964440795.1 uncultured Desulfobacterales bacterium | reverse complement strand
CCGTTACCACGCATGAATACATAAATTTGGGCAAACAACATGGTTGGCCGCCTTTTCCGGGGAAATTATGGCAACGAAATTATTACGAACATATCATCCGCTTGTCTACGTGCGCGCACGCACAGGCAGGCAACAAAGATGTATCAAACCACATCCGAGAATATATCACCGACAATCCGAAAAAATGGGAATTTGACCGGGACAATCCAGATCTTTCAATTTTGGTAACGCCTACCGGCGTAACCTGACCTACGGTTCTTCTCACCTCAGCCTATTCTCGGCGTCGGGGTCGTCACATTCACCAAATATTCCGAGAATCCTCTCTAGAAAGTGGCTCGGCACCGTCCCGGCTTCGCAGACAGGATCCACAGCTTAATCCAGCCCCATCGATACCGATTCCGATACCGACTCCGAACCCCGATGGATCGGATTGGGGACGAAAAATGATTGCCAAATTCAGCCTTGACATTACGTCACGCACGTAATATTTTTACCTTATAGTTGAGTCTCGAGCTACGTATGGCGCAACGGCCTTTTCCGCAAGAACGCCGTATAACCACAAAAAGGTCCCGAAAAGGCAGGCCAAGTCGGATGGGAAGAATGAGCGCGAGGCAATTTCATTATGGAAAATAATCCTTTCAAATTTTCGGGCATTGTCGAAAAACCGGCCTTTTGTAACAGAGAAAAAGAGCAAACAGGAACCGGGCCTTTTATCGGCTTGCCACCAGCTACCCGCTGGAGAAAGTGGAAGGTCCACGACCCTTTCTTTAGAACCTGGCTGCTTTAGGACCTCGGAAGCGGCACATGTTGGAAGGGAAAAATCGAACTCGGACATCTTTTACCGTGCTTTAGGATGATTGGGCGAGAAAATGACCTGGCGCACCGGATATTGGCCGTGTGTTTCCTTGTATGTCTCGTTGTATTGTTTCGTTTTTTCAATCCGCGCTTGACGGTTTTGGGCGTCTTTTTGTCGTAATTCGGAAAGGACGGATTCCCGCTTTTCCACCCGGGCGCGCCGTGGCCATGGCCCGCGGCATCGGTGGGAATAGGGCCAACCCCCATACCAAGGTCTATAACTGGAACTGTACCGGGATCTGTAAAAGGGCCGACAATCATCATACCAGGGATCCCCAGTGTGCCAACCCAGGTGGGTGGAGAAAACAGAGGCGCCGACACTTGCGGGCAATACCAAAACAATGGCAATCCATATGAGGAAGATCTTTTTCATTCAGTAACATTTTACCGAACGTAAACAAAAAGACAACTCTATATTACACCCTTCGCTCAGTATTCGCTTTTTCTGGTAGCGGGGGATTATTAGGCTTATTGCCTATAATCGGTAAGCTATCATGAACGTTGAAGTTTTTCTTGTAAAGCTCTCGTGGTTTTGGTATCTGTTTGATGTTGTACATTGGTTATGAAAATGAAAGCAATGGTGTTGCACGAGATCACGGATCTTGAAAAGAACAAGACTCCGTTGCGATTGGAAGACCGCTCCGATCCTTCCCCGGGAGAAAGAGACATCCTGATCGAGGTCACGGCTTGCGGTGTGTGTCACACGGAGCTGGATGAGATCGAGGGCCGAACCCCGCCGCCGAAATTCCCCATCATTTTGGGACACCAGGTGGTCGGAAATGTGGTGGATTCGGGCGTTCAAGCGAAAAGATTCGCCGGTGGCGACAGAGTGGGCGTGGGGTGGATCTTCTCGGCCTGTGGGCAGTGTAAGTTCTGCCACTTGGGAAAAGAAAACCTCTGCGCCGAATTCAAGGCGACCGGCAGAGACACCGACGGCGGGTATGCCGAGTATATGACGGTACCGGAAGGCTTTGCGTATCCCATCCCGGAGGTCTTTGCCGACGTAGAGGCCGCGCCCCTTTTTTGTGCCGGTGCTATCGGCTATCGCTCCTTAAGGCTTACCGGTATTCGAGACGGTCAACGCCTGGGGCTTACCGGTTTCGGAGCATCCGCTCATCTGGTCTTGAAAATGACCCGGTTTAGATATCCCAACGCCCGGATCTATGTCTTTGCCCGGAGCGAAAAAGAACGCGATTTTGCCAAGGAGCTGGGCGCCGTCTGGGCGGGAGACACGGCCGAGGAGCCACCGGAAAAGCTCGATTGTATCATTGATACCACGCCGGCATGGAAACCGGTGGTTGAGGCCCTGAAGTGCCTGGCCCCCGGCGGTAGACTGGTGATCAATGCCATCCGGAAAGAAAGTCGCGACCAGGACTATCTTTTGAAACTCGATTATCCCGAGCATCTCTGGCTGGAAAAAGAGATAAAGAGCGTGGCCAATGTTGCGCGAAGCGATGTCAGCGAGTTTCTAGATCTGGCCGCACAAATCCCGATCAAGCCCGAGGTACAGGAATTCGCCTTGGAAGAGGCGAACGAGGCCTTAATGGAGCTCAAGGACCGCAAAATTCGGGGGGCAAAAGTGTTGAAAGTCCATTAGGGTCAAGTCGTCTCATGGCCATTTGGAAGCCGCTTGCGGTACCAGGCGGGTTTTTCATTCGGGGTCGGAATCGATCAAATATCAGACTTACGCCTCGTCAAATTGACCTTCACAGGCGGTTTAAATTTTTCCGTGGGCACGGGGCAGCCAATTTAAGTCCCCTCGATTCCGATGCACGGGTTTAGTCCGCTCAGACCGTCTTGCCCGATTCAGCACG
>CAYTTQ010000206.1:0-2701 GCA_964440795.1 uncultured Desulfobacterales bacterium | reverse complement strand
TTTAGCCACAGACTAAAAAAAGAAAAAGCGATTTTAGCCGCAGACACACGCGGACTGACGCGGACGATAGTGCCGACGACCTGTCGGCACTAGGGGTGTCGTGCCCTTCGGGCAAAGGGGATTGTGTGGTGTAGGGTCGAAAATTTATACTCAGGCCTGGCTTGAGTGGCATTTGCGGGTGTTGAAGAAACTGATTGGATTAGGCGCGGACGGACACAGACTAAAAAAGAAAAAAGCTATTTTAGCCGCAGACGCACGCGGACGGACGCAGACAGAAAAAAACAAAAAGCATATTTAGCCACAGACCCACACAGACACACGCAGAAAATTTGTGTTTATCTTAAGGACTCCAGATACTCTATTTGCTCTTCTTTTCTAAGCATATGCCTTTGAAGGCAATTCAATATAGCTGTCAGGTTCTTCTTTTTTTCTTTGAATAGCAAAAAAACTATGTTCAATGTTTTTCAAAACATTTGCATCATAATAAGTCATTCCGCAATCCTTGCAAATCTCAACAGGTGTATTCGGAACCAATAAATAGTTACCTCTATAGCTGTAGAGATAATCAATTCTGCGTTCTTCATATTGCTCGCTCCCACAAAAATTACATTTAACTTTCTTCATTGTTTTTTTTCCTCCTTGTCCATGGATCTTTAAATGTTTTGGAGCCAGGCACATATACTGTAATAACAGCAATTTTATCTCCACGGAATCCACAAACAATATGTATGGGAATATTTTCAGAAAAACCCAGAACTAAACAACTTTCCCCTCTACCTGTATCAGGATATTCTTCGAGTATTTCTCCTCCAAGTAATGCCTCTTCTATCTGATAGAAGGTTAAGTTGTCAGCATTACGTTCAATCTCTGCATGATGTGTATAGACATATTCACTTTTTTGGATTTTCTCTTTAATTTTACTTAAATCCACTCAGTTACCTTTATCTTATCACAATAAAGAAAAAAGAGATTTTAGCCGCAGACCCACACGGACGGACACAGACAAAAGAAAAAAACAAAAAATATTTTGGCCGCAGACACACGCAGACGGACGCAGACAGAAAAACAAAAACATATTTAGCCACAGACACACACAGACCCACGCGGACTGACGCGGACGATAGTGCCGACGACCTGTCGGCACTGAGGGTGTCGTGCCCTTCGGGCAAAGGGGATTGTGTGGCATTCATGGTGTTGAGAAAAACGGATTGTTTTAGGCGCAAGCAAAAAAACCAAAAAAAATTAGCCGCAGACACACGCAGACGGACGCAGACAGAAAAACAAAAACATATTTAGCCACAGACACACACAGACACACGCGGACGAGAAAAGACGTTCAAGGCGTGGGCTCGCTACAACTCTTCGTCTATTCGATCCGGATTCTCCTTTATCCAAGTGAGATAGGCCTTTTCGATCAATAAGATATCCCGCAATTCGTTAGAACAAATTTGATACAGTTCCCCAGGGGTTATTTCATGGTAGAAATGTACCATCCGATTTCTGTAGCCAGCCATTTTTACGAGTAATTTCGTTTCTTCGGGTTGTAGTACGCCGTTTGCCCCCAGTTCAATGGCTATTGCTTTGTACTCACTCATTCCTTTTGAGAAGCTCTTGGCCAGAATGTGTCGCCCGACATCAAGCAGGGCCTCCAGGGCCCTTCTCAGACAAGACTCGGCGGCATGTATGTTCTTGCGGTCTTCCGAGAAATGGTCAAAACCGCCAAGAGGAAGGGCATTGATGTCCGCCAGCATGGCATCAATGTAATCGAGCCTGTCGAGTATAATCCGTTTTCGAATTTTATCCGGTGTCATTTGGAGGGTTTAAGGTATAAGAACGTTCAAATTGTTGGATCGCTTCGCTCGGGAGATCGCTACGCTCGTTCAAGATGTTCAAATCGTTGGATCACTGCGTTCGTTCAAATCGTTCAAGGCGTTCTATCGTTTCGCTCGTGAGAAAAGCAGGTCTTAGGGTTCGCGCAAAAATAACTTCACAGAATGGGCGCTCGGATTTGGTTCGGATTTGGCCGATCCGATTGAGCAAAATCGCAGGCATAGCAGGCTATGTCGAGGTTTTGCGAGTGAGGTATCGGGCAAAGACGGGCGAAAGCCGAGATGGCAAAATGTGAAGTTATTTTTGCGCGAGCCCTTAGTGCCGGTTTAGGATCAGTTCCATCCGTTCACGCTCAAGATAAGCGGAATCTCCCGCTCGTCGTAAGACGTAAAGCTCGTATTCGTCCGCCGCGATCTCGTTTCGACAAAAAAGCCTTTCCCCCCGAATGACATCGGCGGCAAGAAACGGATCCGACTGGTTCAGGTCGATGAGGTCCACCTTGGAAACGGCAAAAAGCGTTTCCAGTTCCTGCGCCATTGTAACCTTTTCCTCGAGTGAAAGGTGCGCTTTGGGTGACGCTTTAACGGCGATGTCAAGATCTGAAGCCGATGACGCGTCTGCCGTGGGGAGTGCCTTTTCAACCGCGCTTTTTGCCGCCAACGCCCGGCTTCCGAAGGCATAGACTGCGTCGAGATGATGCCGTTTGCAGATCTCAAAGAGTTGTTCTTGAATGGTGTTCATGGCGTTTGAGGCGTTCGAAAGGTTGGATCGCGTAGCTTGGGGCAAAAAACACTGAGTTTGGCTACAGACGGACACGGACTAAAAAAGAAAAAAGCTGGTTTAGCCGCAGACACACGCGGACGGACGCAGA
>CAYTTQ010000205.1:0-2729 GCA_964440795.1 uncultured Desulfobacterales bacterium | reverse complement strand
TTCCCCAACCTCATCCTCACCGACTTCTGCGAGTTCCGGCTCTACAAGGACGGGCAGTTCATCGAGTCGGTAATGGCCGCAAGGCCCGCAATACTCAACAAAATAGGCAAGGCCCCGCCCGAAAAGCCCGACGAGCTTATCAACCTTATCGAGCGCTTCTTCGACTTCTCCATGCCCGCGGTGACCACTGCCGAAGAGCTGGCAGTACAGCTCGCCAAAAGGACCCGGTTTTTAAGGAACGTAACAGCAGACCTTTTAAAGGAAGAAGAAAAGTCGCCCGGGTCCCTGACCGGCTTTTACGAGGCCTTCCAGCAGTTCCTGATTGGAGACCTGGACAAGGAAGAGTTCGCCGACCTCTACGCCCAGACCATAACCTACGGGCTCTTCGCCGCCCGCTCCCGCGCGCAAAACGGCTTTACCAGGAAAGACGCTTTCGACAACATTCCCCACACCATCGGCGTGCTCCGCGACCTTTTCCGGTTCATCTCCCTGGAACAGCCGCCCGAGCAGCTCGTATGGATTGTGGACGACATCGCCGAGGTCCTCGATAAGGCCGACGCCCCCGGCATACTCGACGCCTACTTTCACCAGGGCAAAGGCTCAGACCCCATCGTACATTTTTACGAGACATTCCTCGCCGTCTACGACCCCGAAGAGCGCGAGAAAAGGGGCGTCTACTATACACCCGAGCCGGTGGTGTCTTACATCGTCCGCTCCGTACATGAAATACTGAAGTCCGAGTTCCAAAAACCCTACGGACTCGCTGACAACGGAGTGACGCTCCTCGACCCCGCCGCAGGCACCATGACATTTATCGCACGCGCAGCAGAGCTCGCCGTGTCCGAGTTCCAAAAAAGCTACGGCGCCGGCGCCCGCGAGGACTTCATCAAAAAACACGTGCTCCAGAACTTCTACGCCTTCGAGCTCATGATGGCGCCCTATGCCGTCGGCCACCTCAAGATGGCCTTCTTCTTAGAAGAGCTCGGACACCGGTTGAAAGACGACGAGAGAATGCCCTTCTACCTCACCAACTCCCTGGACACCGCAGAGATGGAATCAAGCAAGCTGCCCGGGTTATCGTCCCTTGCCGAAGAGTCGAGCCTCGCCAATGAAGTCAAAAAACAAAAACCCATACTCGTCATCCTCGGGAACCCGCCGTACTCGGGCGAATCCAGCAACCAGGGGACATGGATAAGAGGACTGATAGACGATTATAAAAAGCTGGACGACAAGCCCTTGCAGGAAAGGGCCTTGAAGTGGCTCCAGGACGATTACGTGAAGTTCCTCCGGTTTGCGCAGTGGAAGATAGATCAGGCAGGACAGGGCGTGGTCGCCATGATCACCAACCACTCTTACCTCGACAACCCCACCTTCCGCGGAATGCGCCAGAGCCTTATGAAATCCTTTGACCATATCTATGTGCTCGACCTCCACGGCAACTCCCTGAAAAAGGAGACCGCACCCGACGGATCGCCCGACAAAAACGTGTTCGACATCAGGCAGGGTGTGGCCATTGCGCTGTTTATAAAGCACGGCAAAAAGAAAAAGGACAAGCAGAGCGTGCGACATGCCGAGCTTTACGGAAGCAGGGCGGAAAAGTATGAATGGCTTGAAAACCATGAAAGAAAAAACACCGCCTGGACAGAGCTTGAACCAATGCCGGAGTTCCACCTGTTTGTGCCCAGAGACAACGGCCTGGAAGAGAAGTACAAAACCTTTATCAAAATACCCGAGCTGTTCCCCAAAAACAGCGTGGGCATAGTGACCGCGCGGGACAAGCTGACCATAAAATGGACGCCGGAAGAAATATGGAAAACCGTTACCGTATTTTCCAAAATGGAGCCGGAAACGGCAAGGGAAGGATTTCAGCTTGGAAAGGATGTAAGGGATTGGAAAGTGGAGTTCGCCCGCCAAGACCTGTTGGAGTCGGGTCCTTCAAGGAAAAACATTGTTCCTGTTCTCTACCGGCCCTTTGACATTAGATATACCTATTACACAGGGCATTCAAGGGGGTTTCATTGTATGCCTCGCCCCGAAGTCATGCGCCACATGCTGGCGGGTGAGAATTTGGCGTTGATAACTCCCAGGCAGAACAAATATGAATTCGGAGCCTTGGTAACTGATAAAACAGCCGCTCATAAAACCGTAGCTGCCTATGATATTAATTACCTTTTTCCCCTCTACCTTTATCCCGTCTCCGATCTTTACTCTAGTCAGGAGGCTTCACAGCGACATCCCAACCTTTCCTCTGCTGTGGTTGAGGCCCTTTCCCGGGCTTACTGCGGCCGGTCTTCGCCGGAGAAGATATTTTATTATGTTTATGCCGTGCTTCACGCACCGTCATATCGGGACAAGTACGCGGAGTTTTTGAAGATGGACTTTCCGCGGGTGCCTTTTACCTCTGATGCCGGTCTTTTCGACGAGGTCGCGGGTTTTGGCTCTCGTCTGGTGGAGCTTCATCTTTTGCGCTCATCCGAGCTTGACCCTCCGGCGGTGACCTTCGAGGGCGAAGGCGACTGCAAGGTGTCTCGCACCAAGGGCAAGGGGTTCGGCTACGACGCGGAGGCGGAGCGGGTGTACATCAACAAGACGCAGTACTTCGGTCCGGTGCCCCTCGAGGTTTGGGAGTTCATGGTGGGCGGCTACCAGGTATGCGAGAAGTGGCTGAAGGACCGGAAGGAGAGGGTGTTGAGCTTCGAGGAGATCAAGACCTACTGCCGGATCGTGAC
>CAYTTQ010000204.1:0-2729 GCA_964440795.1 uncultured Desulfobacterales bacterium | reverse complement strand
CCGAAACGTTCGGCAGCCTGCCCCCCGCGGCCCTGTCGCGCCGGGCCTCCGCCGCATGAACATCATGACCGGCGGCGGCTACGTCGGGATTGTTGGCCAGGGCGAATTCAACGAGCTGGTCCAGCGTCAAAGGGCCTTCGGGCAGTGCCCGGGCTTGTCCCGAATCCGCCTCTTCGCCTGCTGATTGAAAGCCCAGCGCCAGGCCGGCAAACAACATCACAATAAGAAGTATCAAACGGTTTCCTGTTATCATCTCGTTTCGGCTTCCCCCTTTTTACCCGTTGGTTCCATTTCATTCTCCGAGCAGCTTTGCCAGTTGTTCGGCGGTCCCTCCGCCCTCCGGGCCGTCGGACAGTTCCGGGCACATCTCCGGCATGGTTTCTTCCTTGGTGAGCGCGACGGCAAAGGCCATGCAGGTCGGATACCCGCATTTGCCGCACCCGGACTTCTTGGGCAACAGCTTCATAACGTCAATGACGGTTGGAGGATTGAAGGGAGTAGTGTCCGGCGTGATCGAGTCCTTGCGTTGCTCGATGTCCTTGAGCAGGGCGACCACTTTTTTCACGCACTCTCGGGCCGATTCGTCATCTCCGAACCCGGCGATGGCGATGCAGTCATGGTCAATGGTCACCGGACGGCCCCGAAACACGAACTTGATGTACGGCCCCTTGGGGAAATACTTCACGTTGTCCAACTCGCCCTTTACGAACGGCAACAGGTCGGAGACGTCGCGGTCGAGGGAGGCCTTGACGTTGACCATCTCCGACGAGGCGTCGCAGGGAGGCCGGAACGGATTTATCTCTTTTATTTCCATTTTGCCCTCTCTTTCACTCGATTTGCTCACTCGCTTTTTCCAACAGTTTCTCGATCCCCTTGCGATTCGGGGCCCTGCCGACAGCGGCCAACTTGCCGTTGATAACCAGGGCCGGGGAACCCATGATCCCCAGCCTTTTCATCTCCTCGATGTCTTTCACATACTGGTAATCCACTTTCAGTCCTTTTTGAGAAATGACTTCCATAACTGCCCGGTCAAGCTGCTCGCAACGGGGACAGCCCGGCCCATAGACGCGCACTTCCAGTACTCCCGGTTTTTCAGTTCGCGATTTTTGTTGGCCCGTGTAAACCAGGTACTCGTCGTACAGGTCTTCCCGGTAGGATTCTTTCTGTCCAGGCGCCACGTAGTTTCCGGCCTTGACCTTCTCGAAGATCATGTCCTTGAGCCTTGCTTCATCGGTCTCGCCCGAACTCTTCACTTCCTCGAATACTTCATCAAGGCCGACGATGCCGACGGTGAAGCCGCCGATGTTGACTTGTCTTATCTTTGTCATGGTCTCCTCCCTGAACCTCGGACAGTCTATGCGCTCTTTTCGGTCTCGGCATAACTCTCGGGCATCTTATAGTCTTTTCCCAGCGCCTTTTCCATGATAAGGCCGATAAGGATGAAGACCGGCAGCGTGAAGACGAGCCGGAGCAACGAGAACTTGAGTCCCATGAACCCGATCTCGAAGCTGACCATGGGCAGCTTCATGGCCGAGAACGCGCCCAGGTATATGAACACGTTGCGGGTGCTGCACCCCTTCTTCCGGAGCATGAGGGCCACCGGGAAGGCGGCGTACAAAGGCCCCGCATAAGTCATGGCAAAAAGTATGACCCAAGGCGTGCCTTTAAACCCGGTCCCTTCTCCCAGCCTCTTTTCTATGGCTTCCTTGGGCACCCATACGTCAATCACACCGATGAACAGGAACACCAGGGGAAGGATGATGACGATCTCGGAGGCGAACTCGCCGAACTTATAAAAAACCCCGATGCCCGGCTGCCAGCCGAGAACAAAAGAGACGGCCGCGGCCGCGAGAAAAGCGAAAAACGGCAGGTAGCCCCATGCCTTCTTTTTCTGGTCTTGATCAGAGCCAGGCATAGGCAACTCCCATCAGTCCGGCCACCGCAAACGCACCGGCAAGACTCAAAAGGTTACGCAGCAACGCGGCCTTCCATCCGAAAAAGCGGGCCTCCAAGGGAAACGTGACCGTGCCCACCATCATCAGAGTTGTAATGAACACGGCGACCACGGCCACGCTCACCCCCTGCTTGAGCAGGGCCGAACCAAGCGGATACGAGATGAAGCCCGGCAGCAGGGCCACCGAACCGATGCTTCCACTGATCAGAAAACCGGCGACTCCGGACTGATCGCCCAGGTACTTTCTGATAAGCGGCGGAGGAACCAGGTAAAGTACCAGGGCCATTAACACCATGACCCACAGCAGGGTGGGCATAATGTTTACGAACATGGTCATGCCCCTCTTGAGTCCCTCCCACGTCCGCTTGCGGTCAGCAAGTGCCGAGACCAGGATGATGCCGAGGATGGCGAGCGAAAAACCGGTCACTGCGAGTCCCCCTGAATTTGAATGCCCATCATCCGCACCCCGCTCTCGGAGCGCATGGATATAGTTGCCGGAGGTGTCATCAGGCACTTGCCCCCCTCCAGCGCGAAGTCCTCGCCGTCCACCTTTACGGTCGCCTCTCCGTGGATGACCACGAAAATCACGTGAGACGCCATCTGGCACAAGGGCATCTCTCCGCCCGGCCCCAGCTCGATGATCCTCGCCTTGAAGGTCTCCGTGGAATAGAAAACGTTTTTGTCCCTTTCCTCGTAAGGAAAGGCATCCATCGCCGACAGATCAAAGACCCTGGCTTTTCCGCTCATCGGTTGCCTCCCATAAATCACATGTTTT
>CAYTTQ010000203.1:0-2779 GCA_964440795.1 uncultured Desulfobacterales bacterium | reverse complement strand
AAAGAAATTTATATCCTCGGTATCTGCCATCGCAAGCAAGTCTATCCGCTGATGGCAAGTTGCTGGCGCGGCATTAAAGACACCCGGGGAGCTTTTTAGTGAAGCCGTACCTATCGCGAAGCGATTGACAAAGTCTTGACGCGGCGAGTCGCCGGTTTTTCGGCGCGGGTGGCGCGCCAAGAAATCTTTTCAAGTCTGCCGGCCCTGAGCAGCATGGAGGGGCGTAAGTCCGGGTATGTCTGCGGCAAAAAACGTGGTTGTTCACCAGTACGAAAAAATCGATCCGGAAATTGCAGTACGCCTCGCAAGCAGATTCGTTTGCGTGCCAATGCCGAACGATGCTACTTTTCGGACAACAAAGAAGAATGCCTCGGTTCTGCATGGCGATATATGAAATGTTTAAAAGTTGAGAACGTCCCGCAAATCACTTGCCAAGCGGTTGCGTCTCATTTTGAAATAGAAGAAGGGGATTTGAAGTCCCCCAGTAAGAAGAAGCAAGTGGTTGAGGCAAAATCCGCCTTTGGGTATCTTGCGATCAAGAAAATGGGGTATTCGGGGCGCGAAGTCGGGAGCTTTCTGAACATGAGAAGTTATAGCGCAATCAGAAGGGCTCAGGAAGGGAAGAAACTTATTGACAATCGCGGAGATATGTGGGAGATATCGAGAATGGTGGAATAGTGGCAACGTCCCCCATTAGTCCTGTTGAAACTGTGCTTTCCCTGTTATGAAAATGAAATCATTCCAGAACGAAGAACGAGGAACGACCATCATCCGCCTCCTCTCTTGGGACTATGATGTCCAGGAGGACAGGCTGCTCGAGGTCCTGCTCGGGCTGCGAGAAAAAGAAGGGCCCTTTGATCAGGAGAGAATTCTCATCCGAGCCCTTGAAAGGCTCCCCTGGCACGAAATACTGGAACTCATAGGCAAGGAAAGGATTACGCGGCTCCTCACTCCAGGGAGAATCGCAAATCTCCGTTTCCCGGGACAAAGAAGGCGTTATGAGCGAATACGGCAGATATTACGAGGAGAGCCTGTACCCCTTACAGGATGGAATCCTGTCCATCGTGAAACGTATCAGCGCTCCCTTTTATCTAACCGGTGGTACCGCAATAAGCCGGCATTATAACCCTGTCCGCTATTCGGATGACCTTGACCTTTTTGTGAATAGGGACCCTGAATTTGCAGAATGGTCGGAGCGATTGTACGGAGAACTTGAAAAAGAGAGCAGAGAGGGGTACTTCACTCTGCTCACTGATCGGATCATGATATATGAAGACTATGTTCAGCTTTTTGTTGAACAGAACTCTTTCAACCATGGAGAGATCGTCCTGAGGATTGATCTTGTCAATGACGTGGCCCCTCACTATGGGGACATGGAATGGAGCGACGTTCTTGGACGTGTTGACAGCTGGCGGAATATTCTCTCCAATAAACTCTCCGCGCTTTACCGTATAGAACCCAAAGATGTCATTGATTTGTGGACAATGGCGAAAACAAAGAATTTCAACTGGGCTGAAATCCTGCGTGAGGCCTCTTCAAAAGAGGCAGGGCTTGATCCGGTTGTTCTTTACGACCTTTTGAAATCTTTTCCAAGACATGGAACCTCTGCAATCAAATGGATTGAACCAAAGCCCGATGAAGACGCCTTTTTCACCGATCTGAACCTCATGGCGGAGAACATCTTTTCCGGAGAGAAAAACAGCCTGGCCCAATAACTAGGAACCAAGAACGAGGAACCAAGAACCAGGAACGAGGAACCAGGAACTCCACTCATGGTCATCGACAAATTCGAAGACATCAATGCCTGGCAGGAAGCCCGTATCCTCACACAAAGGGTCTATGAAATTACCCGCACAAAACCCTTCAACAGGGATATAGGATTGTCCCGCAAATCTGTGATGATGATTGACCCTCTTGACGAAACGTTTTATATTTAGATTTATTGACGATTCGGAGGTGACAGGCTGATGGAACAGATGGGAGACACGCATACCGAGCAGAAAATAATTGAGAGGTTAAAAAGGCTGCCTTCCCAACAACTTGATGAAGTTATCCAATTTATTGATTTTATAGTTGAACGGCGGCAAGAGAAGATGACCACTTATAAGCTCGATGATGTTAAACGCTCAATTTTGGATTTGCGTGGACGAGGCAAGGGCGAGCATTTGGTAGAGAGGCTTCTTCGATCACGACGGGAAGATAAAAAGCTTGAAGAACGAAATTGAGACCATCTATGTTTTTGATACTTCCGCTTGGCTAGCCTTAATTGAGGACGAAGCGGGCGCTGAGGCGGTTCAGAAGGTGCTGGAAAGAGCCGCGTCGGATCACGCTAAAATCTTAGTGTCATTCATGAGCTTTATGGAGGTGTTCTATATTACCTTGCAGGATGACGATTTGACGATCTCTTGATTCGCACAGACGGAGAAGAAGTTGTGGGAGTAACAATCCTGCATGCAAGCCGCAGATGATGGCAACATCGCGCCCTAACGTTGATGCTTATAGAGATTCACCTGCCCGCAGTTCTTGTCACGAACCCGCCTGTTCCTAAATTCTTTCTCTGCGTTCTCTGAGCCTCTGTGGTGAATTCATTTTGGACAAGAATGGGCTCAAATCTTATTTGACCGGGTAAATTTCGGAGAAAGCGTCCAAATCAAGCGAAAAGTCTATACCGGTGCCAATGCCTCCCCCTGATAGAAATTCAAGCACTTGAATTTCTATCACAAAAAACCGTGTCATCCGTGAAATCCGCGCCAAAAAATCTAATTGGAATAGTGGCGAC
>CAYTTQ010000202.1:0-2791 GCA_964440795.1 uncultured Desulfobacterales bacterium | reverse complement strand
GACGGGCGGAAGCCGAGATGGCAAAATGTGAAGTTATTTTTGCGCGAGCCCTTAACGTTGCCATTACCGTCCCGGCCAACTGTTTCCAAAATGGAAATAGTTGCCTCCCGTTCCAGCTCTCCCGAAACGGTAGGTCACAAATATTGGTCACTAACTGCGGTCATAGATTGTTCCTTGCCAGCCGAAGATTAAACCATTGTCATCGCAACTTGAACAATGCCAATTTATGGCGAAATCGTTCTGCTTGTCGATTATGGCGAGGATTTCTCCCCGACAGGGTTTACGGCCGGGTCGCCGCCTGCACTTTACACCCGTATGGGCCTTCTCGCGATCCTGACGGGCTGAAACTGCTCCTACGATGGATCCAAAATGGTTTGCCAGCCGAAGAGCCGGGCCTGGCAGATCGACCGGAAACACCCCGTCTTCAGTCAGAAAATGCCGCATATTGCTTATCCACGTATCTCCCATGTTTGCCTGCTGCCTTTGTCAGGAACCAAACGCTTGTGAGCTGCGCCGTTTTTACCCTATCCTTCTCGAGCGTCTTGTTAGGCGACTAACTTATACATTTTCAAACGGTCCATCCAAGGGGCCATGAGACGACTTGACCCCTAGTCCTCTAAAAGAGACATAATCATCATATGATTGAAGGAGGCTCATTTTCGGTTGTGCTTAGCTTGACGCATATGGTGCCCTGCCCCCCAATGAACCGAGTTTTTAATTCCCCAAAGACTATCCGGCGGCTATTTCACTGTTTGATAACTGCTTGATGGGAGTTGGGAACAATCACCACTTGTCCGTTATGCCGAAGGATATCCACATTGACGCCGTACACTGTTGCAACCATATCGGCAGTGACCTGATCCAACCGCCCTTCGGCAAAGACCTTGCCATCTTTGACAAATAAAAATCGATCCGCAAACCGAAAGGCCAGGTTCAAATCGTGCATGGTCATCACGGCGGCAATCCGATGTTCTTTAACCACCCGACCGATGGTGTGCAGGATATCAAGTTGGTTTTTTAAATCCAGACTGCTGGTTGGTTCGTCAAGCAGCAGGACTTTGGGTTCCTGAACTAATGCCCTGGCAATGCAGACTTTTTGCAATTCTCCCCCGCTCAATTCATCGATATGGCGCAGCGCAAAATCCTTTAGACCAAGTTGTTGCAGTGCCCCGGCTACTTTGACCATATCTTCTTTTCCCGCTTTCCAACGTAAATGGGGTTTTCTTCCAAGCAATACGGCATCGAACGTCGTCATCCGGCCGGCGTCATTCCGCTGGGCCACGTATCCCAGGTTTCTGGCGATTTCTCCCGCATTCATTCGAAAGACATCCGCGTCTTCAATTTGTACAACCCCTGACCAGGGTCTGATCATGGCGTTGATGCAGCGCAGCAAGGTAGTCTTTCCGGCGCCGTTGGGGCCGAGGATGGCCAGCATTTGCCCCTGGTCCAGTGTAAACCCCAGATCGCTCAAAACCATCTGGCCGTTTTTATAGCCGACGCTGATATTTTGGACTTCGATCATCAGCGCCTCCCTTCCTTGATCAGGAGATAGAGAAACGTGGGCGCGCCTAAAAATGCGGTGAGTATGGAAACCGGCAAGACGTGGGGTGAAATAATCAGGCGGGCCACCGTATCCGAAGCCAGCAGCAAGACCGCCCCCGTCAGACAGGAAGCGGGCATTACAAAGCGGTGATCGTCGCCAATAATCCGGCGGACGATATGCGGGCAAATCAGTCCCACAAAACCGATGACACCCAGAAAAGAGACGATAAAGGCCGTGATCAACGAGGCCGCCATCATTCCTATCATACGGACCCGCTCTACCCGGACCCCCAGACCCTTGGCGGTTTCATCGCCGGCGTCAATGGCATTGTAATTCCACCGGTTGAGAACGAAAAAAAACACCCCCGCAATAACGACCACCGCCATGAAGCCGACCTCTTGCCATCCGGCCCGGCCGACGTCTCCAAAGGTCCAGAAAACCATGGCCGCCAGTTGAACGTCATCGGCAAAATACTGCAAAAACATGGTGCCTGCGGAAAAAAGGGATCCAAGGGCAACGCCGCTCAGCACCATCACCTCGGGGGAGGCCCCGCGGATGCGGGCAATCGCAATGATGATCATAGAGGTCGCCATGCAGGCGATAAAAGCCGACAGCGTCGTCATATAAGGGTTGGCGATGGTTACGGCTCCCACCTGGGTGGATTGCATGGCACCTGTCTCCAGTACCATAACGGAAAACGCTGCACCGAATGCACCTGCCTGGCTGAGCCCCAGGGTGAAAGGAGAGCCCAGGGGGTTGCGCAAGATGGACTGCATGGCTGCGCCGGCGGCGGCAAGGCCTGCCCCGGCCAAGAGTGCTGCCAGTGCGTGAGGCAGGCGGATATTGTGGATGATGATTTGAAAGCGGGCATCAGCGTCCATACCGGACAGAATCCGTATCACTTCTTGAATCGGTACGCGTACCACTCCCAGTGAAACCGCCATGATGAACAAAATGGCGGCAACCAGGCAAAGACCTGTTAAGAAATATACCTTGCGGCTGATATACGTCGTATACTCCGCCGGAATCCGGCCGTGGTTTAAATGGGACATAACCGATATCACCTGATTTTTATACGGCTGAAAGCCAGTCCGTCAAACTGTTTGTTCAGGGATTCAAACGCCGGGCCGCCGTTTAAAAAAGTCGATATTTCTTCCGCCTTGGTCATGGCGTCAACATCCGCAAATTGCTCTGGGTACAGGACCTTTCCCACATAGTAGGCATTGGCGAAAACCGCATCAAAATTTT
>CAYTTQ010000201.1:0-2792 GCA_964440795.1 uncultured Desulfobacterales bacterium | reverse complement strand
TCTCAGGTCGCGATTCCGCCTTGGCCTGTACCTTGACCAGGGCCATTTCCCTTTCCACGTACTCCGTTCCCGTGAGATCGTGTACCTTGAGAACATTCACCAGTTTATTGAGCTGTTTCTTGATTTGCTCGGCAACGGCATCATCTCCCCGCGTCACGAGGGTAACCCGGGATATGCTCGAGTCCAATGTCTCCGCCACACAAAGGCTTTCAATATTGAATCCCCGCCCACTGAACAAGCCGGTAACCCGGGAGAGCACACCGGGTTCATTATCCACCAACAAAGACACCGTATGTTTCTGCATCATCGGACTCCTTTTAGTATTTTATTAGCCGCAGACATGCGCAGACCAACGCAGACAGTTAAGGGCTCGGGCACAACTATTCTTAGACCAAAATCTGATGGGCTAAGCGGCTTCCTTGCCAAGCGACACACTTAGTGTGTCCTGTTCTTTCAGAGCGCTTACCTTCAGAATTGAGAAACCAATGACATTGCCCTCTTCATCAACCTTCTTCATCACGGCGTCATTCTCCGTTTCCCGAAAATACCCCTTCTGAACTCCCAAGAGTACCTCAAGGTAATCCCCCTCTTTGTCATACCAAACCTTCAGTTCTTCTGCCATAGGATGTTCCCCTCTTTTACTGTGTCGGTATAATAGGCAGTGATCACGAAGCAATTTCCTGAAGCGACCTTTACCACCACGCACATTGCCTTCTCCGAAACCGGTGTGCGTTCGTACCAGCGATAGAAAAGTTCAACCGTCTCGTCAGTTCTTGACGCGACAATGACATCAGGCCCTTCAAGCGTTTCCGCTATTCGTATAAGCTGCGCAGCCATTTCGGGATGGTTTTTCTCTAAATGGCCCAGTCGTTCGTCCGTCAGTCTTATCGATCTTTCTTGGCAATCAGTGAATATTTCCACACTTCGCCTTTCAGCCAATAACACTCCTTATTTGGTTGGCCATGTCGGCCAACTAAACTGTCTGCGGTTGTCTGCGGCCAAAAAATCCTTACACCAGCAGCATCTCCGTTATCGCCTTGCCCGCCGGCACCATGGGATAGACCCCTTCTTTCCGACTCACCCAAAAGTCCATCATGGCGGGACCCGGATGGGCAAGCCCCTCTTTTAGGACTGACTCCACCTCCTCGGGCTTGGTGGCCTTCAGACCCAGCACACCATAGGCTTCGGCAAGCCTGGCAAAGTCAGGGGCGTGGGCAATGTCTGTGGCCACATATCGTTCCTCGTAGAAAAGTTCCTGCCACTGACGAACCATACCCAGGTACCTGTTATTCAGAATGATCACCTTCACCGGCAGCTTGTACTCCGCCGCCGTTGCCAGCTCTTGAATATTCATTTGGATGCTACCGTCACCGGCGATGTCAACGACCAGTCGTTCTGGGCACGCAGCCTGGGCTCCGATGGCGGCGGGCAAGCCAAACCCCATACAACCCAATCCCCCGGAGGTCACGAAACAGTTGGGCTTTTCAAAGTGATAGTATTGAGCCGCCCACATCTGATTTTGCCCCACTTCCGTGGTAATGATCGCCTTACCCTTCGTCAACTCAAACAACCTTTCGATGACATGCTGGGGCTTTATCTCGTCTCCCTGCTGGTAGCTCAAGGGTTTTGTATTCTTCCATTTCTCAATTTTGTCCAACCAGGACTTGCGCTGCTTATTAGTCACCTTGACCTTTTCCTCGTCAAGCAGATTGTTGAGCTTTTTCAAGGCCCGTTTACAATCCCCCACAATCGGAACGGTTACGGGAATGTTCTTGCTGATAGAGGTGGGATCGATATCGATATGGATGATTTTGGCCTTCGGGGCAAAGGCATCTACCTTACCCGTTACCCGATCGTCGAAACGTACCCCGATGCCCACCAGCAGGTCGCATTCCCCGATCGCCATGTTCGCCCGGTAAGTTCCGTGCATGCCGAGCATCCCCAACCAGAGGGCGTCGGTTCCGGGAAAGCTGCCCAAGCCCATCAATGACGCCGTAACCGGCGCGGACAACTTTTTGGCAAGAGCGGTCAGTTCATCGCTGGCCCCCGACAAGATCACGCCGCCACCGGAGAAAATCACCGGCCTTTTTGATTCCTTCAGCAACGAGACGGCCTTGCGAAGCTGTCTCAGGTTGGGCGTGTAGGTCGGCTTATAGGAAGCCAGCTTCGGCTCCGGAAGCGGCTTGTACTTGACCTTGCTCTGAACCACGTCTTTTGGAAGATCCACCAAAACCGGCCCCGGCCGACCGGATCGAGCAATGTGAAAGGCCTCCTTGAGAACTCTCCCCAAGTCTTCCGTCCGTTTCACCAGGTAATTGTGTTTCGTACAGGGCCGGGTAATACCCACGATGTCCACTTCTTGAAACGCATCATTTCCGATCAGTCCCGTAGGCACCTGCCCTGTAAGAACCACCACCGGAATCGAATCCATATAGGCGGATGCAATACCACTAACGGTGTTGGTCGCTCCGGGACCCGAGGTGACAATACAAACGCCTACACCTCCCTTGGCTCTGGCATACCCATCGGCGGCATGCACGGCACCTTGTTCGTGGCGCACCAAGATGTGCTTTATATCCGTTTTGGCCAGTTCATCATAGAGATCGATAACCGCCCCGCCCGGAAAGCCGAAAATCGTCTCCACTCCTTCCTCTTTGAGGATTTCCATAATCACCTGCGCGCCCGTAAGCGTTTTCAATAGAGTACCTCCTTGTTCAGGTTTCAGGGGTCAGGTTTCAGGGGTCAGTTGTCAGTTGTCAGTAGTCAGTTGTCAGTAGTCAGTTGTCAGTTGT
>CAYTTQ010000200.1:0-2795 GCA_964440795.1 uncultured Desulfobacterales bacterium | reverse complement strand
CTCGACATAGCCTGCTATGCCTGCGATTTTGCTCAATCGGATCGGCCAAATCCGAGCGCCCATTCTGTGAAGTTATTTTTGCGCGAGCCCTTACGTCCCGATGATCACCCAACCCATCGGCGTCGGTATCGGAATCGGTATCGAAGGCATCAGTAAGGCTGTGCGCTTGCCTGCGAATAATCGTAGGGGCGAAAAATTTTTCGCCCCTACCGGTTTACGTCGATTGGAACGAGTCGGCGGAATCTTTGGTGAACGTGATCGATACCGATTCCAAACCCGATCCCGATTAGGGTGTGCGGATTGCGGGTGTCCGAGAAGTCGGAATTCTCAAGGGGCCATGAGGCGACTTGTCCCCTAATGTCATGCGTGAGCGTTGTTGCCCTTGGTTTTCCCACTTCTGTGTGGCCGCCTCGTGCTTGTCTCGCTTGACGGATCTTTTCTAAGTACCAAATCGGAAATAGGAAGGCTGGACAACTCTAATTTGGACAGGTCAATGAATGAACCGGCATCTTCTATCTCGATTCCAAGGACCTTGTTATTCTCGTCAAAATCGAAAACAATGCCCGGTGCCACTTCTTCAGATTCGGTACTCGTTCCTGGGGCAAGCTCCAGATAAAGCATGTCTGTATCACTAAAATATTGAAAGTTCATGTCCTTTTCCTTGTTTTCAATAATTCTTGCACAAAAACACTATACAATCAAATACCATCTTCCCTAGGTATTTTCACCGCACCACCGTTGGGAAATCGAGGCTTACGTCCCGATCATGTACCAACCCATCGGGGCTCGGCGTCGGAATCGGAATCGGAATCGGAATCGGAATCGAAGGAACTGCCTCGGAGTCTTTCCGTAGCCACGAAGACAGGGCGGTGTGTGGGGGTTAGACGAAGTCGGCGGGGGTGTATGGTAACCCACATCGATCCCGATCCCGACGCCGATAATAGAGTGTTGTGATCAGGTTGACCCTCTATCGTTATTTTTCCCGTTGACGTAGCGTTTCTTCTAAAACCGCAAGTCGAAGTTTGTCTTCGGGCTTTGTCGAATCCCGCTTGAGTTCGGCCAGCGTTTCGAGGTCCAGGACATGCACGGTGCCACCCCTGAACGTGACGTTCCCTGCGTGGGCGATAAGGTCTTCGTACGTCTTTTCTTCTTCGATAGCCCCCAAAACGTCCAGAGGCCCCAGGCGAGTTGTGAAGACTGCGTGACCGGGCCCCGAGATATCTCCTTCTTTCGGCTCTATGACCTTTTTGTCGGGGCGGCGATGAACAGCCTCGACCGACTTGAGAAACGCGAGGAGTTTGGAAATGTTTTCTCGGGAACGCTCATGGACAATATCTATATCCATGGTGGTAACCGGTGCCCCCTGAACAACCGCTGCCAGACCGCCGACCAGGATAAACCTGATGTCTGCCGCAATGAGGCCCTCAAGCAGGGCGCTCAGATCGATATTGGGCATCTTGTTGTTCCCGGCAGGCATGTCTCATCTCCGCAATGACGCGGGCTGCGGTGTCATTGGCGTGAACCCGCTCTTCCGGTGACATCTTCAGAAACGCCGCCACCAAGCTTTTATCGACATCCGATAGGTTCGCCGACTCCGTTTTCTCAACCATTTTTTCTTCCATACCTCGGCAGCGAGCGGGTGTTACCGCTCATCCGGTGGTTTTACGAAACTCTTTTTGATCTTCCTCCATCCTTCTTAACACGTCGCGGCTCGACCGACAAGAAGGCACTCAACCGCCAAGGCCTGGACCCATCGGCGCTCGGGGTCGGTATCGGGATCGGAATCGAAGGGGCTGGATCAGATCGTTTCGCTTCCTACAAAGCCAGCCGGTGCGGGAAGGCCGTTTCGGAGGGTGCACGGAATATTTGGTGAACATGATCGATACCGATAGCGACGCCGACTCCGACCCCGATAATCGGGTGTGGTGGAAAGCCGGAATTCTCAAGGGGCCATGAGACGACTTGACCCCACCGGCATTTTGGATGTCCCGCGTGGTCGTTGCCCCGGTTGTAGGGGCGAATAATTATTCGCCCCTACGGAATCATCCATCGGGCCTCCCCGACGAACTGCTTGACATACGGCACGGCCAGCTCGGCGGGTTCTTACCGGAATTCTCAAGGGGTCATGAGACGACTTGCCCCGCTAATATCCTTGATCTTCAAAGGATCTTACCGTAGACTTAATCCATATGACAAATTGTGGGGGTAACGATGAATATTAACAAAAGATACATTGTAGATGAAAAGGGCAACCCGAAAGAGGTCATCATCCCATTGGATGATTACAGAAAAATGGAGGAACTTCTGGGGTGGGATCTTGATGACGAAACCATCAAGCAACTTCGTGAGGCCAAGAATGACCGAGACAAAGGCAATAAAGAGGCTTATGTGGATCCCGCTTCTATCTGATGAGTAAGGTTAAAGTCCATCGACATGTTGCCAAATATCTGCAACGTCTTCCTAGAGACAGCAAGGAACGTATTAAAGATGTCCTGCAAGCGTTAGAGGGGAATCCGCTAGAGCAGTCCGGCGTAAGACCCATGGTTGGTGAATGGGTTGGGTATCATAGAATCCGGATCGGAAAGTTTCGGATCATCTTCTGGTTTGATGAAAAAGAGGATGTTGTTTACGTGGATTATATTGGCCCTCGGGGGGATGTCTATAAGTGAATACTTGGTGTTAGCCGGGCTGGGGCGGAGTTGGGGGTATATATTGTTACCCGGATGATTCCGATCCCGAACCCGATTAGGGTGTGCGGATTGCGGGTGTCCGAGAAGCCGGAACCCTCAAGGGGC
>CAYTTQ010000199.1:0-2805 GCA_964440795.1 uncultured Desulfobacterales bacterium | reverse complement strand
CGCCAGAAGGCATAAAGGCTGAACAAGATGACCGATGTTGCCCCCATGTCGATTGTCGTTAGTCGAGAGTGGGCAATCACGTTGGGATTGAATACGTAAAGAAACATTACAAACAATCCCGTCCCATACCCGTAAATCTGCGCTGCAAACTTAAAGAGGATAAAGCCGCCAATGGACGCCAGAAGAATGACAACACATCGCCCGAGCACGAATACGAACCGGTATTGGTCGTCATTTCGAAACATGAAATCATAGCCGAACCCCCACGGATTCGGCTGATCTTGAAATGCTTTTATTGAAAGCTCCGGTTCTGAAAGGAGGGCTCCGAGACCGGTCAGGCATTTGACGAACGGAGGCGATTCCCGATCCATGCGCCAATCAAAGGTCATTATATTGTATATTCCGGAAGGCAGGTGACAAAACTCGTCGACGGTGACGGATTTGTCAAGCTGACTGGAAAAGCAAAGGCCGGCAAAGATGATCAAGAGGCTGTAAGGTAAAAGCCTTTCTATAAGCGGGTATCGTATTCTTTTTTCAGGAGGAGTTTTCATGGTTTTACGAATCGGGCAGGCTGAGATGAACGGTGTTCAAAAACTATCAGAACAAAGCGGTTCCTCCCATTGATATTTCCCCTCAAACTTCTGCAACACTGCTTTTAAACCCGAGCGAGCAGCATCATGATTGGGCATCATTGCCAAAGCTTGACAATAGTGCGTGACGGCCTTCTCATATTTCCCTAAAGCCACTAACGCATAGGCCAAATTATTCTGTGCATTGACATCGTAAGGATTGGCGTCTAGGGCGTTTCCATAGTGCTCAATTGCTTCCTCGAATCGCCCCTGTCGAGCCAAAAGATTTCCAAGATTACCGTGGGCACTTGCGAATTCCGGCTTAATCCGGAGGGCCGCCTTGTAGTGGCGGAGGGCTTCTTTGGGCTTGTTCAGCCCTGCCCAGGCAACACCCATGTTATTGTATGTCCATGCGTTCTCGGGGTTAATACTAAGCGCCTGCTTTCCATGTTCGATCGCTTGTTTAAAGCGTCCCCTCCGGGCCAAAGCACTTGCCAGGTTGTTGTACACCAGATCACTTTCTTCGGTGACCGTCAGGGCGCGCTCAAACAACACGATACTGTTGCGCCAGTACCCCACTTGATGCCACGTCAGAACTGAACAGACAGTTAGCACGATTGCCCCCAAGAAAGACAACAGAGGTCGCCGATATGGGCACCCCTTGGTAGCATCGGAAACTCCCCAAACGACGATGACAAATAGCCCGATCAGGGGTATGTATGTGAAGCGATCCGCCATGGACTGCCGGCCGACTTGTACAATGCCGATTACCGGGAAAAGACTCAGTAGGTACCAAACCCAACCTACGAATAAGTAGGGACGTTTCCGCACTAAAAGAACCGTCAACGAGGTCATTAACGCGACTGCGGCACCTGCCCCTGTCACTTTCCACGCCGGCAAGTCAGCGGCGTGTGGGTAAAAAACAGATAAGTTTTGGGGCCAGATCATTTTCCAAATATAGCTCACATACGAAACGAGGCTGTTGGCGACCCGGGTGTTCACCGACAACGATTGTAATGACGCCATACCGCCGCTGGCCTGATGGGACAGAAATGTCAACACCCCGGCAGCCGATGAAAGTAGGAAAAATGGTACTTTCTCCCCTATTAAGCGAAATGGGAGGAGCCTGGAATTCTTCTTATAGAAACCTTCAGGGACCTGCTTATCGTCCCCAGAGCTAATTGGCCAGCGTCCCAACGGCCAATAGTCCAGAAGCACCAACAAGACCGGCAATGTAACCAGCATCGGTTTAGCCATCAGGCTCGCAGCAAAGGCAATGATACAGAGGGCATACCTCTTGAGCGTCTGCGACTGGACATATCGACTGTATAGACCTAAGGCAATCAGGGCAAAGAAGGCACTCAACACATCTTTTCGCTCCGTTACCCAGGCCACGGATTCAACATGTAAGGGGTGGACGGAAAACAGTGCGGCTACCAAAGCACTCTTCCAGGGCGACGCGGTAAACCTTTTGAGAACCCCAAAAAGTAAGAGCGTGTTGAAAATGTGCAAGAACAGATTGGTCATATGGTACCCTTGAGGGTTGAGGCCGTATAATTCACTGTCCAGCATGAAAGAAAGCCAAGTAAGCGGAATCCAAAACCCCGCATGGGTGGTCGTAAACGCCCACACGGCATTCAACTTGTTCAGGCCGGTGCGCACGTGATGGTTGGCAGTAACGTAAACATCATCATCCAAGTTTACGAAGTCGAAGTCTCGGACCTTCCAGAATGCGACAATGGTTAAAACGACGAGAAAGAAAACAATTGTTAAGTCGCGTTGTCTGCTTTTCATGTCTCGCCTATTCCTTCCAACCAGGGGAACCGGTGTTGATAGCTGCCCCTGACCTGCCCGATGCCAAGCCGCCTGTTCTAATATTCAACATAAGTCATAGCTCATAAAGGCGATACACCTCTTTGTCCGCTTTTACCAGGGAAAGATATTCTTGCTCAAAGGCCCTAAAGAGCGTCCTTTGAGCAGGAGTGAACGTACTCATGGGCCCGTAAACGTATCTCATATCACAAAGTAGGTGAGTAAACCCTCGGTCCTTAAGGGATGCCAGAACGCCGCGGGGATCGGAAGCCTCACTCAAAATCTTTTGAATCGTATAAGACTCAAACATGGAATCGGAATAAAAGGGACGATCACAGAGAAATCCGAAATTCTTCATATAAATGAACAGGAGCCTGGAGTTTTCGGGCACCTTAGTGTTCACATATCGGTACATCTCATAACC
>CAYTTQ010000198.1:0-2815 GCA_964440795.1 uncultured Desulfobacterales bacterium | reverse complement strand
GCGGGTCCTTGGTCCTGTTCTTCGTCACCGGCGGCCTGGTGGCGCCGGTCGCCGAGGAAGTCTTTTTTCGGGGTATCGTTTACGCCTTTCTTCGCCGTTGGGGTATACCGGCGGCCATAACGGGCACCACACTGATCTTTGTGGCCCTGCACACCGCCCGACACGGCCTGCCCATCACTCAGATGGTGGGAGGGATTGTCTTTTGTGCGGCCTATGAAAAAGAAAGGAAACTTATGACACCCATTGTCATCCACGCTCTTGGCAACACGGCCATATTCGCCCTTTCCGCCATAGCATGATGAGACGGTTGCCTACCATACCTCGAGCGGTTCTTCTCGGCATGGGTCTGACCCAATTGCTGGCCACGGGCCATGTCTATTTGTCCAACCGGCACCTCCACGAATCCCTTGTCCTCATCGCTCAGGCCGGTTATCTGCCCCTGCCCAACGAATATATCATGGGCACCTTTCTCGATATGGGGCCCGCTTTTCTGGGGGGCCTTTTCTTTACTCTTACTGTGGGGGCGGGCCTCTCCCTCTTGGCCGGAACGTTGGGATGGGCCTGGACATGCATGTTGAAAAAAAATCGCGGGGCTATGTTTCTTCTCGCGACGCTGTGGATCAGCCTTGTCGTTTTACTGAATATCACCGGGTTTTCGGCCGTCGTCACCTCTTATTTTCTTCTCGTGCCCGCGTTGGTGTTTCATATATCCAGTCGTTGGACGCCCTCCTTGCGATCAGGCCACTCGGGCCAAACCTGGCTCAACCAAATGGCGCCGGTTCTGGCCATCATCTTGCTGACTCTCGTTTGGGCTTCTTTGGCCGACCGGTTGCTCTTTATGAACATACGCGATTATTTGTTGCTGTCCAATCCCGTGGGAAGGGCCGTGGACCGCTTCTACTACCGGTATACGCTCTACCCTGCGCAGGCATTTAAACCGCTGGATCAAAAAACCCTTAAGACCTGTCTTATTGACGGCGTTGAGGATGAAAACCGAAAAAAACGAATCGTCACCGCCCTGGAAGCCTACGACTATCTGCCCGTATCCGGGCGGGATCCTATCGATGTCAAACTTGTCGCCAAAAACAGCGAGTTGGCGGTGAAGGATGGACAGCGTACCGTTGTTGAAACCACCGTGGCGGACTTTCTGTCGGATCCGCAAAGGCCCCTACATCGCTTTTCCGCAGCAATTGATACATACGGTCCTTTCCGGCGGGCCACATTTCTTTGTCTCTTGGTAGGATTTCCAGTCCTACTCTACATCGTCGTTTTTGCTCTATCCCATTGGGCAGTTTCCTATCTCGTCGCCGCACCGGAACGGTGGAACCTCTATGCCGCTGTTACGTGTCTTGTGATCGGCTTGGGACTCCTGGCGGCCGTTCACACAGGTCGACTCGAACCGGTCTCCCTTGAAGAGTTACCCACGGCCCTTGAATCGAATTCTTGGCGCCAAAGGACTGAGGGCTTACGGCTGATTGTACAGAAACGCTTGGAAATCGGACACTATCCGGCCTACAAACAAGGACTGACCAGCCCCCACGTTCCGGAGCGCTACTGGTTGACCAAGGCGATCGGCCTCAGTCGTGACCCCGATACCCGTCCGGACCTTTTAACCCTGTTGGAAGATCCCCATCCCAATGTCGTATCCATGGCCTTCCAGGCCCTGGGCCATCGAGGCGACAGCCGTTGGATACCGGAAATCCTGCAGCGGATCAAGACGTCTCGACACTGGTATAACCAATGGTATGCCTACCGGGCCTTAAAGTCCTTGGGATGGCGCCAGCACCGCGCGACCGGCCCTACCCCCTCACCCTGAAGGATTCTGCGGATATCTCCGCCTGCATTTTGATAAACGACGAACAGTTGACTTGCACCCGGCCCCCCTTTGTGCCAGGAAGCATATCTCGTTTGGTATGCACTGCGAAAACAGTTGCTTGGACCAACTGCCTGGTAATGGACAGGTAGGCGGTGAGGGAAACCGAAAGCATTTGCAGGCGGTGCGTTTTCGGCGTCGGCGTTTTGGGGTTACCCAAGATCCCGGTACTTTTCCGTCTATTAGTTCCAAGCTCTATGAAAGACTCCACCCCTATTTGACCTTGGCGGAAAAACTGGGCTCTCTCCAAGGCCGGCTTTGTTCCTCCATCGACCACCTGGAAATCCGGTTTAGCGGTCCGGACTTGGAAGAGCTCCCCTTGGAACCCATTACCCAAACCGTTATTAAGGGCATCCTGGAACCCGTACTCGCCGAAAATGTCAATCTGGTAAACGCGCCCATCCTCCTCAAGGAAAGACAAGTGAATTTGGTCACCTCAACCACATCGGAAGCCAAGGGATACATGGGAATGATCACCGTGAAGGTCTCGGGAAAAAAGGGCCCGTCGTCGGCCTCTGGGACCGTATTTCCCGGAGAAGGTCCCCGCCTGATTCGCCTCGACGATTACCGTTTGGAGGCTGAACTGGAGGGAAGAAACCTGGTCATTCACAATCTGGATCGCCCCGGCGTCATCGGTCTGATCGGGCAGACCCTGGGCCGGTTTCAGGTCAACATCGCCAATATGCACCTGAGCCGTACACCGGAAAAGGACAAGGCGGTGGCCATCATCCGGATCGATGAACCAGCCCCGGATGGCGCTATGGATCTGCTTCGCGAGCACGAAAACATCATATCGGTCACCCAAATCAGACTGTAGTCCAAACGGCTCGTTGACACCCTTTTTTTGCAAACTTGACTAATCTTATTACAGGTGCTATAAATTTTCTCTCTTAGGGTTCGCGCAAAAATAACTTCACAGAATGGGCGCTCGGATTTGGTTCG
>CAYTTQ010000197.1:0-2819 GCA_964440795.1 uncultured Desulfobacterales bacterium | reverse complement strand
GGGATCGGTTCGGTTGTCCAAAAAGCAGGTTCAGGTCTTGCAGGATGTGCTGGACCAAGAAAGGGCAAAAAGCGGAGCCAAGAAGCAAAGGCTGGTGGATCAAGCCGCGAAAGCGGGCAAAACCATCCCCTTGGATCAAATCGTGGCGCCCTTGGAGAGATCGAAAGACGCCCATAAGGATGACCCACAATATATTGCGGCCGTCGACCGAACCATCAATGAAATGAAAAGACGATACGAATCAGACGTTCCTGTGGACAAAGCCTATCCGTTTGTAACGGAGGATGAGGAGGAACAGGGCTGACCTTTTATCGTTTTTGTTTGTAAGTTTTCTGAAAAGCGGAAATCACAGGCGTACGCGGCCGGTGGTATCGACCTGCCGGCCGGCCACAACTCGCCGTCAAGGCCGCTTAAGGGTGGTCGTATGACCCAGCTTTCGGATAAATCGGAGACAAATGATGCAAAACAAGGACATCGAGCAAACCAAAATTCGCAATGTCGCCATCATCGCCCACGTGGACCATGGTAAGACCACCTTGGTGGACCAACTGTTCAAACAGAGTGGGATGTTTCGAGAAAATGAACGGGTCGATGAACGGCTCATGGATTCCCTGGATTTGGAACGGGAACGGGGGATCACCATCGCCTCCAAAAACGGTGCTTTTGCCTTTGACGGGCACCGGATCAATATCATCGACACACCGGGCCATGCCGATTTCGGCGGTCAGGTGGAGCGGGTACTCAACATGGCCGACGGAGCGCTTCTGTTGGTGGACGCCCAGGAAGGGCCCATGCCCCAGACCCATTTCGTGGTGAAAAAAGCCCTGGCTATCGGACTTCCCCTGATCGTGGTGATGAATAAGATCGACAAGCCGAACGCCAGGCCGGAGTGGGCGGTGGATCAAGTGTTTGATCTCTTGGTCAAACTGGATGCGCCCGATCACATCCTGGATTTTCCGGTTATCTATGCCTCGGCCAAGGCGGGTTGCGCCGTTCGGGAGTGGACTGGAGACCCGGTGAGCGGTGCCGCCTCTATGGTGTCCCTCATGGAGACGATCGTGTCCCACGTGCCTCCGCCATCCGGGGACCTCCGGGGGCCGCTGCAGTTACAGGTGAGTTCCATCGATTATTCGACGTTTCTGGGCCGTCTGGGAATCGGCAAGATCACCTCCGGCGTGCTTCAGGTAGGTCAGGCCGTGGTGGTGGCCGACCGAACCGGTACGCTCATCCCCGCTGCCATTTCTCAGTTGTATCGATTCGAGGGAAACAGAAAAATCCCGGCGGTTCAGGCGGGTGTGGGCGAGATCGTGGCCGTTGCAGGGATGGATTCCGTGGCCATCGGTGATACCTACACGGTGGCCGACAATCCCCGCCCCTGTCCCCCGGTTTCCATCGATCCCCCCACCATTTCGGTGAGTTTTCTTCCCAACGACTCGCTGTTTGCCGGAAAGGAAGGCACTTTCGTCACCTCCCGTCACCTGGCCGAACGGTTGCACCGAGAGACCCTGGCGGACGTAGCCTTGGTCGTGGAAGAGTTGACCCAGGCAGTGGGATACAAGGTGTCGGGACGGGGAGAACTTCACCTGGCGATTTTGATCGAGAAGATGCGAAGAGAGGGCTACGAATTTCAGGTCTCCCGTCCGGAAGTGGTGATGAAGGAAGTGAACGGCCGGTTGTTGGAGCCCTATGAGGAGTTGACCATAGATGTGGACGAGACATACATGGGTACGGCTATGGAAGGGTTGGGCCTGCGGAAAGGAAGACTCCTCGACATGGAACGGGGGAGCGGACAGGTCCGACTGACCTATAAGATACCGACCCGAGGTCTCATCGGTTACCGGTCCGAATTCATGACCAGCACCAAGGGCATGGGGGTCATGAATTATGTGTTTCTGGGATACGGCCCCCACGCGGGGGACATCCGCCATCGTCGAAACGGGGTCCTTATTTCCAAGTCAACCTGCACCACGGTGGCCTACGCCTTGTTTAATCTCCAGGCGCGGGGCAGGCTGTTTCACGGCCCCGGGGTGGCGGTGTACGAAGGTCAAATCGTAGGTGAAAACAGTCGAGACAAAGACTTGGTCGTCAACCCGGCCAAAGGGAAAAAACTGACCAACATGCGCGCCGCCGGCTCCGATGAAAACGTCATCTTGACCCCGCCGGTGGTCATGGGGTTAGAGGCGTGCATATCCTACATCAACAGTGACGAACTGGTGGAAGTGACCCCCAAGAGCATACGCCTTAGAAAACAAAACGCGATAGCGGTGGGACGGTCCGTGGCGGATGTTTGCCAAGGTGAAGGTCACGGCCTGGCGCTGGCAGCGGGTACCAGGTAAGGCACATCAACCGCTCCGAGGGGAGGACTAAGACATGTTCGAACATATTCTCGTTCCCACCGATTTTTCCGAGGGAAGTGACCGCGCGTTAACCATTGCGTCCAACATCGTTTCAGGCGACGGGGGCGACATCACTCTGGTACATGTGATCGAGACCATTGCGGGTGTAGACTTTGATGAGTTCAAGGCGTTTTACGCCAAGCTGGAACAACGGGCTTGGGACGCCATGCAGGGGCTGATTGCGGCACACCCCGACAGCGCGGTGGAGATTGTTCCGAGACTGGAATACGGGGGTCGGGTGGAGCAGATTTTGAAGTTTGCGGCGGATCACGGGGTGGACCTGATCGTGATGAACTCGCACAAAATCCGTCCCGATGATCCCGTTCATGGCTGGGGGACGATCAGTTACAAGGTCGGCGTGTTATCCCAATGTCCGGTCATGCTGGTCAAGTAGTTTGACGAAACACTGTTCGGTTACCGGGG
>CAYTTQ010000196.1:0-2822 GCA_964440795.1 uncultured Desulfobacterales bacterium | reverse complement strand
TAACCCAGTCAAACAAGACCGAAGGTTTAACGGGTTGAAAATTTCACGGGACAGGAACGGATTGACTGGATTTTCGGATGCACTCAGGATGCGTTCAAAGGCGCCCGCGATTACGGCATCTGCGACAAGAATTCAAGACAAATGCAACGAATTTACCGCAGAGAGGCCCAGGACGCAGAGAAAGAAACGTTTTATCAGAATTCCCGATCCGTCGTCGGATCTTCCTACAACGAGGCAATGAGGGAAATTCTGATAAAGGTGTTTGCCTCACAAGAGGCGGATCTCCAGTAGTTTACAACAGGCGGGTTCTTGGTTTTTCGTTGTTAGTTTACGTAACAAAATGTTTACTTTTTAGGTACCGTTTGATCGCATCAATAAATTCACGGGCTTGGTTTATATGGGATTCAACGAGTTCCAGGTCAGGTTCTGCGAAATCGACATAATCGAATTTTTGCCTGTATTCGAAAGCCTTATTGTAAACCCTACCGAGCGACAAAGGCAGAATTCCCGTTTTAACCAATTCTCTGTTCATGTATGCTTTAACCTGCCCGTGTTTTGAAAAGGAAATACCTTCCAAGACGGATGCCGCTTGCACAGCATAAAACATAGCATAGTAAATCCGGTTGATCGCAAAACCAAGCATACCCTTTTCGCACATGATTGTTGCTGCCTCCATTGACTCTTCTGCACGCTCCATTCTGTAGGCAACAAGCGCAGCGATATCTTCGGATTTCATACCGCTATTCCTTCAGACAGGATGCTTTTCTGGATTGGGGCCTTCCCAATTTCCCCCTTTAGATCTTCCTCACTCACCGCGAATAGATCAAGCAAGCAATCATATTTAAGCTCCATATCATAGGCCATATCAAAAAGATCTTCCTCAATTTTTCTGTCCAATTCAGTAAGACACACCCACACATCAATATCGGATCCCTTTCTCGAATCGCCCCGTGCTGATGAACCAAAAACCCTGAGTTGACTGATTTTGTATTTCGACTCAATATTTCTTCGTAATTCCTCAACTATTTTTCTGGTACTTGATTTCATTGCTCGGCTCCATCCTTTTCAAGATTGAGGGGCTCGCCATAGTACAGTATTGCCTCACAATTAGCTGGTCGAAGGGACGCCTTGTCGTAGCGAAGCGGAGATCCCGCCGCCGGGGCATCTGCGGCATCCTCGACTTTTGCAACATCAGGGTTTACTTAGCAAGACATACGTATAATACATTTGATCTCAAGTCATTTGACAGGGTGAATGAGCAAGCCAACCTCAATACCGGTCGCCTTGAGATAGTTGACCAACTGAGCACCCCCGGTTAAATATGCTCCGCTGTCACTGGTGTGAATTTAACGGGGCATGTATGGGCATCGTGGAGTTCTTTAATCGATTTGACTTCAAGGATTACTTTATCTTCTACTACAATATCAGCGATGTAGTCCCCGACCAGTTGGGTATCATAAAAGACTTGAATCTTCTTTTCCTTTTCTGCGTTAAGGCCAGCGTTATTCAGCTCGATCAGAAGCCATCAAAGTCTACCGACATATCACGCCCCCATGATTCTCTTTGTCAATCCTGAATGCATCCGCGATTTATAATATCCAAATTCCGCAATCCTTGACATCATGACTATTTTGGCCCTTGCCAGTTTTTTGACGTCCCTGACAAGAATGCACTTCCCATTTAGAAGTACCTGCTTACGTCGGCACGCCCACCACCTTGTATCTTAACACCTCATACGAAAGAGCGAAACGAGGTTATGCAAAGGTCTCGTATGTTCTCAAGCCGCTTTAGCGGCGCAATCCAGGCAAACTCGGCAAGCGGCGGGTAAAAGATATGGCGGCTTTTCTATGCTTCGGGCACGTTGTTATTTACCTGCGTTTATCAGATGCATCTATAATAAAGGATTTTTGGCCGTGTTGCATCATGTCGAGGTTGAATTCCTTCAAGCTTCTTCCTCAAGGCTGGCTTCCAAAAAATCAGCAAATGCCTCAATCTCTGCCTGAAGCCGAAAAGATAAGGGTCCAGCGCCTCTTATCAATTTCTCTATTCTGGCGGAATCAAATTTATAGGTGTACACATTTCGTACAACATGACGAAATCCACGATATTCATCGAGTCCCAAGCGAACGGAATCAGAGATCACAGCAGGACGGACTTCGGCCATTTCCTCTGCCATTTGCTTTAGTAGGATTTGGTGCCAGTTTTCTCCTTCTGGGACTTTATCATCGATATTCCCAGCGATTAACTCGAAAATACGTTCTGTTCCTGAATAGAAACTATGCAAATTTAGTGCAACACCATCCAAGTAATAATCATCTCCAGTCTCTTTGGCGCGTTTCATTCCTTCCGTAGCCCGTTTGAGGGTATGCTCGATCTCAAGTAGTTCATTTCGTATGCGCATCGCCAGATGCCTTAGGCTCTCGCTCATATCTCTATTCCGTGCTTTTGGATCGAGTCCTTCATAGCGGCGCGGCAGGTGTCCGGCTCCACCAAATCAATTTTGAAATCCGGACTCAACCCTGTCACAGCAGCCACGGCCGAAAAGAATCTCTCTGGTGCTATGCCCCAGGCGGCAAGATCGATATCGGACCAGGCGCTAAAAGAATTTGTCCCTGTCAGCGATCCAAATAACACTACTCGTTTCGCCCCATATTTTTGTCGCAACAAAAGAGAAGCCTTTTTGGCCACTCCAAGCGCTTTTGCCCGGCGATCTTCCAAATGGATACTGTCAGTAACGCGAGTGGCGATCCTTTTTTTAGGTTTGAATTTTCGCCATTCTTCAGGTGTCATTTCTAGAGCCGTTGCCATCTTTTATCCTCTGT
>CAYTTQ010000195.1:0-2859 GCA_964440795.1 uncultured Desulfobacterales bacterium | reverse complement strand
TGGAATAGCCCTGCTTCTGGAACCATTCATCCAGCACCAGGTTGTCCCGCTCCGGATCGTCTGTAAGTTTGCGCCATATCACCAGGGTCTTGCGGCCATCCGGGGTGGCGCCGGTGACGGTGCGGAACCACCCGGGGCCGCCTTCCGCCTCCCGTATGCGGCCATCGAGCAGCAGGCGGCGGGGGGCATCTTTTGGCAGGTCCGGATCATTGTCGCGCTTGAAGGCGGCATTGACGGTCTGCGGTGCGGCCATGGATTCGACCGTCAGCCCGATCAGCCAGTTAAAGGTTTCCAGCAGGTCCACGTTGATTTCCCGGGTCTCCTCGCTGCCGGGGCGCTTGATTTTGAGCCGGTAGGCGGTGGGGTCGGTAAAGGCGGCAATATTGAGCAGCGACTGACTTGCCCGGGTTTCCACATCCAGCATGTAGCGTAGCAGGTATTGCTCGTGCAGGCAGTCAGGCCCTTGCGCCCCGGCAAATTTCAGCAACGAGCCCTGGTCCTCGCTGCGGCGGATTTCCAGGTTGTTTAAAGCATCTTCATAGGATTCAAGACGGATCACCTTCATCATGCGCGGAGAGCGTTCGGCTTCCTCGTCGGTGGCCAGGCGCTTGGGCTTTCCGTTTTTCCATTCCGGGGAGAAGGTGACTTTTCTCAGGCGAGGGAGGAGGACGGTATCGAAGTAGTCGCCCATTTCGACCAGAATGAATTTCCGCCGGCCTCCGTCATCACGGTTTAAATTGATTACAGCCTGGCCGGTGGTGCCAGAGCCAGTGAAGTAATCCAATACCATTGAATCAATGTAGCTTGTTGAAGCACGGATGCAATCTGAAACTAATGCGAGCGCCTTAGGGAAATCGAAGGGTTTTTCACCGAACAAAGCCTTTAACTCTGCTGCTCCATAATTGGCAGATGCATACTCTTTTCTATCCCACCAAGTTATTGGCGTGGAGTCTTCATCGATTCTAGTCTTGAAGTCGATGCTTATATTCCCATTGGAATCCCGTCGAGCCCTGAATTCTTCCGGTTCAGACAATACACGTTCAAACCCGCGATGCCATCGTTTCTCAATTGTTTGCCCATTATTTTTAACAATTGGATAAACAAAGACATCATCATGCTTAGACTCTTCCTTCAGTATATAGCTACCATATGGTCCAGAGTCAGCATGCCATTCCATATCAGAAATGCGAATATTATTATGCTTGTCGACAATGATTGGATAATACAATTTCGGTCGATCCCATCTTCTGTCATTTGTCCCTGTTCGAATAAAATTCATCCAAGCATAATGACCCTTTTCGTCTTTTTTTGGATACCGTGCCAACCGCTTGTCTGTCATTGCCAAAGCGCCTGGAAAGCCTTCAGGTGAAGTGGAATAGAAAAGTGCAGTAACAGGGTCACATCTTAATTATTAACTATTGACAATCTCCGCTCGTTCAGTTGTCTTGCCCCCATGGATGCTATCGTCGTTCGGTGTTGAGCCGTCAGCCTCGCAAGCCGGCGGATATATCCATTCCACAACCAACTGGAACTGAAAGGCTAAGGGTTCGCGAAAAAATAACTTCACGTTTTGGCATCAAGGTGCATACGTACTGTTTGATGACCAATCATTATTTATCACTTCCTGATCGAAACCCCGGAAGCCAACCTTAGGGCTCAACGCGTAAATGCTGTAAGACGTGAAACTCTGTGAAACTTTAAAATCGTCGTCCTTTCAGACAAGCTCCCACCCTATTCCTCATCGATAGCCCTGCGGACTGTCTTGGCCAGTTCACTCTTGACGAGGGGTTTCATGATAAAGCTTTTGAACCCCGTTGCTTTAGCCTTTTCCTCGTCCATTTTGTGGCTAAACCCCGTGCACAATATGATCGGAATATTCGGCCGTATTTCCAGGAGTTCCCGGGCGAATGTCTCGCCGGTCATATTCGGCATGGTCATGTCGGTGACGACGACATCGTACTTGTCGGGATTTTCCTGAAATGCAACCAGTGCCTCAATTGAGCTGGTATGTCCCTCCACCTTGTATCCCAGGCTTTCCAACATCCTGTTCCCCAGGTTTGTCAAGGGTGCTTCATCATCCACAAAGAGTACACTCTCTGTTCCCATAGGCGGAGGGGCCCCTGTCTCCCATTCACCGTTTGTATCACTCTCAACCTCAGGGAAGAAAACATGAAAGGTAGTGCCTTTTCCCGGTTCGCTGTATACCGTGACGGCCCCGCGATGCTCCTTTACAATGCCGTATACCACCGACAGACCAATTCCTGTACCTTTCCCAAGTCCTTTGGTCGTAAAATACGGATCAAAAACCTTATCCAGAATATGAGCTTCCATCCCATGACCGGTATCGCTTACCGTCAATCGCGTGTACCTGCCGGGGGTTAAGTCGGACACCTCTTTTGCGGCATCTGTGTCCAATTCGATACTGGCCAAGGAGACTTGCAGTACGCTGCCCATTTCCTCCATGGCGTCCATAGCATTGGTGCACAGGTTCATCAACACCTGATGTATTTGAGTCGGATCACCCAGAACATAAGCATCTGTGGTGGATGCTATCTCTTGCTGAATCTCTATTGTTGTCGGTATTGAGGATCGCAACAGCTTCAGCCCTTCTTTAACAATGGGTTCGATGTCGATTGGCTGGAAGGTCTTTTGCTTTTCGCGACTAAACGCCAGGATCTGCCTTACCATATCTTTTGCTCTAAAACACGCTTGACGGGCTTCCGTTAAACTGAAATGGGCGGGGCCACCTTGAGGAATGTCGTCAGCAGCCAGTTCTACATTGCCGAGAATAATTCCCAAAAGATTGTTAAAATCATGCGCAATCCCACCGGCCAGCGTTCCAATAGCTTCCATCTTCTG
>CAYTTQ010000194.1:0-2877 GCA_964440795.1 uncultured Desulfobacterales bacterium | reverse complement strand
ATCATCAAATGTCACGTTGACCATTTTTTTTGTTAACAAACTGGTAATGCTCCCGTGCCGCGTACTTACAGTAGGACAGACAGCCTAGGTCCAACTTTGGATTGGTGAATTTGTGTCCGCATGCCTCACAGCGCCGGGTTACGTCGTCTTTGAAGAATTCAACCGCTGCGCCGCAATCAGGGCATTTTACGTCAAAAATTGCGCCAGGTTTCCAATATCGCATGTCCTGCCCAGGACACTTCATGTGGTACCTCCTAATATGAGTTGGCTATAATCCATTTTGTAATACTATACGGCCTAAGTCTTTGACCTAAGTCAAGAGTCACAATTTAAGTTCTGCTTTGACTTGGGTAAACATGGGATGTTATTTACCCAAAATGTGTGGTGTCCCGCAATCCGATAGAGGCACATCATGAGAAATGAGAATCTGGAAATCATTGCCAAAACGGTATTGTTTAGTGGGCTCGCCGAAAAGGAACTTGAGCGAGTCGGGCAGGTTGCCCTCGAAAAGCGCTTTGCCAAAGGGCAATCCGTCTTCATGGAAGGCGAAGAGGGCACCGGTTTTTATATTGTCTCTAAGGGATTGGTAAAAATTTACAAGATTTCCATGGACGGTAAAGAACAAATCCTTCACATTATGGGGCACGGAGAACCCTTCGGTGAAGTGCCTGTTTTTTCCGGCCAGAGATTCCCGGCAAATGCTGAGACACTCACGGAAAGTGAACTGCTCTTTTTCCCTCGCCAGGAATTCGTTGATCTCATCGCTCACTATCCGTCTCTTGCCATGAACATGCTTGCCGTCCTGTCCGGCAGACTGCGACAGTTTACCATTCAGATCGAAAACCTCTCATTAAGAGAGGTGCCGGCCAGGCTGGCTGCCTATTTAATTATTTAATTTACTTGGCGGACCAGGACAAACAAGAGAAGGCTGTCACACTTGATATTTCCAAGGGACAACTTGCGAGTCTCCTCGGAACAGTTCCCGAAACCCTGTCAAGAGCCCTTACAAATATGAAGAATAATGGGTTAATTCAAACGCATGGTAATGAAATCATGCTTCTCGGACGCGGCGAACTGGAAGAGTTGGCGGAGCGGGGAAGATAGGGTGGTAGTTACAGTTTTTGTCACCTAGTTGACAAAAAATGTAATTCACACAAATCTTAAATGTGACCCCGATTTCAAAAAGGGTGGTTCATCACGCCTGACTCTCAAAACCACTCATCGTCCAAGTACGATTTTGTATAGCATTTGTAATTGACGCATCTCGGCATGATTGATGCTTAGGAGTTAGGATGCACGGCCATCGTAGGGATGGCATGCTTCTTTGCTCCGGATCGAGTGGCTGTAGGGTTGTTGAGATGAAAACGAAAAATCCACCCAGCTTGCCGGACGAACCGAAGATTTTTCACCTAATCGGTCTACCGGTATTCGTGCTCGATACGGCGCACACAATCCTAATGATCAACTTTGCTGCGGAAGAACTTCTTGAAAGCTCACAGGAAGCGGTGCGAGGGAAAAAATGTTTTGAACTCCTCCACGGTTCGCAAAGTCCTCCTAAGGAATGTCCCCTGAAAAGAATGCTGACGTCGGGACAGTTGGAAACGGCGCAGATGGAGGTGGAGACACTTGGCGATACGTATCTTGTCTCTTGTACGCCGGTTATCGGCGAAAACGGTGACATCGAAAAGATCATTCATATCTGTACGGACATCACCGATCGGAAACGGACCGAAGGCACTTTACAATTCACCCAATTTGCGGTTGATCACTATTCGGATGCTGCTTTTTGGATGGGACATGATGCCCGTTTCATCTACGTTAATGAGGCCGCCTGCCGTTCTCTCGGTTACACACGGGATGAACTGTTAGAAATGGCCGTGTTCGACATCGATCCCGATTTCCCCGAAGAGGCATGGCCTGACCATTGGGCGGATCTTAAAACCAGAGGGTCGTCCATTATTCAATCACATCACAAAACAAAAAACAACCGGGTGTTTCCGGTTGACCTTTCCGTCAATTACGTAAAATTCGGCGAAAAAGAATATAACTGTGCCTTTGCAAGGGATGTTTCGGAGCGTCGGCGAATGGAAGCCGAAAAGGACAAACTGAGAACCCAACTCCAGCAGGCTAAAAAGATGGAAGCCATCGCCACGTTAGCCGGAGGCATCGCACATGATTTCAACAACGCTTTGTCTGTAATAATGACGGGCATCGACCTCCTCAGGCTGGATCATTCCGATGATACGGATATGGTCGCCCAGCTCCGTCCTATGTCGGATTCAGCGTGTCGCATGGCTGATTTATCCAATCAACTGATTGCATACGCAAAAGGGGGGAAGTACCAAGCAAAGACCGTTTCCTTGAGTCGTTTCGTGGAAGGTGCGCTACCTGCCTTTTTTGACAGTGACGATGAGGGCATCCATCTTGAGATGAACGTGCCATCGGATGTTCCAAATGTTCACGCCGATGTCAGCCAATTAGAAATGGTGTTATCATCGATCATAACGAACGCGAAAGAGGCTATAGAAGGGGCGGGCTGTATCCAAGTCAGCATGGGGAGTATAGATGCAGACCACGAATTTGTTGATACACGCCCTGGCCTCAAGACAGGTAGGTACGCCTTTCTCAAAATAGAAGATGATGGAAAGGGCATGGATAAAGAAACGTTAAGAAAGATATTCGAACCGTTTTTCACCACAAAGTATCACGGGCGGGGACTGGGCATGGCCGCCACCTATGGCATTGTCAAAAACCATGACGGTTGGATCGACATCGATAGTGGTTTAGGCAAAGGAACGTCGGTACAAATTTATCTTCCCGCTCTTCATGGTAATGGGGCGATGGATTGACCGTTCCGGGATTAATTGCGCCGGTTGC
>CAYTTQ010000193.1:0-2993 GCA_964440795.1 uncultured Desulfobacterales bacterium | reverse complement strand
GCGTCCCGCCCGCTTTTATCTGCGGCCGAGACAGCCGCGTTCCCAGCTTGAAAATGCGTGAGGGGTCAGATCTTTACAATTAAGTTTATCGTACTTTTCGGAGAGAAGGAGCCCGCCAAGCGAGCTTGCCGGCAGAGAAAGCGAAAGCAAGCTTTCGCAGTCCGATATCCGGAATTTGCAGTCCGATATCCGGAATTTGGAGTGCGGTGGCTTGCCGCCGCTTTTCTTCCCGAGAGCTTGCTCTCGGGGAAGGTGGAGTATGGCAACAAAGAAGGCAAACAGTTTATGTCTCCCCCTGCGCTCCAACGGAGCGCTGTAGATTAGCCAGGGGTTTCAAACCCTGGTGAAAGGGGAGCCCCGTGTCCGCCGTCCTCACGGGACGCTGTAAACCTCGACGGCAGGCTGCGCCCGGCAAGCGAACTTGCCGGGGGGGGAAAGCGAAAGCAAGCTTTCCTGTCTGCGTGCCTGTCTGTCTTGTCGGCACAGGCAGGCGGGCACGCACAGGCAGGCAGGTTCACCGGGAAAGCGGCCCCAAAAGCTGTACCAGTTCTCGCCCGGTTGCGGATCAAGATAAATCAATCGAGGTTTACAGTGCAACGAAAAAAACAACCCCCTCGCCGCGTTCAGCCCAAAAGCCTACTTGCCGCGAGGGGGGCTTTCATATTCGGCCCGGCTCAAAATACCGGTGCAGTAATGAGGCCGGGGACTGATGAGGCCCACTCCCTGCTTGAACATCACGGGGATTATTTTACGAGGTCATCGGGGTCCAACTCGGCTTGTTTGATGATGGACTTGAGAGTTTTGGGCTTGAGGATTTCATTGCCATGCACTGGCACGGTCACATATCCATCAAGTCCGGGTCTTGCGTAGATGTGGTGACTGCCCTTTACTCTTTTCAGGAGAAACCCGTGTTTCTCCAGGATAGAGCACATCTCCTTGCCGGTGATGCGGGCGAGTTTCGGACTCATGCGGCGATGATGACTTTGAACCGGCCTTCCGGCTCTTCTTCGACCGGGATGTCCTTGCCGTCCTCTTTCAGGCATTCGATATGACCGGCGATGGCCTCTCGGGCACGCTCCAGGGTTTGGTCCAAAGTCTCTCCCTGCGTGACGCACCCGGGCAAGGAAGGCACAATCGCAGTATAGCCTCCCTCTTCATTGTCCGGGTAAAGTTCCACGGTAAAGCGATATGGTTCCATGATACCAGCCTTTTAGAAAAAGATTAACGGATGAAAAGGGTCCCGTCAAGATGGAGAAGATGAAACCACTGATCTCATGCATCATACGCCTTCCGGACAGCAGGAAGCTTATTTTTCATTTTTCAAAAAAATTTCGAATGGGGGGCACCCCCCCCCTGTCTGCGTGCGGCACGCACAGGCAGGCATACCCCCCCAAAGGGTAAAAGGGAAAAAGTATCAAAGCGTAATCAGTCCCGAGCGCAACGAAAGCCGAGGTAGCTGAGCCGATTAGTCGAACCGTAGCCGTTCCGGACCGCTACGCGCAGGGAGTCCGGAGGGAAGAGCCAAGCGCCGCCGCGCACAACGCGAGTCGCTCCCGTATCAGGGCCGGGTGGGTCGTTGGTCGGGCTCACGCTGTAGTAATCGCCCTGATACCAGTCATTCACCCACTCCCAGACGTTGCCGGACATGTCGTAAAGGCCGTAGCCATTGGCCGGATAACTACCAACCTGGTGGGTATCGTTATCAAGTCCACCGTAGTCCCAGCAATCATCGTTTGAATCACCCCTTTCATAACAAGCATCGGAACAGGATATAGTGTCTCCATGTGGATATCTCTTACCAGCCAGCCCGCCACGGGCCGCGTACTCCCACTCCGCCTCGGTGGGGAGCCTCTTGCCCGCCCAGGTGCAGTAATCGGTGGCCTGGTTCAAGTCCACGTAGATTACCGGATAGTTGTCATAGTCCGGGTTACCGTAATAAGGATCTCGGGTTTCACTGTACGAATATTTCGGCGCGGTGCAGTCGCCCGCGTCCACGCAGGCCTCGTACTCGGCGTTGGTCACTTCGTGCACGTCCATGTAGAAGTCCGAGGTGATGCAGACTTCATGCACCGGAAGCTCATTGCTTCCTCCCTCGTCAAAATGGTCGCCCATGTCGAAACAGCCCGCGGGGATCATAACCGTCCCTGGATAGCATGCATCTTCATCAATTATTCCGTAGCCAGCATCATCCCCCGGGCACTGGTTGTCCACCCCGTCGCACAGCTCGGGCGCGCCAGGATATATGGTGGAGTCCCCGTCATCGCAATCCGGGCCGTTTCTGGTGGTGTAGGCATCGCAGTTGTCGAAGTAGGCGTCGCTGTCCCCGTCAAGGCAGGTGGCGCATGAAACCCAATTGTCCACATCACCGTCATTACAGTCCGGCCCCGGAGCACAATCGTCTCCGTAACCGTCGCCGTCATTATCCACACAATTGCAATACTCATCGATCTGTCCGTAGCCGGGATCTCCCGGGCACTGGTTGTCGATCCCGTCGCATAATTCCGGAGCGCCAGGATATATCGATGCAGTTCCGTCATTGCAATCAACAGTGTTGCCTGATTTGAGATATGAATCTCCATCCCAGTCAGGGGTTCCTACAAATTCTCCCAATACAATGCTATCCATGTTTAAAGCACTAAGGGCATAGGGCACGCTGCTTATTCTGGAACGCGGCAACATCTCACCGTCTGAATTAACTTCAATACCCATCCAGACATCCTTATGGTTCTTGAAAATATCGGCCAGAGTGCTCTCCGTGCCAGGAGTTATAGTACCTGAACCGATCAACACATTATAAATCCCGCCCGTCACCACCACGTCCTCCTGGAGCACGGTTAGGTAGGCAGTCCCGCCCGTCTCCACGCCGTAGAACGCGAAGGTCAAGTCCACGGTAACCCCGTCCAGAGGCTGGCCACCCAAGTCCGTAAGCCTTCCCTGGTAGTTGATAAGCTGCGGCACCGACTGCGCCCGGACAATGCCCACCACCACGGCCA
>CAYTTQ010000192.1:0-3020 GCA_964440795.1 uncultured Desulfobacterales bacterium | reverse complement strand
AGTTGTTTTTGCGCGAACCCTAAACTCACCCTCCCCTCTTCCCACCAAGCCGAACGAATAAGGAATTAATGTTTTGGCTTCGCAAAACATTAATTCCTTATTCGTTAATCTTGTCAATCCTGTCTGACTTCTTGTCTTTTGACAGGATTAACCCCACCGCGCGCGGGCCCCCGACAGCAGGATCTCCAATTCGCTACGACCGGCAGGATGGACAGGATTATTGAGACCGCCTCAACGCCGGGCTTGGTGGTTGTTGCTCTGGGGAGCTGGAAATCTCGGCTTGAATGTCTTCCTGGCTTTCTCTTGACGGAAAGCCAATGCCCTCCGGCATCATTAATGTTACCCCCCCGGGGAGTCCTTCTCAAACAGTCTGCCTGAAAGGTACTTATGTATGACGCTTGAGACCAGTGTCTGATAGGGCATACCTTCTTGGCGAGCTCTGATCTTTAAGTCCCTCAAATCCTTATACGACATTCGTATGTTCATTCTCTCGCTCTTTCTGAACGTTGCTGCTGCAGCTTCCCTTGCCTTGTTAATTTCCTGATCAAGATTGTCGACTGATTTCCATTCTTCCTTTTCGATGGATTCCATCAAATCTTTTTCCTGCTTGTCTTCTAATCGGTTCATTTCTTCCTCCGGCCCATATAACGTCTAGTGTACTTCCTGCTTGGAAAAATGGTTTTCAGAAATATAGAATCTTCCATTTCAACATAAGGAACGACAAAAATGTAACCCTCAACCTCTATGATATAGCACCGCTGACCCTTGTACGTGCTCTGGTTGGGATGTTCAATAATATCATGTAATCCGCCCTCTTCAATACAAAGAACGACTTGCTCGAATGATATTTTCCTTTCCTGTTTCAACCATTCATTCTTCTTTTGATTCCAATCAAATACTGGCATACCTTAAGTTAGCCTATTGTACATACATTGTCAACAGAAACCTTCGCAGTGCAATCCCGCATGCTACATGGGAGGCTCGGGGGTCTCATTTTGTCTGACTTTTTGGTTTAGACAGGATCTCCAGGATAAACAGGATTCTCCGACCGGCTGGACGCCGGCCTTGCTGTTTTATCGGCTAAGTGGCTGTGGAACGGGGTTCTTAAGCGTGAAACTTCTATCTTGACTGGAGAGGTTGCCAGGAAACGTGAAATGATGATATAGGGGACAGGCAAATTATACTTGACCTGCCTTTTCTTGGGTGGCCACCGCACAAGCCAACAACCGCTCCACTTGCTACAACAAAATCCGGGCCAACTCCAACGCCCCCCCCTAACCTTTACCCAAAACAGCTCAAAGCACTTTCGGGTAAAAGAGCCCTGTTTCGTCTCGCCACAGACCCACACGGACACACAAGAACAAAAAAAGATTTTAGCCGCAGACCCGCCTACGGCACGGCAGGCACACGCCGACGGACGCAGACGATAGTGCCGACAGGCTTGTCGGCACTGAGCGACGGGCAGTTTTGGGCAGGATCGCCCATGCTAACCAATTGATATTCCGAACAACAGGGGCTTAACAAAGGCCCTATTTTATGCCTTAAGAGGCCGATTTTGACCTCCATAGTGTAAACATCATATTTCATTCCAAATCTCTTATATGAACACTTTCACCCTGTCGTTTGCTGTGTTCCCGTTGGGACCACCAAAGGACTTCAACCCCCTGTTATTGCGGTTAATATATGGCTTTTTCAGGGGGTTCGGTGTTTTTTTGCGTTGATTTTGGGCCCTGAAGGCCCAAAATTCTTCTCCCACTTTCTATTAAATCTTCCACCCAAAATAGTCGACAAAATGTATTCTCGGAATATCCGTCTGATGTGTGCCAATTAGAAATTCCGGTCCCGGTAAAAAGGTCTACGTGGATCAATCAGTCGCCGGCCTTTCTCCCTCCGTATAGGTGAAGCTATGGACTTATGGGTGACTGTCATGATACAAAAGATATAATGTAAATAGTTCACTGTATAAATTTTTGGAGATGAGCATGGCTGTGGAAACAAATCTTAATGTTCCGAGAAAAAAAATAGCCGAGTTCTGCAAAAAGAATCAGATCCGCAAATTGTCTATTTTTGGTTCTGCGCTACGCAAGGATTTTCGCTCGGAAAGTGATGTCGACGTGCTGGTTGAATTTGAACCAGATGCACGAGTGGGGCTTATCCGCTTAGCGGGAATTGAGATGGAATTGAGTGAGATTCTCGGGCGAAAAGTGGACCTGAATACCCCCGGATTCCTCAGCAAATATTTTCGTGACCAAGTTCTTTCCGAGGCAGTGCTTCAATATGACGCAACATGATGACCACATGCGGCTGCAGCATATGTTGGATTACGCAAAAGAAGCTGTAGGCATGATTGAGGGCAAAGAGCGGGCTGATTTACATAAGGAGAGAATGCTGGAATTGTCACTTGTTCGCTTGATCGAAGTAATCGGCGAGGCTGCCGCCCGGGTGACCTCCGAGGGACGCGAAAAATATGGAAGCATTCCCTGGTCGGAGATCGTTGGGATGCGTCATCGCCTTATACACGGATACGATCAAGTGGATCTTGACGTCCTTTGGAATACGATCGAATATGATCTGCCACCTCTCATTTCAGAACTTGAGAAAATTATCGGATCGTAGGTCAGTCAAATCCAAGAACTTTGAATCCGCAGTCTAAATTTCCGTGATGTCCCCAATTAGGGAAGTTGGGGCTGGGGCAGGGTCGGACCAAGTTAACCAACTGATATTCTGAACAAAAGGCCTAACCAAGACCCTATTTTAGGCCTTAAAAGGCCAATTTTGACCTCCAAATGATGCTTGTAAGCAGTAGTGGGCCCTGGAGGAAAAATATAGAAATTCTTTTTGAATGTTCCCCCCGTGGAACCATTGGTGACACCGGGAGGAATAGATGTCTCTCTTTTGCCGGACTATCCGGCCCTATATGAAACCACGGCCTCACGAAATATAGGGGACAGGCAAATAATACTTGATATCTTCTTTCTATAAATCATTGATCTGTCGGCTCCAACCGGTTAATATAGAGC
>CAYTTQ010000191.1:0-3066 GCA_964440795.1 uncultured Desulfobacterales bacterium | reverse complement strand
AACGCATCCGCAAGTTGAATGGAGTGGCTTAAAAAATGCTGTTCCACAAAAAACATTGCTTTAACGGATATCTCCTCAGAAATATAAAGAATTTTTGAGCCCCAGGCATTAAGCGCCCGGCGAAGCGTGTTCAGTTCGTTTTTATCTCTCATGCCCTGTACTAATTCAATATATGTAACCACAGAGATAGAAAAATGCTTTGAATTCTCAATAGTTTTATATGCCCTTTGATTCCCTTTCATGTACGAGATAAGGACATCCGTATCGATAACCATTTAGAATCTGCCTTTCCTTAATCCCCGGACATACTCATCCACGTTTTGGACCCTATTGTTGTCTTTCCAGATTCCGAACAGCTCATTGGTTGTGTTTTGTCCGTTTTCTTCATCATAGGGAATGAGTTTTGCGCAGGGCTTACCGCGAAAGGTTATCACCACCACCTCGCCCCTGTTAACGGTATCAAGAAGCGCCTTTGAGTTAAATCTCAAGTCTTTTGCGGTTGCTTTCATGCATCTCCTCCGTCTTCACAGTTTACACTTTGGAGTGTAAACTAAAGAAGGGGCGGTGTCAAGTAGCGTTTTAAGGGTTCGCGCAAAAGTAGGCCTTGTGCGTGAATTAAAAAAGATTACTCAATTCATCCAGCGGGATTACGGTGATTTTTTCATCAAGGGGATATTTTTGATCACCGGGATAGATAATCCAGAGATGTTCCAACCCCAGATCCTCGATTGCGATATGCATGGATCGTTTTCGCCCGGGGGCATCTACGTATTTAAATTCAAATCCGTGCCGCTTACCGTTGATTGTAACCATCAGGTCGAGTTCAGCTCCTGCATGGGTTGCCCAAAAGTACGCATCTCTTGTTCGTAGGGCATAAATGACATGTTCAAGCGAAAATCCCTCCCATGAAGCGCCGATTTTGGGATGTCCCTGCAAATCAGCGAGGGTAGGAACATGCATCAGAGTGTGAAATAAACCGCTGTCACGGATGTATATCTTTGGAGCTTTGACCTGTCTTTTTTTCAAGTTTTCAAACCACGGTGGCAAAACCCGAACCATGTAAGCACCTGCAAGGATGTCCAGATATCGTCGAGCTGTATTTTCAGACGTTCCAAGAGCTCTCGCGAACTCTGCTGCGTTCCACACCTGCCCATGGTAATGAGCTACCATTGTCCAAAATCTTCGAAGGGTTTCTGCCGCAATGGTTATGCCGAGTTGTGGTATGTCTCTTTCAAGAAAAGTTCGAACAAAGTTCTCGCGCCACTGCAAACTATTAGCTTCAGAATCCGCAAGAAAAGCTCTTGGCAACCCCCCTCTTATCCAAAGTCGCTCGCGATTCTGTTCCCCGACTTCCCACAGCTGAAAACCCGAAAGATCAACGAATCCAATCCTTCCAGCCAGAGATTCCGAGACACCTTTAACCAAATTAGGCGATGCGGATCCCAATAATAGAAACCGAGCTTCCTGTCCAGATCGATCTACGAGTACCCGGAGTAGTTCGAAGATCTCTGGTTTTCTTTGGACTTCATCAATGATCACCAGCCCGGATAGATCCTGCAAGGCTTGCATGGGGGCGGAAAGCCGTTGCAAGTCAACAGGGTTTTCTAAATCAAAAATGGTCGATGACTCCTGTTCAGCAATAAAACGAGCCAAGGTGGTCTTGCCGCACTGCCGCGGTCCTAGCAGCGCAGTAACTGCATGCGTCTGAAATGAAGCCTCTATTTGATGAAGGGGTTCCGGCCTTGGAATCATGCGGTAAAATAAACCGTGAAAATCCGTATGTCAACTGAAGATTTTCAAGGTCACCGGCATTCGTTTTTGGACGCGTTACGACAGTCAGCATTGCCGTAAGGCGGGGGAAAACCCGCTGAAGATCTGAATTTGAAATTCCACTACTGTGGTAGACGGGAGATAAGCCCCCACTGTCTACCCATGACAAGAGCAACCTTTTTCTTGTTAAGAAGCCCAAAAAACTGTATTGGGGGTTTTTGAAGGTGGAAAACGAGCTGCAAGTGCTGAGATCTGAGCCGCTTTTAAGTTGGTTTTAAACCAACTCTAATTTGACTTTTTTTTGGATATGGCCGATAATCAAAACAAGCTTTCAAATAAAGAAGCGCTGCGGACAATACAGAACATCGTAGAATACGGATATGTAGATGCCTCTGCTATTCATTTCCAAGAGCGATTGGAGCAAGAGTGTTGTAATTACAATGACTTGCTATGTGTTTTGTCTCAGGGCAGAATAAAGCTGCCGCCAGAGTATGATTCTCAACACAAGAACTGGAAATACGCGGTAGAAGGCCGAACGATTCAAGGCGACAATGCCACTATTTGGGTCGCAGTAGTGTCCAAAAACAAGCTGAAATGCATCACAATTATTTTGGAAAGGAAGTAGGCATGCGTGATGTATGCGGACGGTGTGGTGAGATCTTCCATGAGATTATCGGAAATTATAAGTATACTGAATCGGGGCTGAGTAATGTGTGGTTGGAAAATGTCCCTGTTAAGCAATGTGCATGTAGGGTTGTCGCTGGGTCAATTTTTCGTCTGCGACGACTTCATGAACTGATTGCCAGGAAACTGATTGAAAAGCCGGTTCTGTTGGAGGGAAAAGAAATACGATTCTTGAGGGAGAATCTTTTTCTGTCTTCGAAGGCTTTTTCAGAAAAGCTTGGTGTGGGCATCACCACACTGTCTAAGTGGGAAAATAACTCGCAACGGCATAGTCCCACAAACGATCGTCTTATAAGGGCAATGTATTCTATTCTCAAAGGAAGCACAAAGCGTTTTCAGAGAATCGTTAGAGGTCTGCCAAAGAACCCGGAAGAACCAGAGAATGAATGGATAATGATTGCGGAAAAAGTAGGAGATGACTACATCGTCCGGTGGCAATTGCTTTTTGAAGGTTCGGCGATAAGGCTTCCGCACATTTTTGTTTCGAATAAAGAACGTTCTGCAAAAGCAATGTGGCGCTCACAGGTTTTTTTTGCGGAAAGGGGAACTGTTAGAGGAAAGAAGTTTTCATCTAACGAATTCATGAAAGTTAGTGCAGGTCGAGAATACGGA
>CAYTTQ010000190.1:0-3071 GCA_964440795.1 uncultured Desulfobacterales bacterium | reverse complement strand
CAGGATTGTTACTCCCACAACTTCTTCTCCGTCTGTGCGAATCAAGAGATCGTCATCTGTTTCAACAGTGGTTTTAGCCCTTTGAGGTTTTCGAAAACTCAAATAGAGCACATCGGCTTCTTTGTCATAGTCAACCCATATATTTTTGGCCGGCAATTTCACCAAATCCGATGACAGTCCAAGGCAAGTTCGAACGATTTCGTCCCTCGCTACCTGCGTCGCCATATTATCTCCCCTTTCGGCCTCTTACCCAGAAAATACGCGGTAATAATGAAGCCATCATCCTTTGAAATTTCTTTATAAACAACCACCAGCCAATTGTTTTTCCCCAAGCTCTTTACTGCTTTCAGTGACCCCTTATTACCGCGAACAATGAGTTCAGGCTCTTCAACTGTTTCCAAAACTTCAAAGTAGTAACTTGCCAAATCATCATGGTTTTCCGTAATGTGGAACCATCTTTCATACGTCAATCGTATCGGCACACCGTAAACTGAAAATGCTATGTCCAAGACCTTGTCCTTCCAGTAATCGTCGGCCTACACTTGCTGCCGCCATTGACTCTTCTGAACCCCAGAGTTACATAAAAGATATGGCAAGATATCTTCAACACAACTGATGGCCTATGATTGCGGTTTTTATCAACGATTTCATGGATCCAACCGTCGGTGGCGTCCAGCGAAACACAGAAAAGCCGCCATATCTTTTACCCGCGGGAAAGCCGATGATATCCCGCCTAGGCGGGACTGTGTTGCCTGTCGGCCGTGAGTAATGGGGGGCGTTGTCACTATTTCACTTTTCCTTTTTTGGCGCGGATTTCACGGATGACACCCCAGTTAAATAGAAGAAAAAGCAGATTTAACGGGACAGGCGGTTTTTTGTGATAGAAATTCAAGTGCTTGAATTTCTATCAGCGGGTGGCATTGGCAACGGTATAGACTTTTCGTTTGATTTGGACGCCTTCTCCGAAATTTACCTCATGGTTAGCGGGGGGTCTGACCCAGATAAGTGTTTGTTATTAAAGGATAATCAATTCAAAAACAGGGGTTTTTTGCTCTTAGAAGGCACTTTTTGGGGGCAAAAAGTGGGGTTTAAGGAGTGCAGAGAGACCATTGTTTTGTAGCTGCCTTCCTCACACCCGACCTCACACCCTCACACCAGTTCACACCCGGACTGCATACCTCACATCAGCGCCTTTTCCCTTTTTGACAACCAGATTGGCATCCATCAACTTATTCAGTCTTTTCAGGGCAGTGTTCTGATGGATGTCCAAACCGGAGGCAATCTGACTGCTGGCCTGCTCCCCATTGCTGCGCAGGAAATCATAAACAGCCTTGAGTTCAGGAGGCAATGTGTTTTGCCGCTTAAAGAACGTTACCTTGAAATAACTGCCAACCTCCTCAAACTTCGGCTCTGCCAGTCCAGCATCATGGCAGCTTTCGCGCATGCGGATGATGCCAGTGCCGAGCTGTTCAATATATCCGGCCTTGCGGAAAATTTTCACGATCTGCCTGTTGCGGATTTCAGAGGCACCCAGGCCCAGGTCTGCAAGACCGATCCCGGTGGGCAGGGTGCCCGGGCTGATGACCTCAACGCGATCAGCAAACACCTCTACCTTGCATTGCGACCCCTGCATGGCATAGTCCCTGTGGCATACTGCATTGACGATGGATTCACGCAAGGCAAGCAAGGGTATGTCCAGTTCTTCACCCCTGCGCAGGTTGCTTATCTCAATCTTGCTGCCAAGATAGGTTTCGACAGCAGCAATGACCATTCCGGGCATATCCAGCAGACTGCAGGTGATGGCCTGGGAATGGAGCAGACTCGACCTGCTCTCGCCGCGGTAGCGGACCACGGCAAACCCTGCGTATGCATAAGGCTCGGGAAGAAGGTCACTGAACAACAGCAGCCCGCCGACAGTGGGGTGGCAGCTTCCGTTGTAGCGAACAGCCAGTTTTTCTTTTACCAGGTATTCAAGGTCGGCTTGCGCCTGAAGGCCTCTCCACTGCGTATACCTGGACAACACCTGCATGGAAAAAATTTCGCACCCGAAGCCGGTTACCACCTCTTCGTCCAAAAAACGGTTCTGCCCCTGCCTGCGCAGGTCCGTCAGCACCCATTCATCAGCAAGCCTATTGGTGGAGCCCACGCGGATATAGGTTCCTTTTTCCGGCCCTTTTGATTTCAGGTAATAGGGCTTGTTCGGACCCGGAAGGACCTTGATTCTGAAAAGAACAACATGGTCAATGGATACTGTCTGGAAAAATACACCGGGAACAGGGGCAATCCGGTCATGGATTGAGCTTGCCAGTCGTTCCTCAAGATCAAAAGGATCCTGGTCAATGCCTATGAGTTTCCGATCATCATCAACACCGATGATGATTTCCCCACCGGAACCATTGGAAAAAGCGACCACTGTTTTCACGATATTATCAAGCTTGTCCGGAACCTGCCTTTTGAATTCCAGCGTCCGCCCTTCAGGGCTGTTAATTGTCTCTTTGATATTCATGATACCACTTCATTTTAACTCCTCCTTGTCGCAAAAAGCGTCAAACTGCTTGATTGGCAATTTGAAGCATTGAACAGATCCTGTTCAGGTCGGCATCTGTCAGGTACGGATGCATGGGAATGCTGAATATCCTTTTGGCGCAATCCTCTGATACCGGGAAATCTCCTTTTTTATACCCCAGGTGGACAAACGCGGTCTGCAAATGCAGGGGTGTGGGATAATACACGGCCGTGGGAATGCTGTTTTCCTGCAGCCGATCCTGGATGGTCTGCCTTGCCTGGGCATCCGGCGCCAGGATGGAATACTGTGCCCAGGCGCTTTTGATGCCGGAAAACACCCCGGGCAGGGTCAATGGCGTGTTTTGGGACGTCAGCAGGTCTTTGTAATTTCGGGCAATTTGGCGCCGGGATACCAGTTCATGGGGGAAAATATCCAGCTTGGGCAGCAGGATGGCGGCCTGCAGGGTGTCCAGGCGGCCATTGATCCCCAGGCGGATATTGTCGTATTTGTAAGGACCAATGGGGGACGTTGCCACTATTGCACTATTTTCGACAGCTCCCTCATA
>CAYTTQ010000189.1:0-3160 GCA_964440795.1 uncultured Desulfobacterales bacterium | reverse complement strand
GAGCTCTCTTTTCTTTCAGCTTTGAGCCTTGAGCTTTGAGCTCTACTCTTTCAGCTTTGAGCTCCATTCTTTCAGCCTTGAGCTTTGAGCTTTCAGCTCTCTTTCCTATATTGGCAACAATACCCGAAACATCGTCCCCTCTCCTTCCCTGCTTTCCACTTCTATCCGCCCCTTATGCGCTTCGACGATCATTTTGCTTTGAAAGAGGCCGATGCCTAGGCCCTTTTTCTTTGTTGTTTTGAAGGGTCGGAAAAGACATTCATCCATGTATGCCTTCGACATACCGCAGCCGTCGTCTGTGACTGTCAACTCAACCCAGCCGTTGCGGCGGGTGGTCTGCACACGAATCTCACCAGTTTCCTCCACCGCCTCGCAGGCGTTGAGTAACAGATTCGTCACCACCTTGTTCACTTGGTTCGGATCGACTAATAGTTTTGGTAAAACACCAAAATCCGTCCGGACATTGGCGTTTACACCATTCAGCTCCCTGATTGCAATCTTAACGATCCTGTTCAAGTCACTCTCCACTGGGGAAATAGCCGTTTTTTCCCGTAAGGAGCTGAGTTGGCTGCATACGGTCTTGATCTGGTCGACACTCTGAGACATGAGTTGGAGGGCATCCTTGCGGAACTCCGGGTTGTCGAGATGCGCTTCCATATTTTCCAAGGTCATGGATAACTTGGAGGCCACGTTTTTTAAGTCATGAATGAAAAAGGCCGCCATATTTTGAAATGCCGTCACCTCTCTCATTTGACGGAGCCCTTCAGAGAGTTTTAGATTGAAAAGGCTTCCTGAAATTTGGTTACACATGCTTTCGAGCAGCTCAGACTCTTCCAGAGTAAGTGGTTCCGGATGGTCCAACGTTACAAGACCCAGAAGGTCGTCGTTTTTGCGAAGCGGTACACAGGTGCGAATCTTAGCACTTTCCAAAAACGCGAGGTGTTCCTTCCGGTAATCGGCAATACGACCGGTATCTTGCTTCTCCAAATCCACGGGACCCACACAATCGCCAAGCAGTCGAACCAGTTGACTCAATTCTTCACGGAAACTTCCGGAATTGCGAATCTGTGCCTCAAAAATGGCGGTAGACCCGCCCAGCTCCAGTGACTGTGAATTCTCCGCCATCAACCAAACACTCACGGAACGGACATCCAGAATTTCCGAGATCGCTTTTGCCGCAGCACCACCCAGTTTCTTTGGATCCACAACGGCCGATGTATCCTCGCTAAATCTCATCCACACCGCCCGATAATTAAACTGGTGTGGGCGAATATTGCGGCTGATAAACTGTTTGATCTCCTGCTTGACTTTATCGGAAAGCAGGAATATCGGTACCATCAAAACCGCCAAGAAAAGCAGGAATACCACCAGACTTTCGGAAAGTCGATCCCCAAAAATCTCGGCTGAAACCGCCAAGATCGTGAAATAGACGCCGACCATAATAATGGTAATTGAGTTGTAGAGTGCTCGTTGGGAGAAAAAGATATCCATTTGTACCACGCCGGCCCGAAGCACGGCGATCAGAATCAAAATGCACCCCACAATCAGACCGCCTGCATTCACCGGTTCCAAACTCAGGTCGAGCGAATGGAAGAGTAGCGTTTGACTCACGGTATAGATGCGTATCGCCAGAAAGGCGTCAACGCCAAGCACCAGAAACTTGGCGTACCATCTTTTCTTACCTGTGGCCGCACGAAGGACCCTTTCTAGAACCACCATGGTCAGGATGCAGGTCAAAAGGAAGATGAGGTGATAAGCGTAGCCAGACCATCCGAGAACGATGCGGGTAACCCCGGGCGGATCATCCACCACATCCAATAAAAAAGAAGGAGCAAACCCCAGCGGGAGTACCAGAAGCACCAAAGAGACACCGAGTACCACCCAACGCCACATCCTGAAAGCGGGTCGCGGGTCACTTCGGGCAAAGCAAATGCCAAAGAGGAGCCAGGCCCCGGGAAAAAGGGCGGCCATGACAAAACGCCACTGCTGCCATTGCATAACCTCACCAGGCAGCTGCGCCAGCCCGCTCAAGCCGTTAAAAAAGGACTCCAGTGCGCCAACTGTGAGACCCAACGCGAGGAGCCTGTTTGCCACCGTACGATGATCGCGCAGAAGGCTCAAACAGCAAAGGCCCATACAGAACAGGGCTGCGCCAAAATGTAGATATGTTGCGAGGGTCACTTGTCGGGTTTCTCGTGGTGGTTTATCGCCATCATCCCTCTTGCCCCGCCTGAGGGAGGCCAGAGCGTCTTTTTCTGGACAAAAGTTGATCCAGCAGGACTGCCCCCACTAAGACGACCATGAACACGATCCAGCTCTGGATAACGTGCGGGCGGTGTTCCGCCAAAAAAGGGTCGACGTAGTGTGCCAGGGAAAAGATTATCGTCAGCCTCAAGGTACCGGAAAAAACAGATAAAGGGATGGTACTCATGACGACGAGGACTCGAGCCGGGACACTCTCTTTGAAACGGAATGCATAGGCCATAGCGAAGACAAAAAACGATAGAAAATGACGGATGCCGCTGCAGGCGTGCCCTACATGTAGATCTATTTCCGGGAGATGAACGTTAAAACCGTCCCGGAATATAGGAAAACCCACGGAATGAAGGAAGGTCACCGAGCCCCACGTGATGGCCCCACGCATCCATTCCGCGATCTGCGAGTACCACGCGTCGGGAAGAGGTACCATGGCTATGAGGAAAAGGAGTGGAAAGCATATCTGCTTAAAAAAAGCCGGTCCGGCAACGGCCAGTACCCCTCCGGAAAGGACAATAAAGAAGGAAACGGCCCGCAGTGAAAATGACTCCTCCGCCAGGTAGGCAAGCAAAATCCCCACGGACATAACCAAAATGCCGGACAGCGGGGCATAGGTGAGCCTCGTCTTTCTTAACTGCTCACCCTGAAGCCAAATGAGATACGCGGATATGAACGGCACAAACACGGCGTGAGAACTGTCGTGCCGCCCGATCACCTTCACGCCCAATGTGTAAAGCGTCTCACGGAAAAGGGATAGCCCCAACAGGGCCAACACAAAGCCCAAAACTACCGCTCGCCATTTTGTGCTCGAACCGAAAGCAGGGAAACCGCTCATATTGATGTACACATTATAGCAAAGGAATTGCGCAAGCGCAATTGGATAATTGGTTATTCTAGTTCGTGC
>CAYTTQ010000188.1:0-3162 GCA_964440795.1 uncultured Desulfobacterales bacterium | reverse complement strand
ATCAAAGCTTGTACAATTGATGGTCGTACATCCTGATCCAGTTGTCCGTGAGCGCCTTTACCGCCCGCTCCGGTTCGTCGACATTAAGAATCAAAATCGTGTCGACGGTGTCCAGGCACGGATAGACGTAGACGATATCAATGTCTGCCGTACTGAGGATCTTAAGGACCGAATTCAACCCACCGGGATGGTTAGGTACCTGGACAGCCAAAACTTCGGCGGTGGCCGCCTGAGCATTTAATCCGGTAAGGACAGACAGCGCCGATTCGGGGTTGCTGGTGATGAGTCGTAGCCGGGCCTTGGTTCTTTTAGTCTCCACCGAGAAGGCACGGACATTTATATCGTTTTCATACAGATGAGAAATGATTCGAGAGAATTCACCCGCCCTGTTTTCGATTTCCAGTACGATTTCCTTGATGGTCATTATCGGACATCCTTATCCAGTACGTGCAAAGGCTGCTCCCTGTTCAATGGCCTGTGCATTTGTTTCGTGGACTTTCTGACCCTTTTTCGCAAAAATTTCCTTAACACTGTCGACCACAGAGCTGAGAGACACCAAGCCGGTCTTTCCGGCAAAGGCCCCGACCATAACCATGTTGGCGCTTCTCAGGTTACCAAGTTTGTCGGCAATCGTGTTGACCGGTACCGATACGACCTCTATGTCTTTACGCCCAGGCACGACGTCAACCAGGTCCTTGTTGAGAAAAACGATTCCTCCCGCTTTAACCTTTCCCTCAAATCGAAGAACCGATGGGGTATTCATCAGTACGGCATAATCCGGAAAGGATGCGACCGGCGATGCGATCGGGTCATCACTGACGGTAACGGTGCAATTAGCCGTGCCTCCCCGGACTTCGGCGCCATAGGCGGGTAGGTAGGTAACGTACTTGTCTTCGTGCATTCCCGATGTGGCCAACACATACCCCATCATGAGAACCCCTTGCCCGCCAAATCCGGAGAATATCGTCTTAGTAACCACCATAGTGCCTTTTTCTCTTTGCTGCCGGCGCAAATGCCACGTCCCTAGTCTGGGGCCTTTTCCGACTTGGTCAAATCCTTGATGACCTTCAATGGGTAGCTTTTGGCCACCAATTCGTCAATCCGTTTGCACGCCTCGATTTCGGAGACCTTCCAATTCGTCGGGCAGGGGGACAAAATCTCTACCAGTGAAAAGCCCAACTGGTCGATCTGTACCTGAAAGGCCTTTTTAAGCGCCTTTTTGGTTTTTTGAACGTTTTTTGGTGAGGTAACCGATGTCCGCTCGATATAAACACTGCCCGCAGCTATTCCCAACATCTGACTTAGATCCAGCGGGTATCCGTCACGCACTTGCTCTCTCCCGCCGGGCGTCGTAGTGGTCGTTTGTCCCAATAACGTCGTCGGTGCCATTTGCCCGCCCGTCATTCCATAAACGCCGTTGTTGACGAAAATCACGGTGATGTTTTCGCCTCGATTGGCTGCGTGAATCGCTTCTGAAGTACCGATTGCGGCAAGGTCTCCGTCCCCTTGGTAGGTAAATACGATAAAGTCGGGCCGGGCCCGCTTCAGTCCCGTAGCTACGGCGACGGCCCTTCCGTGGGGTGCTTCACCCATATCAACATTGAGGTAATTATAAGCCAGTACCGCACAACCTGCCGGAGGGACCCCAATGGTTTTGTCTCGGATCCCGAACTCGTCGATAATCTCCGCGACCAGGCGGTGTATGATGCTGTGGCCACACCCGGGGCAGTAATGAAAAATATTATCTTTCAGGGATTCGGGTCTGGCGAATACTTGCTTGGCCATGTTCAATCAATGCCTCTTATGATCATCAAAGATCCTTTCGATAGGACAGACGGATTAATACGTCGGCGATCTCCTGAGGGGTGGATATGATACCTCCGGGCCGGGCGTGGAAATGCACGGTCGCACCTTGGTCCACGTTCAGCTTGACATCCTCCAGCATTTGCCCAAGATTCATTTCGAAAACCAGGACATGTTTTATTCGCTTGGTCAGGGCCTTTAACTCTTGCCCTGGAAACGGCCACAGAGAGATGGGACGAAATAGCCCTGCCTTCACTCCCGTTTGCCTTACCCGATCAATGGCTCCTTTGGCGATACGCGCCGCAGTTCCGAAAGCCACCACCGCAATATCGGCATCGTCCAGGAGATAGGACTCAGAATCTGTTTCGTTTTCGCAAATCGTTTCGTACTTTCTGGCCAGCTTCCAGTTGTGCTGTTCCATTTGTACCGGGTCAAGCAACAGGGAGGCGATCAACCGGCCCTCCCGGCCCTGGGCACCGGAAAGGGCCCATTCCTTATTTGGTAGTGTGGCCGGGTCGATCGGTTCCGGAAAGACCACGGGTTCCATCATTTGTCCCATAAGCCCGTCTCCGAGTAAGATAACCGGTATCCGGTACATATCGGCCAGATCAAAGGCCTTTATGGTCAGGGTTACCAGTTCCTGCCCTGAATAAGGCGCCAGGACGATCGTGCGATAGCCCCCATGGCCGCCCCCTCTTGTGGCCTGGAAATAATCCTGCTGACTGGGGGCGATATTGCCAAGGCCGGGCCCCCCACGCATGATGTTTGCAATAACCGTGGGTAATTCCATGCCGGCAATATAGGAGATGCCTTCCTGTTTCAGGCTGATGCCTGGACTGGAAGACGACGTCATGACCCGTGCACCGGTCATACTCGCTCCCATTAAAATATTGATGGCCGCCAGCTCGCTTTCCGCCTGGATGAAGGTGGCGTCCTTGAGCTTGGCAAAACGGCCCGCCACATATTCGGGTAGCTCATTTTGTGGGGTGATGGGGTAGCCTGCATAAAAACGGCATCCCGCCAAGGTGGCCGCTTCACCGATTACATGGCTCCCCCGCATGAGTTTCTTATTCACGGAACACCTCAATGGCTACGTCCGGACACATAATCGCGCACAAGGCGCATCCGGTACAATCGCGATCGTTTCGGTTTTCGGTTTCCGTATATTCGGCCGGATGATAGCCCTTTATGTTGAGTGCTTCACTCAACCGTATGCACTGCTTGGGACAGGCGGTAATACAAAAACCGCAACCCTTACACCGATTTCGATCTATTCGGATAAAACCTTTGGCCAAAGGTCTTCTTCTCCTTTTCTAAGATTAAACTACAACTTTTATTCAGCTTGTATTGATTTGTCAA
>CAYTTQ010000187.1:0-3179 GCA_964440795.1 uncultured Desulfobacterales bacterium | reverse complement strand
ACTTCGCGAGCTCCGTTTGAACCATGATGGGGGTTAATGCATTGTTGAAATCATGGGCAATGCCTCCTGCCAGAGTCCCAATTGATTCCATCTTCTGGGCCTGGGCGAGTTGGCCCTGAAGCTTCTCCCGTTCCGCTTCAGCCTGTTTGCGCTTGGTAATGTCCTGAAATGTTCCACGGAGCCTGACTGTCTTGCCTCCCACGACCTCGGGCTGGCATGTAGTCCTTGTCCACAGGTTGTTTCCTTTGGCAGTAATGAACCTTAGTTCCATGTCATAGGGTTCGCCTCGGTCTATCGCCCGCTGAATGGCCTGCGACAGTACATCACGGTCGTCAGGGTGAAAAAACTCGATTGCTATATCCAGCGGTGGCTTGTAGTTTAACGGAACTTCATGGATGTGGTATGTCTCTTTAGTCCAAGTGACGGCCATTGTTTCAACGTCAAGTTGCCAGCCTCCCACGCGAGCTATGAAACCAGTGGCTTCGAGGAGTGCTTGGCTTTCAACAAGCTTCATCTCCGCCCGCTTGCGGTCGGTGATGTCCTCAATCGAAAACACGGCCCGGTCGATCCGGCCTTGCCCATCGTGTAACGGCGCTCCGTTGATGCTGAGTATTTTCCGGACGCCATCCGGCCTGGTAATCGCATGTTGGACGTCGTAGACGGCCTGGCCGGTCGACATGACCTGGTGAAACGGTAAAAATTCGTCGGGAAAAGGAGCACCGTCAACATCGGTGATCGTCCACTCTGGCGAATTGTAGCTAAGGGCTGCTAAATCCGGCTTTTTCAGGCCCAAGAGACGTTCTGCATGATGATTCGCAAGGACAATCTTCCCGTTACAGTCCACCAGGGTGATAGCCACCGGTCCGTCTTCAATGATGCGCTCGGAGAGTTCCCTCGCCACTCGCAATTCGTCTTCGGCTCGCTTGCGCTCGGTGATGTCCATGCCATGTGACACCACGCCAGCAATTCGATTGTCTTTGTCCCTATATGGCGTGTATTCCATTCTCATCCAACGAGGACCAGTTTCAGGAAAATCCACAAGGATCTCGTACTGGAAGGTTTCACCTTCTAAGCATCGGTCAAGATGGGGCTTGATTTCCTGTTCAAAAACCTCCGGGTCTATGAAATCCGTTATTCGACGGCCGCTAATCTTATCCGAGGTTTCGCCATAAAGTCGGGAATACGCCTCGTTTACTGCAAGGTAATGGTAGTCACTGGAAACAAGGGACATGGGTTGAGGGGTTGTCTGAATGATATGGTTTTTTATACGGATTTCCTTTTGGGTTTCAATTTTGGAAAGGGCAAAAGCCAGGTCAGTGGCGACTTCCACAAACAAGTCCTGCTCATCTTCGTCATGGGCAAAGTGGGCGGGGACAGAAACAGACAGGATGCCAAAATTTTCGAGTCGGTGCGTGAGTGCAGAACGTCCTTCGTATTGGCTTGCAAGTGGGCAATCCGCGCATTTGGTTGGAGGATCGTCGATCACCACGAGTTCGCTTGTTTCAAGTGTGCGCCGCATGCAGGAAGGAAAACAGCCCTGATTCAGGATTTTCCGCATGGCTTTGAAACCGCCGTTAAATCCCGCCGATCCTGATAAGGTCACGTTGCGGCTTTCTTCGTTCAGCAGGGCGATCCAGGCGTTGAAATAGCCCATGGTATCGCTGAGCTCTTCGCAGGCCTTTTGGATGAGGCGAGAGGTGTCGTTTTCCTTTACAATAAGCTGATTGACGTTGCGGATCGCTCTGAGTACATTATTTAGATGTGCTTCCCGCTCTTGAATCTCTTGTTGTTTTCTCTGGGCCTCTGCTTTTTCAACAATTTCACCGATCAGTTTTGCAAAGGACTGCAGAAGCTTTTTTGCTATATCAACGATAAATTTTGGGCGTGATTTATAGCTGTCGCCAATCTGCTTTAGCTTTGCAGGGTCAACATCGAATGCGTCAGCCAAAGCTTTCAATTTATCAGAAGATTTGGGCGGATCGCCATGCCCTATATTGATTGCGCCAACGACTCTTGCACCGGCATATATCGGCTCGGCATATAAATGGATACCCCCGACGCACTCGATCTCGGTGCTTCTTCCAGTCTCGATGGCCCGTTTTGCAGAGTTATTCCAGCAGTTTTCATGACACAACCATTTGCCGCAAGACAACGCTTCCCGGTTATCATCGGTTTGACAAAGTGCGCGGGAAGCTGCATCCATAATTTTGCACCATCCGGATGAAAACATCCCGAATGCATAATCCCCATTGGCCTCGTAAATGGCCACAGATGTTTCGAGAAGGTTAATGGATTGTTGGCCAATTTCTTTTAGGGTTTCCTTCCCCACAGAATCCATGATCAATCGACAGCTGTTTAATTCCGTGACATCACCGTATGGAGGGGTATACTCATCCCTTTGGTTTTCAGAAACTAGGCCTTCTTCATCAAGCATCCATTCGAGTTTATCGAACCTCTCCTGAGCTAAATCCTGCATATTTACCTCTTTGAAATGGATTTCATTTTACCCGGTCAAATCAATCAAAAAACCTCCATGATACTTGCATTATTGTTAAAAAGCCTCAAATCGAGCATAGGGTTGGCATTCATGAAAATGAGCCCCCGACTTTTCTCCAACCAGATAAATTTATGTATATCATAATCCGACTGAACCACAAAATGTTGAGGCTGTCTCAATAGCCTTGAAAGTTTGTATACCTTCGCCAAAATCGAAAAGGACGCGGGTGGTCTAACCAGGCTCTTGCAGCGGATCGCAAAAAGCCGCGCCCGCTGAAGAGCGGCGTTGGGCCGATATCATCACGCTTGACGTTATGCACGCACTTCGTTATTATACAATACATGATCAGATCATTTAAATGTGAATACACCGAGGCCCTTTCGAAAGGGGACAAGGTAAAAAAATTTGTCAATATTGCCAACGTTGCCCGTCGAAAACTCAGACAGCTCGAAATTGCCAATCGCCTTGATGATTTGAGTATTCCACCTGGCAATTGTCTTGAGGCGCTTAAAGGCAGTCGTTCCGGTCAATACGGCATTCGCATCAATGAACAGTGGCGCGTCTGCTTTCTCTGGTCCAATGGATTCGCAGAAGACGTCGAAATCGTTGATTATCATTAAGGAGTATGCATCATGAAAAAACTTGATCCGATAACACCAGGTGAAATCCTGTTAGAAGAATT
>CAYTTQ010000186.1:0-3217 GCA_964440795.1 uncultured Desulfobacterales bacterium | reverse complement strand
GGAAGACTGGATTTGAACCAGCGACCCCAGCGTCCCGAACGCTGTGCTCTACCAGGCTGAGCCACTTCCCGACACCCAAAAACCTTATTTTAAGATCTTTTGGCTGATATTGTCAATGTCAAAAGCTTTTACCCTGTGGGTAGAGGGTCTTCCACGACGATGGTTTCCTCACGGCCGGGGCCGACCGAAACGATTTGCACCGGGACCTCGACGAGTTCTTCAATCCGCTTTAGATAGTCGGCGGCGTTTTTCGGCAATTCACCGAAATCCCGGATAGGGCCGATATCTTCCGACCAACCGGGAAGTTCTTCATATATGGGCTCGCACTGTTCCAGTACTTCCAGGGATACCGGAAACTCAGTAAGTGTTTGGCCTTTATATCGATAGGCGGTGCACAGTTTCAGGGTTTGCATGCCATTTAGAACATCCAACTTCGTAACGGCCAATCCGGTTAGGCTGTTCAGCCGAGCGGCGTTTCGTACCACCACTGCGTCCAGCCAACCACATCGTCGTCGCCGGCCGGTGGTGGCACCGAATTCCGCTCCCCGTTCCTGTATCCTGGCACCGATCTCATCATTGAGTTCCGTGGGAAAGGGGCCGGCCCCGACCCGCGTCGTGTAGGCCTTGACCATGCCGATCACTTTGTTGATTTGTGTGGGTCCGATCCCGGTACCGCAACAGGCATTTCCCGCCACGGTGTTAGAGGATGTGACAAACGGGTAAGTGCCATGGTCGATGTCGAGATGAGTCCCTTGAGCCCCTTCAAACAAGATGCTCTTGCCTTCCTTGACGGCCTGGTTCAATACCACGGAAACATTGGTTACATGGGGCTTTAAGGCTTCCGCATAGGGCTCGTATTCTTTCAAGATATCCGTCATGTCAACGGCTTCGGATTCAAGAAATGCCTCCAGATAAAACCGCTTTTCATCCAGAAGGCTCGATATCTTCTCTTTGAAGGTGTTGCGGTCGATCAAATCGCAGAACCGAATTCCTCGTCGTGTCACCTTGTCTTCGTAGCAGGGGCCGATACCCCGGCCGGTGGTACCGAGTTTCTGCTTTCCTTTGAGTTTTTCCCGCCCATGGTCGATGAGCTTGTGATAAGGCATAATCAGGTGGGCGTTTTCGCTGACCAATAGATTCTCGGGGGTTATGGAGATGCCCCGCTTTCTGAGCCCGTCGATTTCCTGAATGAGAACGCCCGGGTCGACCACCACGCCGTTTCCTATCAGGCAAAGCTTGCCCGGGTGGAGGATGCCCGACGGTACAAGATGGCTGATAAAGGATTCTCCGTTGACCACCATTGTGTGCCCGGCGTTATTTCCCCCTTGAAAGCGGACGATCACGCCGGTTTTTTCAGCCAGAACGTCAACGACTTTTCCCTTGCCCTCATCTCCCCACTGGGTTCCCACAATCACAATATTGGACATATCCGCTCCTCAAGAAATCGACGTCGACAACAGTACAAATCCCGGCCTTCCTTATCAGAGGCGTCCCGCCTTGTCAACTGCGGGCGCCCGCCCAAATCGACCGCCAAAAAACTGACGGATGTTATAACGAAAAAATATCAGGCAGTTGCCGGAAAATGGGCCACCCGCTTCAGCGGAATGAACACGTTCGACCGGGTGATGTTGGGGATGTTGGTCCCAACAAAGAAAGAGACTACGGAACCACTTGTGTTTCATCCAAAATACCCCCGGGAGAGATCGGGCAAAGGATTCGATAGTGTGTGTCTCAGCTTGACGGGCCAACCATTGTCTTGGCTCTGTCTTCGGCCATAAAAAAGAGGGAAGGCTGATTTGCCTTCCCTCTGTTAGCCGATCGTTGATCGAGGCTCGTGCCTTCTACCGGATCGGCGTTAGCTCCACCCGTCGATTTTGAGCCCTGCCTTGCGCGGTTTCGTTGGACGCAATCGGCTTGGCGTAACCGTAGCCTTTCGATGACAGCCGGTTTTCGTCGATTCCCACACTGAGCAGATATTCTTTTACCGCCTTGGCGCGCTGTTCGGAAAGTCTTTGATTATATGCCTGGCCTCCGACATTGTCTGTGTGGCCCTCAATCCTGATTTTCAAATCCGGATTCCGCTTGAGAACTGTAACGACCTCGTTGAGTATCGGATAGGATCGAGGCTTGATCGTGGATTTGCCTGTGTCAAAACGAAGGCCCTCAAGGATCCAGCACCCTTTTTTGTTGACCTGAGCATGTTCGGGGGTGTGGGGGCATGCGTCCAGGTAGTCGTAAATCCCATCGTTATCGGTATCCAGGGGACATCCCTGTTGATTGACCGATACCCCTCGCGGTGTGTTCGGACAGTTGTCTTCATGGTCGTAGACACCGTCACCGTCGGAATCGAGTGGACATCCCACGCTATCCACCCTGATCCCCGGCGGGGTGCCCGGGCATCGATCCCTGTTGTCATAAACACCGTCTCCGTCACTGTCCGTGGGTCCGGAAGCCGCTTCTTTCAAAAAGACCGTTTTTACAAAATCGGCCATCCCCGATGCCGAGGTGAGCTCACCGGCTGGTGTGGAAAATCCGCATTTTCCGGCCTGGGCGATTTTTTCCATGATTGTTTCACCGCTTCCGGTCACGATGGTGTAAATACAAATTCTATCCCCGTACTGGGACTTCATGGCTTCAGCGGCGGCTACCGGCGCGTCATCCATATCTTCACCGTCACTAATCACAATAACAGCGATTTGCCCTTTTACGGGCTCCAGATCCTTGGCGGCCGCGTTGATGGCCTTGGCCATGGGGGTTTTCCCGCCGGGCCACCCGACGCTCTGCACAGCGCCCTCGAAGGCCGAGTTGGAATATGATGTCGGGCCATAAACCAGGGTTGTCTTGTCAATAACCGGACACCAAGTGTCCCCCAAGGTTCTTAAGGCACCACTGATTTCCAGGTCCGGGATGGTCTGGTTCATTCCAAGAAGAATCTGTTGGGCCAGTTTTTCCTTCTTGTAGCCGTCGTAACGTTCATTCATGGATGACGACGCGTCCAGGATGACCAGGAAGGCATCCACCTTTTTTACCAGGTCCCCGGCATTTACAGGGGTGTTGAGATCCTTGGACTCGAACATCATTGGCTTCTGGGTGGCACAGCCGAGGGCCAATATAAAGCCGATACACACCAACAAGACCGATAAGCACTTCTTTTTCTTCATGATGCAACCTCCTCTGGTTTGATTCTTGGTTTGCTTTTATGAGTTAATGAATCTGT
>CAYTTQ010000185.1:0-3285 GCA_964440795.1 uncultured Desulfobacterales bacterium | reverse complement strand
CTAGGTGGGCGTATTCGAGGCTTTTTTCTCGGAATCGGTGCTTAAAATAATCCTTGCATCGGCGACCACACACTGGTTTTCAAAACAGATGACCGGGTTCAAATCAATGGAGTCGATAAAGGACTCGATGTCCAGGACAAGGCCCGACAAGCCCACCATCAAGTGGCTCAGGGCATCGAGATTCACCGGGTGCGAGTTGCGATAACCCTCCAACAGACGATGCGCCTTGAGCGCCTTCACCATGTGCGCCGGATCCTCGTTTTGGAGCGGTGCCATCCGAAGACCGGTATCATCATAAATCTCGGCACTCGTTCCTCCCATGCCCAACAGAATCACCGGGCCGAACTGGTAGTCGATTTTGGCCCCAACGATTAACTCGATACCCGAAAGCTGCTCTTCGACCAGCACACCGGAAAATCCTCGAATCTTGCGGAACCGATCGAAAACCGATCTCAACGCCGAATCGTCCGTAACGCCGACGGCCACACCGTGGACGTCCGTTTTGTGCAATGCCTTCGGAGAAACCACCTTTACCACTACGGGGTATCCCACCTGCCCGGCATACGCCAGAGCCTCATCAATCCCGTCCGCCCACGTAAACCGGGGCACCGTCAGACCGGCCAGGGAGACTAGCCGCTTGGCCTCCGGCTCAAGCACCCAGCCCGTTTTTTTGGCCGAAGTCAGGATCTTTTGGATTTCTTCACGTACCATATCGACGCTGCCTCATGGCCTCCGCCATCAACACCACGCCTTCAACGGAGGGTGCCACCGGGGTGCGGTTTAATTCAAATCCCTCGATGAGCATACGGTATTTCGCCACATGGGGCACATAGGCGACCAGCGGTTTGCGGGCGCGGTCATAGAGCTGGCTCAATCGGGCCCCGAGATCCGAGCTGATGCCCGGCAGATAGGGCAGGAGGAGCAAAATGACACAATCGATTTCGGACACGGTACTCAAGCACTCAACGGCTGAAACAAAATCATCATCCACAGCGCTTCCAGTGAGATCTATCGGATTACCCAGCGCCGCAATGCCTTTCACGCTAGCGGAAAGCCTTTCTTTGATCTGCGCCTGAACGGCTGTGGAAAGCGTCGGAACAGCCAGTCCGTATTTGTCACAAAAATCGACGGCGATGGCTCCGTGCCCCCCGCTACCGGTAACAACGGCCGCCCGGCCCTCGATCGCCGTGGTATAGCAGCTCAGCCCTTCGCAAAAAGAAACCAGTTCAAAATCGGACTTGGCTTCTACAATCCCATATTGGCGAAGTACGGCGGAGAACGTGGTATAGTCGCCCGCCAAGGAGGAGGTGTGACTGGAAATCGCCCGGCCGGCATCGGGGCTCTTTCCCGCTTTCATGACGATGACCGGCTTGGGAGACTCCCGGGCCGCCAGGACGAAGTCCCGTCCTTCCCTTTTTCCAAACCCCTCCACGTAGAAGGCGATCACATCGGTCGCCGGATCCTGCATCAAGTAATGAATAAGCTCGAGTTCCCCGACCAGGGCCTTATTACCGATGCTGACCGCCAAGGACAGCCCGATCCCCTGATTGGAAAACTTGATCATCTGATCAACCAGAATTCCTCCACTCTGGCTGACCAGGGCCACATTTCCCGATTCGGGCCGGACCATACGTTCACTGGGCAGAAAGAAGGTATCGACTTGGGCGGGGGCATAAATCCCCAGGCAATTGGGACCGATAAACGGAAAGCCGGCTTCTCGGGCGATGGCCGTAATCCGGTCCTGCAGATCCCGTTCACCCACCTCGGCAAATCCCGCCGAGACCACGACCGCGCCGCTCACCCCCGCATCGATACACTCCGTAAGGATGTCCGGTACATGTGGGGCCCGGGCGACGATTACCGCCAAATCGACCTTTTCGGGAATATCAGAAATGGATCTAAAAACCGTTTCCGCTTGAAGCATTCCTCCCTTGGGGTTTACCGGAAAGGTTTTCACGGGATAGCGTAGATGATTCTTGTCATAGATGACGTTGGCCGGGTGTCGGTCATTGTGCAAGGACACACCGACAACCGCCATGACCTTCGGTTTGAAGAGCCGATTAAAGTTCAGTGTCTAAACCCTTTCCATCCTTATCATCAATCAACCGACCCGGAGTTGATCTCAATTCACAACAATGCTTCCTACTACACACATCCGGCAACGTCAACCGCACCCTTGTCCAAGACTTCTTGTAGCCGATCGAAGGCCCGTCGTCCGTCGTCTTTCCAATGTACCTGGGCGGCATACGAGGCGTGGCGCTTGAACGGCCGGCGACATTCATCCGGCCCCGCACCGACAATGTTGATACGATCCACGGCCGTCTCGCCCAAGCCGGCCCGCCCGCAGAAATAAAGGTATCCGATCGACTCGGGATCAAACCCCATCAAATATGCGGCCACGGCATCCACGGCGACCGCGTCGGTACCGGCAAGCGCGAGATCCCAGGGCACGGGTTCGCCGGAGACGGGACCATTGCCTTCCATGGCGGCAAACCCATCCAACACCACCAAGTGGGGCGGAACGGCCCTGGCGAGCTGATACAAAAAGAGATGCATGTTGAGGAATCCCTGGTGCAACTTGACTTTGTCACTGCTGGAAATGCGGGTAATGCCGACCCGACTCAGACCTTGAAACGAAAGCAGGGGCTTCAGGCGCGGGGGAACATAATTGAGAAACCTGTCGGCGATCATGCCCACGAGCGAGAATAGGCTTTTGTCCATATCCCGAATCAGGCTCCCTACGGCCATGTTCTTGAGACCCAGGGTCACCATCGCCGTATCGTGGGTTTTGGGAATGCTCAGTGATATCCGGTGCTCACTCTCGATCACCGTTTTGGCAACACGAACGGGCAGCGGCGCCAGGTCTTTGTCATAGAGGGTGATCACCTCATAGGCATCTCGGTTGAGGTCCTGAAGCCTGACGTCCCGGTAACCAGGGACCAGGGAATCGAAGCCGAAGTTTCTGTACCCGTCGAAGGTGTCGTACAGCGCTGTCCCCTCACCAATCGTAATGGGCCGATCAGAGTGCCGACGAAGAAAGTCGAGAACCGCCTGCACCGCTTCTCGATGCGTTGAGGCCAACTGCTTTTCCGTAGAAACAAAATTCGGTTTAATCAAATGCCGATTGCCGGAAACCGCCGCCTTTTCCAGCAGGTCCAAAGCAGCAGCAATGTTCTCGTATCGACCGCGGCCCCGCGTAATCGCCACTGTAGGCATCGTGTTCTCTCCCCTTAGGGTTCGCGCAAAAACAACTTCACAGAATGGGCGCTCGGATTTGGTTCGGAT
>CAYTTQ010000184.1:0-3323 GCA_964440795.1 uncultured Desulfobacterales bacterium | reverse complement strand
AGGATTGTAGCTGTTTCGTTGACGGGCTGAATATTCTCGTATTCATGGCCGTGAATAGCCTGGGCTTCCCATAAATCGACTGCCTGCTGCATATTCGACCACATTTCAGGAGTGGATTTGAAAACCCTGGCCAGCCGAAAGGCCATATCAGATGTGAGTCGTCTCCGTTCGTTGACGATCTCAGAAGTAGTTTTTTGCGAAACACCCATCAACTGGGCCAATTGTGTTTGCGAAAGGCCCGTTTCCGGCAGCAGATCCTCACGAATCAGCTCACCCGGATGGGTAGGTTTTCTTGTGCGTCTATTTACCATGACAATCCTGCAAATTTACATCGAAGGCGTCGGTGTTTTCAAAACGGAAAGTGATCCGCCAGTTTGCTGTAACCCGTACACTGTGTTTCATATCTTTATGAAAAATGATCAGAAAGGATGGTGTGATGATACGAATTAGGAATCAAATATCTGTTGAAGATTTATTGCCATTCTGAAAGTTCCTCTCTGATCGTTTCAGCGGAAAATTCAGGGTCTATGTTGTGGTGACGTGCTTCTCGAATCAGATCCTGCTTATTCAGCCCGGTTTGTTCAGCGAGATAACCTATGGACCCCACGCCATCCCGGTATAGCTGAATTGCACGCTTCACCTTGTACTGGTAAATGCCCAGGCGAACAATCTGTTTGAGAGTTAATTCTTCTTCCGGCAGTCCCTTAATCCACCCACGTGGTATTTTGACAGTAATGTCTTGTTCCATAATGTTGTCTCCTCCTTTTCTTTAATCCGCCTGTCGGGATTAAAATACCGAGAATACACGAACAAAAATAGCACTAAAGCTCACAAGCGGTCAAGGATTGCTGTTATTTCAACCCGTAGGACTTTGATGGCCTTTCCCAGTCTCGATACGAAGAGATATCTAATGCCAGCCGCCAATTGCGGCACATCAGCGGCACAGACTCCCATAGCCGGGATACTGTCATGTGAGACTGTTTCGAAACAGGCCTCTCTGCTGTTCCGGAATAACAATCTCCCACATCCGGCGAGGCCTTTTTTGGAATAAACGGTAGTTTCCGTGCCTTTCTCGTGAGTTTTGTCATGCTATTTCAATGCCGATGAGAGGTACATGACCATTCCAACCAGAGGTTGCTGTAACAAACATATAACTACTAAAGATTACTACTATATCTACACTACTACCAATCCCGGAATGCTTGACGTACAAACCGTAATTACAGCTCTCGGGGTCTCCAAAGGGCACGGTTCATTGATGTGTGTGTTTTTGGTCGATCGCCGGCCTTTTTCGAGAGGCGAAATCTCAAACTGCCCACCTGGAGGCCGATTTCGTCTGAAATGAGGTCTTCTCATTTGATTTCAAAGTCTTACGATTGATTTGAGCTTCACACGGACAACGTCCGGACAGTGCGTTTCCCGCAGCCTCCGGAAAAATGAGGTGGGTGCAACATGCTGAAATCGTGAAAAAAAGTAAAACGCCCGATGGGCGAAAACGGGAGCACTATGGGAGCACTCCACCGGCAAAAACAGGTCTTTTCAGGTAGAAACAGGTATAACGAGGTCGCTTCAGCTTTTTTCGTAACATCCTAGCTTGACAGGAATTTTTAATAATTCCCCTACTCTACCATCCGCTGGTTAACACTCTTCGAATCCGTAGGCCGGGGGTTCGAATCCCTCCGGGCGTGCCACCAATGAAATCAGTGGCTTAGCAAGGACCATCGGATCTTTTTTGTTGCCCCCACTTCGGTTTTTTAAATTCTGACACCTGGCGGCTTGGCGAAGAATTCGACTAAATCGGACAATCAGGCCTGATAACCGACCGGCATGACGAGCAGGGGCACGTAGTTTTCGGGCGCGCCCAGGATCTTGATGACCTGTGCATCTTCAAATGCGCCGACGATTCCCGCCTTCAAGCCGAGTGCTTCGGCCTGCAGGAAAATATTCTGGCCCACATGACCGGCTTCGATCATGGCATACCGTTGCCCTCTTTCGCCGTACTTGGATTCGATCCGGGCGTATTCCGCCGTCAGCACAAAGCGTACGGGCGGATCCGCGATCCACATCTGCCTCAGTGAGGCCTTGGCAAGCTGAGACCTTTTGTCTCCGCGAGCTATCACCTCGATGCGGTTCCCCGTCGGAACATAATGATACACCCCCGGGTCAAGGCCCTCGACTCCTTCGCCTCCCAGGACGGCATATACATCCAGCGGATAGAGAGCCCCTGCCGATGGTGCGGCCCGCTTGAACCCGCCCTTTTCGGTTATGCCCTGCGCTGCGTGGAGAAGTTGAGAAAAATCCGATCTTCCAATCCGTTTTGAACCAAACAACCGAACCGTTCTTCGACGTTCAGTGGCTTCTTCAACGGACAATTTTCCCGCGATATCCGGTTTGGGCAGCATAATCCGTTTCTCCTTTCGTCGACCCGAAGCAAAAAGCGGCCTGACCGGATTGAGCATGTGGAGTACCGATACACCCGCCGAAAATAACAATGTAAAGAACCTCCGTCTTCGTATCCGGTTCAAAGGCATTTTTTCCTCCAATTGGTTACCTTCTCGGCGTGAACATTATCTGCTCATCGATTCGTTTCTTGGTTCGGCCTAAATTTTTCACCGACCACGACCGGAAATCATTTGTTTCACTCTACGCAGGAGGGGTTGTTTGATTCGCACTTTCAGGTAAAGATCTCCCGGTCTTGCCCCACCTTTGCCTGCTTCCCCCATCCCGGCGAGCCGAATTTTCTGCCCTTCTTTTATGCGCGGTGGAACTTTGACGACCAGCTTTTTGGATTTATTTCGGAGATAATACGCATAGGGCCCTCCGTTCACCGCCTGTTCCGGTGTCAAACCAATGACATCGTGAGCGTCCGACCCATTCTCAGGCAACTGTGCTCCCGTGGCCTTTTCCAGGAGCCCACGAAACAAATTTCCCAGATAGCCCTTGTGAGGCAACTGCCCTTGAGGACCTCCGCCCCGGTTCAAAAAACCAAAAAAGAAAAACCCGGAAGCAAAAAGACCCGGTCGCCTGAACTCGAAACGCTTGAATCCCGGTCCGTAGAATTCCCTGAATATGTCTTGATGCCCTCGAAACCCGAACGCCTTGGCCATTTGTTCGAAGATTTCGTTAATGTCCGAACCACTAAAGATGTCTTCTTGGCTATATTGTTGCCTGAACTGCCCATAGGCGGAATCGCCATACCGCTGTCTCAGGGCGTCATATTCCCTTCGCTTTGCTGCATCCGACAAAACCGCATAGGCCTCGTTAACGATCTTCATCTTTTCAGAAGCCTGGGAATTATCTTTGTTCCTGTCCGGATGGTACTC
>CAYTTQ010000183.1:0-3339 GCA_964440795.1 uncultured Desulfobacterales bacterium | reverse complement strand
TAATTAGCTACAGCCTGGCGGATAACGTGGGGTTGAGCCTTGAATACCTGACCGGCGAATTTGAAGACAAAGACGAAAGAGACCAGTTGACCTCACAGCTGGCAATTGAATGGTAACAAAAAGCAGGCCGATCCGGACTCAAGATACGATCATTAATGGTTCGGATTCGGGATAAATCCGGGAGGATGTCAGATGAAAAAAATAAATATGCGGCAAATGCGGGACAACCAATCGGGAACCATCGCCGCCATCAAAGTGGATGGCGAACTCGGGAGACGCATCCGGGATATGGGCCTGGTGACCGGTACGGAAATTACGATCCGGGGAAGAGCGCCGCTCTATGACCCGGTGGCTTTAAAAGTAAGGGGGTTTACCCTGACGCTTCGTAACAGTGAAGCAGACTACATTGATGTGGAGGTGGATTGAACCATGAATACAACAATTGCACTTGCCGGGAATCCAAACTCCGGTAAAACGACTCTTTTCAATCAGCTAACGGGTGCCCGCCAGCATGTGGGAAACTATCCGGGCGTCACCGTGGAAAAGAAGGAAGGTACCTACAGTCACAACGGCCACAAGACACACGTCGTGGATCTGCCGGGTACCTACTCCCTTACGGCCTACTCCGTTGAGGAGCTGGTGGCAAGAAACTTCATCATTAACGATGCGCCCACGGCGGTCATCGACATCGTGGATGCCTCAAATCTGGAAAGAAACCTTTATCTCGCCATTCAGTTTATGGAGATGGGTATTCCTGTGTGCATCGCATTAAACATGATCGATGTGGCAAAGAGCCGGGGGATAGAAATTGATGCAGAGAAACTTTCTGAGCTGTTGGGTGTGCCGGTCGTACCGACAATCGCTCGGAGCGGAAAAGGCAAAGATGATCTCATGATGAGAGCCATCCAGATGGGAGGAGAAAGACCAACGCCCCTTTGGATCTCATATGGGCCGGACGTGGACAGGACGCTCTTAGAGCTTGAAAAAGAAATCCAGGCCGAAGGGTTTCTGCAAGATACCTACCCGGCCCGCTGGGTAGCGCTTAAGTATCTCGAAAAGGATGAACAAATTCTAAAGATGGGTAAGGAAAGTAATCGTGCTTTGGCTGAACGACTCGAAACTGCTGTTAAGAAACTTTCCCATCATCTTCAACAAACGCTCGATACCTATCCTGAAGCCGTCATTGCCGACCATCGTTACGGATACATTAGCGGTATCTTAAAGCAAGGGGTGGTTCGGCGGGAACATGATCAGGGCAGGCTGTATGCCTCCGACAAGATAGACAAGGTTGTCACCAATCGTTTTCTCGGGCCTATCATTATGCTTGTCGTCCTTATGGGGCTGTACAAGTTTACGTTTACGTACAGCGAAGTGCCGGTGGTTTGGACGGAAAGCTTCTTCGGGTGGCTCAGTGGCCTGGCGAGCACCCATATTCCCGAGGGGATGTTTCAATCCCTTGTCGTGTCCGGAATCATCGACGGTGTGGGCGGAGTGTTGGGCTTCGTACCGCTCATTATGTTTATGTTTCTTGGAATCGCCATATTGGAAGATTCGGGCTACATGGCAAGGGTGGCTTATATGCTCGATCGAGTCTTTAAGGTATTCGGTTTACATGGCGCTTCAGTTACTGCGTTCATTGTATCCGGGGGCATTGCCGGTGGATGTGCGGTTCCCGGTGTCATGGCTGCCAGAACACTACATTCGCCCCGGGAGCGACTGGCCACACTGCTTACGGTCCCGTTCATGAATTGTGGCGCCAAACTACCGGTATTTGCGCTTCTTATCGCCGCTTTTTTTGCAGAAAAGGAAGCCACCGTGATGTTTTTTATTACACTGGTGTCATGGGCCGGTGCTCTCCTTGTGGCCAAGCTACTCCGTGGCACCGTGATAAAGGGGGAATCGACGCCGTTTGTCATGGAGCTGCCACCGTACCGGTTTCCTACATTTAAAGGTTTGGCGGTTCATACCTGGGAAAGAACTTGGCAATACATAAAAAAGGCCGGCACCATCATCTTGGGCATTGCCGTCATTCTTTGGGCAATGATGACCTTTCCCAGTTTGCCAGATTCTAAAGTGGTTCAGTTTCAAAAAGAGCGGCAAGAGGAGATGGCGGCCTACGCACCTGCCGTCGTTAAGGAATACATGAACGCAGGAGAAGAGAGGGAACTTTCCGAGCAGGCTAAGGAACTCAACGCTCAGATGGTGGCCATTGATTACCGGAAGGCCGAAGCCGGCTTACGGTATTCTATAGCCGGACGGATCGGTACAGTCTTGGAACCCATTACACAACTTGCTGGCTTTGACTGGCGGACTAATATCGCCTTGGTTGGCGGCTTTGCAGCCAAGGAGGTGGTGGTATCCACTTTGGGAACCGCCTATTCGCTCGGTGAAGTGGACCCGGAAGAAACCGGGTCGCTATCGCAGAAGCTCGCTAACGCCCCCCACTGGAATATTTCGACGGCGCTAAGCTTGATTATTTTCACTATGTTTTATGCGCCTTGCTTTGTGGCCGTCGTTTGCATTGCCCGAGAGGCGGGTTCTTGGAAATGGGGTGCCTTTTCCATGGCCTTTAACACCATACTCGCCTTAGTTTTGGCTACAGCTGTTTATCAGATCGGGGCTCTTTTTGCTTAGGAGAAGAAATGATGGATACATGGATAACACTCTTAGTGGTTCTGTTGGCAGGGCTTTATTTACTTCAAAGGCTTTTCAAAAGCTCCGAAAATGCAGAAGAATGCACCACGGGATGCCCTTCGTGTAGCGCAAATGGTAATTGCGGATCGTTTTCAACCAAACGGATTGACGAAACCGATGAGCCCTAGCATGTTCAGGGACGGCAACAAGGAGGCAAACTGCATCAGGATTGTTTAGGCGTGTATACGTATCAACGTTAAGGATTTCATGGCCGGAGGCAGGCACCGCAGGTTGCGGTGCCTTTTCTTTTGTACGCTAGGTATGGCTCACGTGGCTATTGCTGGGTTGGCAACTGGATGGGGCAGTGCGACTCGAGTGAGGTCATCGCACTCAAGTCCTCTCCGGGCCCGGTAAGCGGCACGGTTAGCCGGACGGCAAGTGGGTTCACCGGGAGACGGAATCTGAATGACGGCAGCTGCACCCAAGGCCCGATACTTGCGCGAGCCCTAAGTGCCTCAGGCAAAGCGTTAAGGTCGCGGAAGCTCAGACATGGATCAAGTAGCGGGGACCTAAGTGCCCTATCTACTCGCCTTTTTTGTCCATATCTATCCGATTTGACAGCATCTGAACGTAAAGATCGTCCCGCATAGGTGAATCATTTCGGCGTCCGTCGATGTTTTTCGCCTTCTACAATAGGGTGGAAAG
>CAYTTQ010000182.1:0-3383 GCA_964440795.1 uncultured Desulfobacterales bacterium | reverse complement strand
TTATGCGCTCTGCTGCATCAATCCAAGCTGCCGGTTTCGCCGGAAATCGTTCGAACAATGCGCCCGGGAACCTCAAACACATCACTGCCGGTGCCCGGAACCCCTGCTGCATCCCCTTTTGCCTTTTTTGATTTGTGGGGGCATCGTGAACAGTCCCATGATTTCCAATGGCGTTTTGCTGCATGATCAAGGCAGCTTCGATAAAACGGGCAATATATATTCTTTTTGTGCGACCGTAAGGCCGCCTTGGGTCGTGGTTTCATAGTCATAATAAACCATATCCATTCTTATATGTTGAAGCCCCTGAAAAGGGCTGATTGTATTCTTTAGACGAGAGGTCCGGGATATCATGAATTATTTCAATTTCAATCACAAAAACGGATACCCGATTCCCCCGCCGTCGGCGGGGGAATCCTGCCATATCTTTTTCTAATATTTACCCCAGCTTTTCCGCCCAAACGGCATAAAGGGGATCCGACGTGGGGTTTTCCCCATAATATCGATCATCCTCGGGACGAGGCCATCCTCGAGCGGAGAACGTTTTGAGATTCCCGTACCTCCCCGATTCCATGAAGTACTCTCCCACCAGTCCCATCCGTTCAAAGTCCGTAAGCTCACTCCACAAGGCAATGGCTTTGGGAGGAAACCAACGATTGGAAAACGTGTTTACAAAAACACCGCCGGGCTTTAATACCCTCGCCACTTCACGGAATACGTCAAAGGGCTGCGTCAGGTATTCCACGGACACGGAACACAATACGGCATCAAAAAGCCCGTCCGCGAAGGAAAGCCTTGGTTCGTCATTCAAATCATGGACGACATGCCCCGTCAGATCCTGATTCTCGCCCATTTCCCGGTCATTCAGGCCCAATCCGACCACGGACGAAAGCGGAACCGAATCGGGCAGGTGAGACCGCCAGCTGCTCATAAGGTCCAGTACCGCCATATCCGGCCTCAATAAATTTTTGTACAGCTCGGTCATATGCGCCCTGGCCTGTCCGTCGACATGATGGACCAATCGCGGTTTTTCGTAGAAAACCGGATCCTTACTTTCGTCATTTCGGGAAAAGGCACCCCGAGAGAAGAAATCCGTGGGCCTTCCGTTCGTGCGAACCTGCATACCCGGTCCATCGGTAACGGTTTCCACCCAATCCATGAGTCGGCCGCCCTTGTCGGATCGTTTGTCACGCACCTCCCGGACGGTCACCGCAATGTGTGCACCGTACCCGGCCATGGGATGGTTGAAGTCGACCGACAACTTCTGATCGCCCACGTCGACACACCGAAAGGGTTGTACGTTCACCTTATATACGCCGGGCACATCCTTGAGCACACCCTTCGGGTAAAACCGCCCATAACGAGGTTCAAGCCTCCCGCCGTTGACCGGCCTGCGCTCAAACTGCCTGTCCTTGATGTCAAAAACCTTTTCGATCCGGAAGGGCCCAATCAATTCGCCGGGTAAAAAAGAAAACTCAATTCGGTCCCCCTCCGCGGCTCCCCGTAGGGCTTCCGAAAGCTTGGCCGGAAAGAGATCCCGCCAAAAATTCACGTTTTGAGCCAGATACCGCTCCTGATGACGGCCCGAATCACTCTGCCACGTTACCTCAAACTCCAGCGTCGCTAGACTGCCTTTATCAATCCCAGACATATGTTACTCCTTTTCTTCCATAAACACGTCGGCTTGCCGCTTCCCGTCGGCATAAAAATTGGTTCGTATGTAAAAAAATAGGTCTGATTTAAAAAATGTAAAGGAAGAAAAGGCCTTTTCGGCGGGCCACGCTGGTTAGATTCGGCTTGGACGAGTAGCGATGATGGGGTTTAGGGATTTTACGATATGGTCACCACCCGGATCGAATTCGAGCTCCCCCGGGCAAAGAAGGCCCCGGTGCCCCGGGTAATCACGATTCTGTCACCGGTACCCAATTCGCAGGCAACCTTCACCCGCTCGATCACGTGATACTCCAATTCACTGGCATCTTCATCGTATTCCTTCAAATAAAAAGGACTGACCCCCCAGTACAGACACATCCGCCTCACCACAGACAGGGCATTGGACACCCCCACCACGGAGGTCGACGGCCGGAATCGGGACATTTTCAAACAGGAACTGCCCGACTGGGTAACCGAAAGAATCCGCTTGGCATGCACCTTCTCTGCGATCAACGAGGCCCCCACCATGATCGCATCGTCCACCCGGGTCAAATCCAGCGTCTTTATCGACGGCCTGGCTTTGGGGGTCCGTTCCGCCTCCGTAACGATCCGCCCCATCATGGCCACGACTTCTTGCGGATATCTGCCGATGGCCGTCTCACCGCTTAGCATAACGGCATCCGTGCCGTCCCAAACGGCGTTGGCCACATCGGAGGCCTCGGCCCGTGTGGGAAAAGGGTTGTGCACCATGGACTCCAGCATCTGCGTGGCCGTGATCACGGGAACGCCTTGCCGGTTGCACAAAGAAATAATCCGTTTTTGAATCGCCGGCACCAGGTGATTACCGAGTTCAACGCCCATATCTCCACGGGCCACCATGATCCAGTCCGTGACGTCTAAAATATCCTCCAGGTTCTCCACCGCCTCGCGGTTTTCAATCTTGGACACGATCGGTGTGTCGGCGTCATTGTCTTCCAAAAAGTTTCGCAGCGCCAACACCCCGTCGCGGTTTCGGACAAAGGACAGCGCCACGTAATCCACCCCGTTGGCCAACGCGAAGCGGCAATCCCGGCGATCCTTATCCGTGAGGCTGGGGGCCGAAACTTTGGAATCGGGAAGGTTTATGCCCTTGCCCGATTTCAGTATCCCCCCCGTCAATATCCGAATCTTGAAAACCTCCCGGTCCCGTTCGAGGGCCTGGGCGATAATCAGTCCGTCATCGAATAACACGCGACCGCCCTCGGTCAGGTCCTCTACCAGATTGTCATATATCGTAGGGATGAAATAGGCGGCATATTCGGGGTAATCGGGTTTCCGCTCCGTCGGCCCGATCACCCATGTGTCGCCTTCCTTGAGTTCCAGATCCCCGTCCAGTCGATCCACTCGTATTTTCGGGCCCTGTAAATCCAGCAAAACGGCCACCTCCAGCCCGACCAAGCGGGACGCCTCGCGGATATTCGCAATCAGTCGGGCATGGTCTTGCCGAGTGCCGTGACTCATATTCACCCGCGCCACGTTCATACCCGCCAAGATGAGTTCCGATATGATCGCCACATCCCGGGACGCCGGCCCCAGGGTTGCAACCACTTTGGCATTTCTTTTCAAATTCGCCCGGGTCATCGAACACTCCTTCCTGCTATCTTGTAGATCGACTCGGCTTCCAACGAACTTAGCCAAACTTGATCGACTTTTTGAAAACGTGACAGGTTCGGGACGGTTTCAGATTTCAATGG
>CAYTTQ010000181.1:0-3388 GCA_964440795.1 uncultured Desulfobacterales bacterium | reverse complement strand
CGAACCAAATCCGAGCGCCCATTCTGTGAAGTTATTTTTGCGCGAACCCTTAAGGGCAGGATCAACCGGATCAAAAAAACGAATAATTAATAATTGAGATGCGACCCTTTTCCTTTCCTCTACTTTAAATTTTCCTCCGTATACATAGACAACTCGACCATACGTTCCAACAGGTCATCCTGGTGCAGCCCGGGATAGTTGGCAAGCAGCAATTCCTTGCAAAAAAGGCGACAAATATAACGAAGCTTCCGCGCCTTCTGTTTACCGGCATACACAAAATCTCTGTGCCCCTTGTTAATGATAACCACATTCTTGTTCGCGTCGTACTTGGAACGCCACATTTCGCCTGGTGCCCGACGAAAGGTGTACCCGGGCAATCCCTTCCGGGCGCCATCCGCACCGGCAGGCTTTTCCATCAGTGAATCCGTCACCGTGATCAGCGCCTCACCGGAAACCTCCGTTTCCCCCTGGCGAACGACAAGCCGTAATGTCGTTAAGCACGGCTCGGCAGGTGCTGTAAAGGTAACGGTCTTACCATCCGCCTGGTCGAGTGTGCCGTCTCCCTCCGTGATTTCCCATCGATATGTAAGCCCATCCAAGACAACCCGCTTCGATCGATCTCTGCAAAGAGCGCGCAGTCTCTTTTGCTTATCTACGGAAACCACGCTTGTTTTGGGCACGATCATGACACTAAAGAGCGGACCGGCAAATTCGAAGAACGCCCGTTGTTCCTCATTACGGTCAGAACTCGCCGACGGTTCACTCACGCCGGGCACAACGTCTTCCTGCCGGGCGTATTCATCAGATCCGTTCGGCGACGCCACTGTCGCATGCGCACCCGCTTTCTTCGAGCCCCGCCTACCATGGATATCAAACCAGTCGTATTCTTCTTTCGGCAGACTCAAAAAGGCCTCCCGCAGAGCCCGCTGGACTTTCCGCAACGTTTGCCGACTCGATCGCTCTTCTTCGGCTCTGCGCTGTTCTTCGATTATCCGGCTAAGCCGCTCTTCGACGGGTTCCAGAGCCCGACACAACGCTTCAAAGCGATCGTCATGGATGACACCGTGACGGGTTCCCGGAGTCAAATTGACAAAAGGCGCATCCACAATGCCTTGAAGGTATGCGGTATTCCAGGGCACTTTCTGAAAAACATCCAGTTCTGTGATGGATGGCAGAATCCTTGTGCCCTGTCGATATAACCCGACCTGGTTGCCCGCCTCCGGCGCGTTTAAATATAGTTCAAGATAAAGGTCGCCAAATCCTGAATCAGACGGCTGCAAGTCGTGAAGCAGTCGGCCCGTGAACTGTCGAGGGACCACCAGGTCTTCTGTCCGGGCCGTTCGATCGATGACTTTGATCTTGACGCCCGAATCTCTGATCCGGTCCCGAAGTTCAGAGGAAAGATAACGCTGGATCTTCTCTCCCGTAAGGGAGCGGAGTCCGGTCAAAACGGGATGAATCTCCAATTCGGTCCCCTTTATTGGAAAGAGCACGCGTTTCTTTGAAAGCCTGAATTCTTGCGTTCCCCTGGCCATGTGCATCTGATATGTACCACCGTCTTCGCCGGAGGACGTCAGTTGTAGACGCTCACCAACGGTCCAAAAACTTAATAGACCGATTCCGAATTCGCCCTGGATGCCTTCTATTCCTTTCTCCTTCAATTGCCGCTTGATGGAATCGCAGATATGCGTCGCCACATAATGGAAATCGGGCACGCCGCTGTCGTCTTTGGGAACACCCTCCCCATCATCGTCGATCTTAAGGTAAAATGCCCCTTGCTTTTTGCCTCTCGTAATACAAATGTTTTTCGCTCTCGCATCAATACTGTTTTCCACAAACTCGGCCACCGCTTTGAGGGGATTCGATTGAGAGCTGGCAATAATCGTGATCGCGTTCCAGTTGTCACCGATTCGAAGCTTGCCGGTCCTGCCACGGTTTCTTTTTCGACTTGATTTTTTGGCCACTCTACGGTCTCCTTACCTACTGCGACGAGGCGATCTGTCGCCCCCACTTTTCCACCTCTTCGATCACTGGACCCATATTCATGGTCCGAACCATCCGATTCTCGACGACCAGATGGCCGTCGATCACAACGTCTTTTACGTCCGAGCCCTTGGCGACGTAAACGAGATGGGAATTCGGATCGTACATGGGCGTCCAGTGGGGTTTGGCCGTGTCCATGGTGATGATATCCGCACGTTTTCCGACTTCAATCGAACCGATCTCATTTTCAAGACCCACGGCAGCGGCGCCCCCTCTTGTCGCCAGATGTAGTACGGTACGGGCGTCCAACGCCGTGGGATCCAGTTGGTTCACCTTGTGTAACTTGGCCACAAAATCCATTTCCTGAAACATGTCCTGGTTGTTGTTACTGGCACAACCATCGGTTCCCAGCCCCACCACCAGCCCGGCCTCCAGAAATCTTGGCAGAGGAGCCACTCCGGAAGCCAATTTCATCTCGCTTTCCGTGGTCAACGAAACCCCCACGCCATTATCCCGAATGAGCCGCACGTCTTCTTCACTTGCCCAGACCGCATGCACCGCCAGGGTCTTGTCGTTTAACAGACCAATCGATTCCAGGTAGGCGAAGGGAGAACGGCCGGTCTTTTCTTTTATTTTTTCTGCCTCACCCCTGGTTTCGGCCACATGGATTTGAAGCAGGCATCCCGCTTCATCGGCGGCATCTCTGGCTCTTCTCAGCGTCTGTTCTCCACATGTATAAGGGGAATGGCAAAACATGCCCGGAATGATCCGGGGCGATTGATTCTGCCAGTTGCCGATAAAGTCCATGGCTGTTGACACATTCTTCGAAGGATCGGACACGCCGGGAGCGGGAAAGTCAAGGATACCCTGGGCCAAAACGGCCCGTATTCCCGCCTCTTGGGCCGCCCGGGCAACAGCGTCTTCAAAGAAGTAGCCATCGCAACACGTTGTCGTGCCGGAGAGAAGCATCTCGGCAAAGGCAAGGCGGGCAGCGGCGTAAACGCTTTCCGGCGTCACCCACCTGGCTTCTGCCTTAAACATATGTTCCTCCAACCAGCTCATCAACGGAAGGTCATCGGCCAGGCCTCGAAAGAGCGCCATGGCCGCATGGCTATGAGTGTTGACCAGTCCCGGCATGATAATACCGCCGCAGGCATCAATGTAGCGTCGCGCCCGTGGAAGTTCCTCCCCGGGAGTTTTTGCTCCGACCATCTGAATACGGTTGCCGGCCACGCACACCACGCCGTTTTCGTGGGCTTCATAACTTTCGTTGACCGTCAAAACGCAGCCGCCATGAAACACGATGTCATAGATCATAAGCGTGTTCGTTTTCGTTGAAGACAGAGATTTCGATTTGATCACAAAAAAGCAAAAGATCATTCGTGTTTTAGTAAGGGCTCGCGCA
>CAYTTQ010000180.1:0-3456 GCA_964440795.1 uncultured Desulfobacterales bacterium | reverse complement strand
GTTGGGTCAGGGGTAAAAATCTGGGCGTCTATGACCTTGGGTTTGAGATCCACGTAGTAGACATGCGTGTAATCTTCCAATCCCAACCATTGGAGATGGGGCAAGATATTATAGGGAACATAGGCCCACAACTCTTCACCCAAGGCATAGCCGGTTGTATCTGTAAAAGTATACGCCGCCTCGTCATAAAACCCGCCATTAAAGGCGTGCAACATCCCGTCGTTCGCCCCTACATAGATGACCTGTCGCCTATCCTTGTACTGCTGTTTAAACCCGGCGTACGAATTGTCCCCATAGATGATGTCATAGCGTTCTTTTGGTTTTCCTACCACGGTGGGTGTTGAATAGACAATATCTCCCAGCCTCCAGATTCTGTCGGTACCATTTACATCGATCGTTCGGCTACGGTATCCAGTCTGCTCCTCGCCGTGGATATAATCGATGAGGGTTTCGGCCTCCGTATCCGTAGTTTGAGCCAGATACGGACGTAACGTACTCGCATTGGTGGCGTCAAAAGCAATGGTTTCACCACTGTCAATGACACCGTCGCCGTTTGTGTCGACCCATGTTTCTATGTCCCGCGGAGACGATGTCAAATCCCGCTCCGCCAAGGATTCACCGGCATCCCAGATGGGCACGGTGTCCCCGACTTCGACAATGGTCTCCGAACCACTGTCTGCTTCACCATCCGAGTCCGTATCGGTGTAGGTCTTGACCCGGGTCCGGGAGTTGTTTTCGTCAAAATAGAACCGGATGATTTTGTCGGACGCCATGGCCATGACACCGTCACTATCCGTGTCTTCCCGAATATTGCCGTATGTATCCAGCCACAGGGCCTTTACATTGCCGATCCACGACACCTCTTTCCCATTCAAGTCCGTCAACCGAGGGTAGAATATGGCTTGATAAACGCCTCCCGTGCCGGACTGGGAATCCGCCACCACTGCGGCGGCCGTACCGGAAGACATCCTTTCCAGGATGCTGGCAAAGGCCTCCCCGAGCTGGGTTTCCAGCTCTAAGGGGTTCTGCACGTAGAAATAGGTGTCCGGAACTCCATCTGAGTCTGCATCCCATTCATCTTGTTGGTTAGGGGTACCATCGCCGTCCTTGTCTTCAAACCCGCCCCACTTGGCGGCATACCAGAGTGGATTTTCGATTAGAGTCGCCGCCGGAGATCCGCTGGGGGTAAAGGTCCTAACGGACAACCATTTGCTGTCATCGTCACTTTCATCATCGTCGGCATTCTTGAGTCGATCAGTATCCAGCCAGTATTCATCATAGTTTCCAAAATTGGTATCTGCATCCAAGACATCTATATAGGTGCCGTCAGCGGTAGTTCCCGAGATGTGGTAACCCAGATGTGCCTCGACGCCGCCCGCCGCATAATCGGAGTCAAGCGTGATTTCAACCTGGGTCCCGTTGGCAGGATCGGCAACCGGCGTTCCCAAAGCATTCTGGACTTCATACTTGTAAATGACCAGAGCGTCCATGTCGAAGTCGTTGCCCTGCTCGGCGTCTTCAAAACTGATCCGGAACTCTCCCGTAGTATCGGTGAGGGACTTGACGAAGAACTCGGCAATCTGGTTAGTGGGCTGAAAACCGCCTTCCGTTGAATCAGGGATCCCGCTGTAGAAAGCGGACTTGGCAAAGGGAACCAAGCTAACGGTATTTGTTCCCACGGGGATCTCAATTTTGGGAAGCGGAGAAGCCAGGGCGACTGTATACGTTCTCACCATCTGATCTTCCTCAGCCGTACTGTGCAAATCGTTGGTCAACCCGTAGTAGGCTACGGAAGCGGAGTAATACCCCCCTTGCTTGGTAGGCTCTTCCGGGCATAGCCCCCGAATATCTCCAAAGCCGGAAATGGTCTTTGCCTCGCAAGAACCATCGTAGTCGGATCCGTTCCGTCCAATAAAGTAGGACCCCGAAATGCCTTCTGCGGTTGAGATTGTGTCAGCCAAAGTCTCAACATCCAGCGTACCCAGTGTCCCGGTGAATGTGGAACCGAATTCCGACGCCGTTCCGGGCAGTTGATCCGTGTCATACGACGGGCTGGTGTCACTAAATACCAGCATAAAGGCTTTCGAACAGTAGGGATAGTTACCCGCTGCATAAGGATCATCCCACGTGGCCAAGGGCAGGCCCAAATCATCGTCCGGTGTGCTTCCGCTGTATGTGAAGTCTGAGGTTGCAGAACCGGCGCCGGAGAAATATCGCAGTGTTTCGTACATCATTTCGGCTATGGGGTTTCCCCACATACGGCACTCCCCGTCGTTCATTGGCCTGTTGAAAATGCCCCCGCAATCATGAGAGTGGGAGCTATGGCTGTAACCGGAGATCCGCAGCCGATCAATGGTATCGATGATCCCCCCGGACTGTATCTGACCCGTGCTCGCGTCGATTTCGTCTGAAATGGAAAGGATCTCATTTCTAAGAACACCGCCTCTCGTATTGTGTTCATAAGAACCGGACAACAGACCGAAGTACATAAGGTCCGACTCTCCGTATCTTTGAAGCAGACCTACCGGCTTATAAACCCCTGTCGTGTACTGTTTACAGTTGTCTTCCAACAACCCGGACACCCCCACCTGTATTCTGACCACGTAATCGGTGGGTGAGCCCACGCCGTGAGCCTGATAGGTCTCCTGTGCCACCCAATCCCAAATACGTTCGCTTCGGTTTTGTAAGACTCTCAGGAGGGGATCGCCACTTGAGCTAAGCGACACGGACGCAAAGAGATGCCTTCCGGACGTGGGCTCACTCAAGGGCGTATAATCTGCAATATCATACCCATCGTCGGCAACACTCTTATACTCTTTACCCCAGGTATGAGAATCCTGCGGGATATATGACCTCTCCAACACGGTTTCCGTAGCCGTGTCGGTGGAACGATACCCACCGTAGAGGACTTTTCGCAAGCAGTCTATGCGAGACATGGTCAGATAATTAAGATAATCCCCGCTCCAGTCGGTAGCACCGGAACAGGTTTTATCGACGGTCACCGCACTGGGTTCAAATCTGTTATCCGCAGAATCGTATGTATAACATTTGTAACAATCGAAGTACCCGTAATAGTCGATACTCGGATCATATCCAACGTCCAGCACACCATCTTCGTCAAGATCGGATGCATCATTGTAAGCTTCGTAGTATAACTTGTGATCCCGCGCCATTACCAGCATGACCAAAGGGGGTACACTCCCGGGCAAAAAGGGCGGCTCTGCAGTATAGGTCGCATTGGTGGTAGCCAGCGCCCTTTGACCCGTTTGGTGGAGGGGTGCGGACAGCCAAACGCTGCTCACAATCAAAAATATGCCACAGATTTTCAAGAGTTTTCGGGACATAACTGATTCCTCCCTTTACCCTCAGTAGGGCAATAGCCGATATTCAAGCTGCACGCTGGCTTGTGCGCCGCTGGAACCTTCTCCGATGCTGTCAATACGATAGATGGCCTGG
>CAYTTQ010000179.1:0-3481 GCA_964440795.1 uncultured Desulfobacterales bacterium | reverse complement strand
AAGGATTATTTTAAGCACCGATTCCGAGAAAAAAGCCTCGAATACGCCCACCTAGGAGCTTGTCGAAGAACTTCCACTTTCGCTCTCCTGCAAGTTTTCCGACAGCCTCCCAGGGCCCGGTCAGAGATCAATCATCGACCTTGTGACAAAAGGTCTCCATCATTCCCCGTGGCGTGGCGGCCCTGGGCTATACGCTTCAGGTGCCGACGGAGGATCGGTTTTTGATGAGTCGAGGTGAACTCCTCAATAAGATCGCCGTGATGCTCGGTGGTCGGGCGGCTGAGAGTATCGTCTTCGAAGATGTCTCCACCGGTGCCCATAACGATCTATCCAAGGCCACCCAGATCGTCCGAAGTATGGTGACGGAATATGGGATGGGCAAAAAGCTAGGTCATATGTACCTGGAACGGGAACGGGGGAAACAGCTCCCGGATATGGATTTAAACCGTGGCAACAACTATAGTGAGCAAACGGCTCAACTGATCGATACGGAGGTTAAAGAGATCTTGGATGCCCAATTCAAGGTTGCCCACGACATCCTGACCCGTCACCAAAAGGTCATGGAAGAAGGCGCCACGCTGGTGTTAAAGGAAGAGCAAATCGAGGGAGATCGGTTAAAAGCCCTGCTGGAAGGGAATCGCCAGACGCAAGCATAGGGGTGGTGTCCCGAGCCTTTACGTTTCGAATCGGCAGGTCCGAAGGGTTCGTCGCCGTTCTATGGGAAACCGCAGCGTAAAGGTGGTTCCCGTCCCCGGTTGGGATACCACTTCCACGCTGCCGGCTTGGCCTTCCACGATTCGTTTTAGAACCGTCAAGTCAACGCCAATACCGCCGGGCTTGGTTCGAAAGAAGGGGTCGAAAATCCGGGGAAGGTCTTTGGGGGAGATTCCGCATCCGGTATCGCTCACGGAGATCCGATATTCATTGTCGTCGAGGACGCCCCGCACGGTGATTTCGCCCTGTTTGGAAACGGCGTCCATGGCGTTTTCGATGAGTATGGCCATAGCCCTGGATGAAAGCGCCTTATCCAAAAATAGGGTGCCTTCCTCCAATTCGGCACGTAACTTGATGCCGCGACTTTCTGCCGCCTGTTTATAAGCAGAAACAATCCGGTCAATGAGTTCTTTCGGTGAGACGGACTTCAGGCAGGGCTTGGGAAGACGGGCAAAGAGTTCGACCTTTTCAACCAGCCCTTCGAGGCGCCGAAGGCTCTCCATCATACCCTCGTAGTGTTCTTCACGCCGGGACGACGCATCTGCGTTTCGAAGACGTCTTGCGAATCCGCCGATGGCCGCCACGGGATTGCGCATTTCATGAGCGATGCCGTCCGCCAATTTTATCAGTTCTTTACAGTAACTTGGATTAAAGGGCATGCCTTGCGCCGCCAACGCATCAACGACTTGAACGGAAACCAGGGTGACCGGTTTGTCGTCCGGACCCGTCCGAAAGGGCTTGAATACGACAAAGGCCAGAAATCGGGTTTCGTCTTTGCGCAAGAAGACGATTTCGCCCTCAAAGGTTTTCCCCTTACCGGCCAGGTGGAGCAGGTTTGGGTACAAAAAGGTCATGTCCTCGGGTGCAAAGAGCGTGGACAGATCCTTTCCAGCCAGTTCATCCGGTAAATACCCGAAGACGTGACTAACGACGGGGTTGGCATACCGGATCTTACCTGCTGTGTCGACAACCAGCAGGACATGCTGGATGGAGGACAACAACACATCGAGAAACGCCGGGGAACGGCCTAATTCGGGGTCTAATTTCATGCTCCGTACCTTAATGCGATTCCGATTCGACCAGGGGCAGTTCGACAAAGAAGGTGGCGCCCTTCTCAGGATTGTTGTGAAAAGAGACCGACCCTTGGTGGGCCTCCACAATTCGTTTGACCACCGAAAGGCCGAGTCCGGTCCCCCGCTCTTTTGTCGAAAAGAAGGGCTGAAAGACCGTGTCGGCGATCTCTTCGTGAATACCGCATCCGCAATCGGCTACCTTGACCACCGCCGTGTCCCGATGACCGTAGGTTTCAACGACAACACGTTCCCCTGAAGGAGAGGCCTGGACCGCATTGGTAAGCAGGTTCACCAAGACCTGTCGCATCTTGTTGGTGTCGGCGTATACGTGCAGAGGGCTACCCGAATATCGTGGGGCCAGCGCAACACCCCCGTTTTGCGCCATTGGTTGGGCGATTTGAATGGCATCCTCGACCAATCCGTTCATTTCGACCTGTTCCGGTTTAAGTCTGACCGGTCTACTGAAATCGAGCATCTCCTGGACCATGGCTTCCATGTGGCCGATTTCTTTTATGATCACGTCGAGTTTTTGTCGATCGGGATCATCGTCGGGCAACCGCTTGGAAATCAAGTTGGCGTATCCACCGATGGCTATCAGGGGGGTTTTCATGTCGTGGGCGATTTCCGAGACCGTCTTCCCGATGGCGGCCAAGCTCTTGGCTTCAATTAAGGCCTGTTGCCGTTTTCGTTCCCGCTCAACCAGAAAAGCCAAAAGGAAACCCATGCCGATGTAGAGAAGCCCTTCCGACAGCCGTGCGATATTTTCGAACGAGAAGTCCTGCCATCCATATAATGCGAAAGGCACAAGGGGAGGGGATACGGTGGCCAAGACCCAGTAGGTCCCTTTTCGACCGAACCACCAGGTGCCGAGTATCAAGGGAAGATAGAAGAGCATCCTAAAAACCGCCTGATGAAACTGGAGGCCCTGAAAAGGCAAATAATGCAAAAAAAGCAGGCCCCCGATCATTACGGCCAACACCCCGATCTTGACCCACTTGGAATGCCTTCTCATACTAAATTATCCGTCGTCGCCCTTTGCGTGGGGTTATGGGATGTTACCGGGACTGATCAAATTGATGCCCCATCATTACCGAGCATTTGAGTCTTCTTTGGGCCGTCCCCGCTTATCGAGTACGGTGTCCGGACTATACTGGCGAAGGTGATTTCGTATCTGTTCCAGGTCGTCATAGAGTACGGCGAAATCGGCCGAACTCTTTTCGATGACAACCTCATATATCTCCTCACCCTCCGTGCCGTCTTCTTTTGTGGTCCTGAAGCAACAACTATAAGTCTCGATATAGGGTCGGAGGCGATAGTACGTTCGAATCAACAAGAGCCTGAAGTCGTCGAACGAATAATGAACCCGTTGTTCTTGTGGGGTCCAGTCATCGTGTAATCCGGCGACCGGTTTTCCGAGAAGGGACTGCTTCTGACGTTCAAACTCTTTCAGCAACCGTTCAAATTCTTCAAGCTCGGCTATCAGTTTACCTGCTTTCATAAGCGGCTCCCTCCATTCTGCTGTTCCAAAAGGACACCGGGTATCCTAATGCATGACCGGTATTTACTCAAGTATTTTGCCGGCATGTCATATTCGGGGCCCCGGGGCAAACCCTTTGGACCGGCGAAAATTGCCAACCTTAGGGCTCGCGCAAAAATAACTTCACATTTTGCCATCTCGGCTTTCGCCCGTCTTT
>CAYTTQ010000178.1:0-3506 GCA_964440795.1 uncultured Desulfobacterales bacterium | reverse complement strand
CTTAGCGAGCCGGAGATGGATCGAAATGGAAACCGGTGAAAAGCGCCCTGTCTCTCACGTCAGGTGTTTTGCCCCTATGGGGCGCCGGCGGCAAGTCCCGCCCTTTCGGGGGGGATATTTCACGTCTCCGGTATTTGTCACGAGATGTTCACCTGCTCTTAATGTTGCCGCCTTCATTTTGTCACCCGCAGTTTGCTAGAAGAATGGGTACGGAAAACGGGTTACGCATCTTATGCTATTACAGGGAGGAAGGCGAAGGGATGACTAAAAAACAAAGGCCACTTTTCTATCTGGTTCTGCTCTATCTGGTTCTGCTTTTGGGTCTTTGGTTCGGAAGCGGAAGTGCCCTGGCGTCGATCGACTATGGCGATTTTGCCGGGACCATGGTGGATTTCGGCGGCGTTGTGGAAGAATCAACAACCGATACGCTTCCGCTGTTTGGAATGCCGACCCATCAACCGGGGTGGGATCGACTGCTCTTTTTTCCCACCCAATTTTCCTCCTACGCCCAAGGAGGGAGTGCGGACACAACCTCCGGTACGTTGCAGTTCACGATTACCGCCAAGGACGGGTACGCGATTGATCGGGTCTTTATACGGGAATTCGGAGATTTCACCATGTCCGGCGACGGCTCATCGCAAACTCAGGCCAACGTCAATGGATTACTGACGGTGACTCCCCTTGTTGGCGCAGGCGAGGTTGGAATGGATTTTTCTTTGGCTGAATTCAGCATGCCGGTGGATTCGTCGGGTCCGTTTGCACTCGATTGGGAGGTTGACTTCGGATCGTATGGGGCCCCGGTGACGCAGGTTATGGTCAGCTGGAACAATACCCTTCAAACCTCGAGCGAATCAGGGACGACATCTTTCATCCAGAAAAAGGTCATCGACGGTCCGGCGATCGGATTGTCCGTCAACGATGAGCCGGTACCGATCCCCGGGGCGATTCTGCTCTTTACATCGGGTTTGGGCGTCTTTGGTTTCTGGCTGAAACGAAACGCCCGGGCGCGAGTGTGACCGACCTTCGTGTGCTGTAAGTGTTCGGGTTACAGAATTGATTAGAGAATAAGGAGATGCCTGAAGATGCTTAAAATGCGGCTGTTGACAATGATTATGTTGGGAATGCTGAGCTTTCTGTCTACCCAATCGGCATTCGGTTCTTTTTCCGCCGGATACGGGGATTTGTATGGAACGGAAGTTGATTTCCTCAGTATAAACGAGCGGACAGATACGGAGGGCCATGCGTTGTACAACACGCCGACGCTGGTCGGCAATCGGCAGCTCTATTTTCCGACCGCCTTTGTATCAGAGGCCGGAGGGGGTGCCGATGACATTACCGCCGGAGTCTTGTCCATGACCTTGAAGGCAAATGAAGGTTATGCCATCCGAAAAGTGAAAATCAGTGAATGGGGAAGCTACTCCCTGACAGGTGAAGGCAGCAACGCCACCAGTGCCGGATTATCCGTCCTGCTTACGGTAAACGGGGAAACCGATTCCTTTAGCGCCGGCCCTTATGAAGGCCCGGGCCCCTTGTCCGGCACATTCAATGTATCCGGAGAGCTGGATTTTACCGGCCTTGGGATCACGGAACTCGATTTTTCACTTTCGAATGAGCTTTTTACCACAAGCGAGGACGGAACGACGGCAAAAATCGAAAAAGCGCTTTTGCAGAATAATGTAGAAGTTGAGATTCTTACGGCGGAAGTACCGATCCCCGGTTCACTGTTACTGTTCGGGACCGGTGGCGGACTCTTTTCGTTGGCCGGTATTCGGCGATTGAGGAAAAAATAGACATTCAACTCGTACTGTTTTGAGGAGAAAAACAGTGAAACCGTCCGGATTGGTAACTTTGGGCATTTGTCTTCTCTCTTTGTGGTGTCTGATGAGTTCTCCCGCTTATGCCGATTATAGAGAGGACATTGGTTATACCGCCTTGGTATCGGAGCTGGATGTCCAGGTCAACGGTGACGATGTTTGGGTGACTCAGGTGGAAAGTGCCTCATCCGGTCACTGGATGCCGAATGTCGTCGACAACGCCTTTGTCGGCAAAGAGTTTTTCAACGCTTCCGGAGACGACGGGGTTTCCGGCCATGCGACCACCGTGGGGAGATATTTTTATGGCAACGATACCGCTATCGCCCCCGGCATTTCCACTGTTACGGTATACGAAGGAAACCATTGGCTTCAAGACGGCTTTTTAAGACTCTTCTTTTGGGGCCGGCAGCCGGACAAGTCTTCGAGCAGAATCGCCAACCACAGCTGGGTGTCAAGCGGAGCAAGCTGTAACCCGGAAGTGTTGAGGCGTCTGGATTGGGTTGTGGACAGAGATGAGTTTTTGCAAGTAGCGGCGTTAAACAACGGTTCCACAGCCAGAGAATTGTTGAGTAGTTCTTTTAACGCAATCACCGTGGGACGTACCGACGCAAGCCATCCCTACGGCACGGCGGCGGTGGACGAAATCTATACTGCGGGCCGAACGGCGCCTCTCATTGTTACGCCCGTCACCCCGACCAGTTACGCCGCGCCTGTCGTGTCAGCGGCGGCAGCCCTTCTTATCGAGGTGGGACACACGGATCCCGACCTCTCAACCGACCCCGTATACATGACGACGACCAATCGGAACGGCGACATTATCTATAACGCCGAACGTTCAGAGGTGATCAAGGCCGCCCTCATGGCCGGTGCGGATCGCTTCACCAACAATTCAGGCAGTGTGGAGATTACGGACTATCGCGGCATCCCCGACGATCGAACGGACAACCGACTTGACAGGCGATACGGTGCCGGCCAGCTCAACGTCTACAACAGCTATCGGATTGTCGCTTCGGGTGAGCAAAACAGTGTCGAGGACCACGCGGAGGGACAAGGGGCCATCGCTCCTGAGGGGTTTGACTACGATCCGCGGTTCGGCGGAAACGATGCCAATGCGACGGCGTCTTATTACTTCGTCGCCGATGGCGTGTACACCCTTTTGTCTGCGGCCCTGGTCTGGAATCTGTGCATCGACGGAGGCACACCGTACTCGTTTGACGGGACGGCGATGCTGTATGACATGGACCTTTTTTTGTATGATTTGACCCAAGACGGGACGGTGGTTTCTGAATCCAAGAGCAGCAACGAAAACACGGAAAATCTCTTTGTTTCCCTGACCCGCGGCCACGAATATCTGCTGCAGGTCCGGCCGGGTCCGGCCCAGGCGGCATTTAACTGGGATTTTGCCTTGGCTTGGCAGATAAGAGCGGATTCGGATGCGGACATGGTTCCCGACGCGGTCGACGCGTTTCCGAGTCACGCCGCTGAATGGCAAGACGAGGACGGCGATGCTATGGGGGATGCTTTTGAGAGCCTGATAATCGATTTTGATTTGCAGGATCCGTACGAATCGTTGATGGACGTCCTGCCGGAAGATGATTTTGATAATGACGCTTTCACGAATATGGACGAATTTGTGAACGGGACGGATCCCACACAATTCGATCTGGTCGGAGACATCAACGGGGACTGCCG
>CAYTTQ010000177.1:0-3523 GCA_964440795.1 uncultured Desulfobacterales bacterium | reverse complement strand
AATGGAATTTCTTGAAGCGCTCAGCGGCCAAAGCTTTTTGCAACATGCACTTATTGCGGGCCTTCTAGCCGGCGTGGCGTGTGGTATTACGGGAACCTATGTGGTTGTCAAGCGAATCGTCTTTATCAGCGGTGGAATTTCTCATGCCGTACTCGGGGGAATGGGTGTCGCCTATTATTACAACGGCAACCCCATCCATGGGGCCGTAATCGCCTCTCTGATCGCTGCCCTGATCATCGGCTACATCAGTCTCCAATACCATCAGTATGAAGACACGATCATCGGCGCCGTCTTCTTTATCCGAACCCGACCAGCTTTCCCCCTTGAAAGATGACAAACGCCACGACCCACGCCAACGCGGTACTATAGCCCATACTGAAAAAGGCCCATTTCCAGGAGTTCGTTTCCCGTCGGATCACTGCGACTGTTGCCAAGCAGGGAACATAGATGAGAATAAAGGCCATCATTGCATAGGCCGAAAGAGGCGTCATCCCTGATTTTCTCAACGCGGATTTTAAGGCCGTGGTCTTTTTTTGGTCTTCACCCCCCACCGCATACAAGACCCCCATCGTGCTGACCACGATCTCCTTTGCCACAAATCCCGACAAGACCGCTACCGTGCCCCGCCAGTCGATCCCGATCGGTTCAAGTACGGGAGCCAACCCTTTCCCGATTCGGCCCATATAGGATTTTTCAACCGTTTCGCTCGCCTTCCGGGCCGCCAGGGCGGCGATCCGTTTGTCTCGTTCCTGCTGCAACACCTCCCGTGGCGTACCGGTCACCCGCTTCATCAGCAACGCATAGCGGCTCCGGAGCTGATCCATCCGGGCCTCATAATCCACGGAGTAGGTTACCGTCTTCGGGTAACTGCTGAGTACCCAAACAACCACCGAACCGACGAGGATAACACCGCCCATCTTCTTAAGGAACACCTTGGCCCGATCCCACATATGGATCAACAGGCTCCTGAGCATGGGCACCCGATAAGGAGGAAGCTCCATTACGAAAGGGGCAACCTCGCCTCGTAACAGGGTGGACCTAAACAATCTGCCCATCGAAATGGCCAGGACGATTCCTAAGAAATAAATGGAAAAAATAACGTTGCCCGCTTTCGCCCCGAAAAAGGCTCCCGCCAGTAATATGTAGACCGGCAACCTGGCGGAACAAGACATCAGAGGATTGATCAAGATGGTAAGTACACGGTCTTTGTGACTTTCCAGCGTCCGGGTCGCCATTATGGCCGGCACATTACATCCGAAGCCCATAAGCATCGGGATAAACGACTTTCCATGCAGCCCGATGAGATGCATGACCTTGTCCATCAAAAAGGCCGCCCGGGCCATATAGCCGGTATCTTCAAAAATGGCGATGCAAAAGAAGAGAATCAAGATGTTGGGAAAGAATACGGCAACGCTGCCCACACCGGCAATAATGCCATCGACGATCAGGCCCTCGAACATCCCGGATGGTAGCAAGCGGCTGACTTGTCCGCTCAACCACCCGACACCCACCTCAATCCAATCCATGGGATAGGCCCCGACCGTGAAGGTAATTTGAAACATGGCCCATATGAAAAAGACAAAAACCGGAATACCCAGCAACCGATTCGTCAAGACCTGATCCATCCGTCGGGACATATCCGCCCTGTGCTCGGATATCGTCTTGACTACTTCCTTGATTACTCCGGCCACAAATCCGTATCGATAATCGGTCATCACGATTTCGGGTTCGTCGTCGAACAAGCCCCGCAATCTTTCCCGCCTTGCCGCCACCGCTTCTAGGACAACCTCGGCTACGGAATCGTCGATGTGCTTTAATCGGTCCTTTATAACTTTGTCGTCTTCCAAAAGCTTTATCGCAACCCAACGCACATCCGTATAGGGTCGGTCCGGCATCTCCTCATCTATGATCCGGGCGACCTCATCGATACACTGCTCAACATCTTTGCCATAATGAACTCTGCGCACCGGCGGCACCTTGGACCCCGATTCGGCGATGGACACAATGGCGCTCAAAAGCTTCTGAGTCCCCTTATTGGCATTGCCCACCGTGAAAATCACCGGAACATCCAAAAGCTCCGACAGCTTTTCACCATCGATCTTTAATCCCCGTTGCTCAATCATGTCCGCCATGTTGAGCACAAATATGACTTTCGTGTCGAGTTCCCGCAATTGCGTGGCAAGATAGAGGTTCCGCTCCAGGTTGGATGCGTCGATGACGTCAACGACCACGTCGGGTTGCTCGTCCAGGATGAAGTTCCGTGCGACGATCTCTTCCACGGTATAGGCGGTAAGGCTGTACGTTCCAGGAAGGTCTACAATGGTGAGGTCGTAGCCGTAGGCAGTGAGGTGTCCTTCTTTTTTTTCTACCGTTACACCGGGCCAGTTTCCGATCTTCTGACGACTGCCGGTCAGATTACTGAATATGGTACTCTTGCCCGAGTTAGGATTCCCGGCGAGGGCGACTGTAATCGGTTTCTCCGCCATCTATGCCCTACCGCCGATTCTGGGGTTTTCAATCTCCACTTGCGCCGCTTCCTCGACACGAAGAGATACGTGATACCCCTTGAGTATGAGCTCTATGGGGTCTCGGAGCGGGGCGTATTTTTCTACATAAATATCGGTTCCGCGAAGAAACCCCATTTCCAGAAGCCGTCTTCGAAAGGCACCGTTTCCCCCGACACGAACCACTGTGGCACTCTGACCCTGCCGTAACTCGCTAAGTTTCATCGGACACCTTTCTGCACCCGTTGGGTTTCACGAGAACCTTGCTGGCAACCCCCCGGCCGATCGCCAGCCTCGTATTATTGACCGCCACAATCAACTGACCTTTGCCACTGTTGGTAATCACCTCCACCAGATCCCCTTTTCGCATCCCCAGTGTGGCCAGTCTGAGCTGAGCGCCGCTTCCCCCGTAAAACTCTTCTACCGTGCCCAGCTGTCCTTCATGAGCGTTGGCCAAAGACATCAGGCAGGTTCGATCCTTCAAACACTCCCCGCAAAGTCCGTAGATTTCCATCCGGTGTTGCAACACGTAAAACCCGTGCGAAGCGGCGATATCGAGTTGCATCGCTTCCATTTGCTGATTTTCAAACTCTACGATTTTGTTACACTTGGTACAAATGAGATGGTCATGATGCCGGCCTAAGTGCCGGTGCTCGTACCGGGTCGGTTGTCCCTTAAATTCTTTCTTGGCGGCAAATCCGTAGCGGCAAAGCAGGGAAAGGGTTTTTTTGACAAAATCAGGCGGGAGGTGATACCCGTCTTCCCGAAGCAGCTCCAAGATGTCTTCGAAGGTTACATGTCTTTCCACGTCGAGAAAAACCGTCAAAACGGCCATGCGGTCATCGATACGATCGATTCCTTCCTGTTCAAATAACCGTATGAACTGATTTTTCTCTTGTTGGTGGAGAGATTCCATTAAAGAAACCTTTTCGTAAATTTTTCCAGTATTTAGTGCAACTCAAGGCTGATCAAGTCGTAAAAAGTCCGATTTTAGATGGCTAAGTAAAAAGTTCAAGATC
>CAYTTQ010000176.1:0-3527 GCA_964440795.1 uncultured Desulfobacterales bacterium | reverse complement strand
CCGCGTGATCGCCAGGCCCCGTAGCAAGTACGGGTACACCTCGTGACCGGCCGGAGGTGTTTTCTGTCAAGCAAAATTCCCGGAATTCGCCGTGTAAGCGTCCCGGAAAAAACCGTGGGAAATTCCCGGGTTTTACCGTGTGGTCTTCCCACACGTTATGTACGCTGATCTGTACAGTTACCTCCTTGTTCCTTCTCAGATTCAATCGGCCGGGCAACCTCCGGCTCGAGAGAGTTCTTTGACGCAGAAGTCTGAGCTTCGTTGTATTGTGCAATGATTTTCCTCGTCTGCTCATACAAATCATGCTCGGTATATTCATGCGGATACGGTTCGCTGCCGAAGCGCTCCAGAAGCAGCGCCTCAAGGTGTTCATCGACTTTACAGTACCGCCGCATGTCGGCGATCATTCTCGGTGTCAGTATCATGTTGATTCCTTTCCGGACATCGGTCCGGTACTCGTGTCGTGACGCATCAGCGCGTGGGTCATGCGATAGCTTTTTGCGTCGAACATCACCAGATGGCCGTGGTGAACGAGTCGATCGATCATCGCTGCGGCCATCTGTTCGTCGGTGAATACGCTCCCCCATTTGGAAAACTCCAGATTGGTGGTGAGTATCAGGCTTTTGCTCTCATAACTGTCGGCGATGACGCGGAACAGCAGCTGCGAGCCTTCCCGGTCCACCGGGACATAGCCCCATTCGTCGAGAATCAGCAGATCCAACTGCTTCAGATCGCGCACCAATCGCTCCAGTGTTCCGTTGCGATAGGCATCCGACAATTTGAGTACCAGTTCAGTGACGGTGTAGAATCGGACTCGTAAGCCCATCTCGCAGGCGATGATGCCCAGGGCAAGGCTCATGTGGGTCTTACCCGTACCGACCCCGCCATAGAGGACCAGGTTCTTCTTCTCAGCGATAAATCGGCAGCTGAGAAGCTCTTCCTGCGACAACGCCGGGGGAAAGCGGATCCCGGAGAACTCGTACTCGGCGAAGCTCTTGAGCATCGGGAACCCCGCCCGTTTGAGCAATCGTGCCTTTTTATTGCGTTCACGTTGTATCAGCTCTTCGGTCAACACCCGATGAAGGAACTGCTCCTGCTTCGGTGTCGCTTCGGCAGTACACAACTCGATAACAGCGCCTGAGAGCATCAGCTTGCGGCTGTAGACGGCTATTTCCTCGCGCATGGTCTCTCGTTCTTTTCTTGTAAGGTTCATGGCTTGACCGCCGTATCAGCAAGGAGCTCATCGTAGATCTTCAGGTCCGGTCCGTGTTCGGCCGCCGTATCCAGTCCATATTCGCTGATACGAGCGGCTAACACCGCGGTATCGCAGAAGCCGGTCCGGTTTATCCGAATCCCCGCATCCAGTGCCTGGAGAGCCGTCTCAAAGCTATAGGTGGTAGTGAGTTGGTGCATGATTCGTAACGTGGCTTTCAACTGATCTCGTGGCTGACTGTCCATCACTCCTTTGAGCGCCGGCGACACCAGCTCACGAATACCGCTGTTGTGCCACGCACCGGCGTTCCGCGTCAGCATGGCAAGCGAGGTGCGGTAATCGACGGTGTCGCTGCGCTTTGTGCCGTATTGGCGCGTATGCCGAACCACAAGCCGTTTCTTTTCGTCAAGGATCTCGACGGTATGCGCACGAACAGCCACCAGGACTTCCCGGTCGGCGTATTCAGGCCGGGTTGAGTAATAATGCCGCCCGTCAAGCTGAATCTTCCCGTACCCATCGGTTTTCAGGTACTCGTACCGGCATACGTCAAACAGCCTGGACGGTAACGGGAGCAGCGCCCGTTTATCCGCCTGATACAGCTCCTTGATCGGCAGCAGCTTCTTGTAGTGCTGTTCCTCGGCTTTCTCCCGGTGCCGATCGAGAAGCTCGCGGTTATAGGCTTCCACGTCGTCGAAAGCCGGTTCGGGGACGAAGAGGTTCCTGCGGGTATAGCCGATTTTGTTTTCCACGTTGCCTTTTTCATGGCCCGAATACGGATTACAGAACCGGACTGAGAATCCGTAATGCGCTCGCATCTGGTGAAACAGCTTTGATTCATGAATCACCTCGCCGACTCGGCGACCAACGCCGGAAGCGTTGTCGAATACGATGACCCAGGGCACGCCGCCGATGTAGACAAAAATGTCCTGTAACCCCTGGCAGACGCATTCGGCCGTCTCGCCACCGAACACCTGCGTGAAGCTGTTGTTGCTCTGTGGGAATGAGAGAGCCAGATATTTCTTGCGTACTAACACGCCTCCCTCATGAAAATCCGCTTCGCCGAAGTCTGATTGCGATTCACCAGGATGCCAGACCAACTCCTGGCTCGCACGTTGGGCTCGCAGTATGGATCGCGCCTCTTTCACATACCGCTGCACGATGTTGTACGAGCAATCGTAACCGGGCGATTCCTGTTTAAGCCGATCGTGGATACGTTTGGCCGTGTGGCGTTGTTTTCGCCATCGCGTTCGATCCTCTTCGAGCCATTGATCGATCAACCGCTTATGAGCGTCGAGTCTCGAAGCTCTCAGGGATTTCTCCGGTGGACGCGGCGAGAAATCGTCCTGACTCAAGTACTTGCGGACGGTTTTTTCATCAACCGCTTTCGTTCGCGAGATTTCCGCTACCGAACATCCTTCTCGCGCCATTTCTCTGATACCATGTATTTGGGGCATGTTAAGCACCTCCGTGGGTCCTCCTTCGTCGTTTGTGGTTCTTCGACAAAGGGTAGCCGTGATCCGGGAGCCGTGTCTTGACTGCCCCCGGTTTTTTCCGGGAATTTCCCACGGTGAAATCCGGGAAACTCAAACGGTGTTTTCCGGGAATTCTATGCTATGACAAACAATTGACTTTGGTGTGGTGTCGGTCTTCTTTTAATCGCCCAAGTACTTGCTTCTCAGGCAATGAAAAGAATATGTTAATCCGGCTAAGTGGGTGCTCCATCCGGTCCACCAGCCTTTCTTGATAGATTCCCTCGATTTGTGGTTGCAGCCCTGTTAGATGCAATTCTCCGGCAAGGTACACGAGGTCACCAATAACATCCGGGCTCTTCTTGACCTCAGAATTATCTATCAGCTTATGAAAAGTTTCCGTAATACGCTCGCGATCCAGTTCACCGTGCAAATACAGAATCCCCATCGCTTTCACCGCTGCTATTCTAATAAATTGGTCTATTCGCGGATTCTCTACTATTGCAACCAGCGCGTCGAGATTGCCGTCGAAGACCGATGCCCACAGGCGTGGTAAGTCCTCGGTTACAATATCGCCACAGAACCAATACTCATCCCCTTCAAGCCCACTGAAAAATCGACACAGTAGCGGATAGGCCCTTTTTTCTCTGAATTGTGCCAACAGAAACATCGCGAAGGTGTAATCCATCCGCTTCTCATCTTCTTTCGTCGCCTGAAGATTGTCGGTACTCCGTTGAAGGACATCTAATAATGACGGGGTAACCTCGTCTTTTCTCCTTATAGCAGCTTCCAAAGCCGCTCTTGGGAATTGACCCGTGTAGTAGCGCAGCTGCGCCAGTATCTCT
>CAYTTQ010000175.1:0-3593 GCA_964440795.1 uncultured Desulfobacterales bacterium | reverse complement strand
GGTAGACTTTTACGGTTCTATCAAGACAGGGGATGGAGATCTTCGAGCAAACGGTCGAGGGACAGGGCTCGAATGTTTTTAGCTAAGGGAAAGGTTGATTCTCCAGCGTGGATAACGTCCAGGTGTGTAAGCCTAAGGTCCCTTGTGGCGCTTCGCATGGATGGCGTTACACTCGGAGAGCTGGTTCTTTTTACTTCGAAACCGAGTCGTTGGCGTCCCCTGACGATCAATAGGTCCAGTTCGGCGCCTGCGTGAGTGGCCCAGAAGTAGCACTCATCTGTTGTTGCTCGCAGGCAGCGGATTATCTGCTGGAGAACAAATCCCTCCCACGATGCACCGACCTTGGGATGCGCCTCAAGATCTCTCGACGTCCTTAGATTAAGTAGTGTGTGCAATAAACCGGAGTCGGCAATATAGATCTTGGGTGCCTTTACCTGACGTTTCGAAATGTTTTCGTGCCAAGGGAGTAACTGCTGAACAACAAGGGCGGAAGTCATTAGGTCAAGGTAGTTTCGAACGGTGGTGTCCGCCACACCAAAAGAGCGTGCGAATTCCGAGGAATTCCAGGTTTGTCCGTGGTAGTGGGCGAGCATTTGCCAGAAACGATGGAGGGTGGTTGAGCGGATTGTTGTGCCAAGTTGTGGGAGATCTCTTTCAAGAAATGTTTTGATGAATTGCCGCCGCCACTCATGGCTTTCCGCATGGGTGGGGGAGAGGTACGATCGAGGAAAGCCTCCTCTAAGCCATAGCTTCCCGTGGTGAGTTGCTCCGACTTCATCCATGCCAAAACCGTTTAATTGATGGTAGTATATTCGGCCGGCAAGTGATTCCGAGCTTTGTTGCAGCAAGCTGGGAGATGCGCTACCGAGTATGAGAAAGCGGTTGTCTCGTTCGGGGCGGTCTGCAAGTACCCTGAGTACTGGAAACAATTCCGGCAGACGCTGAATTTCATCTATGATAACAAGGCCTTTGAGGTCCTTGAGTGCGAGCATGGGGTCTGCAAGTCGGGCCAAGTCTTCGGGGTTTTCCAGGTCAAAGTATGAAGCTTTTTTGCCGATGTTACTGATGAAATTTCGGGCCAGAGTCGTTTTTCCCACCTGACGGGCGCCGATGATGCCGACAACGGGATATCTTTTTAGTGACCTGTTCAGTATTTCAATTTCACGACGGCGTTCAATCATAGGGGGCAGGCTACCTTGAAAGCTCGGTATTGTCAACCGATATTTCAAGGTTACTTAGGGAAAGAGATCTTGCTTTGGGAAAGGACCTTCCCGGTAATCGTCGTTTCTGTTGGTGGGCTTTGTGTATTATTCCTATCAGGCGAAATCCCACTTGACACAAATCCCACCGTCAAGTATTGTTAAGCCAGCTAAGAAAAGGGAGGTCTCATTCATGAATCCGATCAGTCTGACCATTGATTCCAAGAAGCGTGTCTCTTTAAGCAAGCTTCTTCCGGCGGGGAACATTCGGTCCGTAAGGGCCTACACGGAAGGGCATCGGATTGTTCTCGAACCGATGATGGAGGTGCCGGTAGAAGAGGCCTGGCTTTTTGAAAACAAGGATTCGTTGAAAAAAGTTGTTACCGGGTTGGCTGAAACGGGATCCGTGAAGCGAGGATCTTTCGCCAAATACGCGAAATAGCGACCCATGCACAGACTCGTTTTTACACCTCAGGCGGATGAGGATTTACGGGAACTCGAAGATGATCTTTCCAGAAAGGACGTCCTGAAAGCCGTCCGGAAATGCCTGGGGTTTGTTGAGACAAACCTGCGGCACCCTTCTCTGAGAACCCATGAGTTTCGGTCCCTGAAAGGGCCAAACGGGGAAAAGGTATTTGAGGCCTATGCTCAACAAAAGACCCCCGGCGCCTATCGTGTTTTCTGGTATTACGGTCCTGAAAAAGGGATGATCACCGTGGTGGCCATCGTGCCTCATCCGTGAGTGGGGGCGAGGTCTGACCTAAACATGACCATTGAGCATTGAACGACCCACATTGGATCTCAAATCCAAAGTGACGGGGGGGCAATCGGTTTGGATAAAACGCGGGTGCACAAGACAAAACTTCAAGAAGCGGCTACGGATTTTGCTTTCTGGCATAAACAGTCTTACGAAAAAAGACTTGAGACACTGGAAAGGATCAGGCAAGAATATATAGCCTGGAAGTACGGGAGAGGCAATGTTCGATCCGGATTTCAAAGGGTTTATCGAGTCGTTAAACAAAAATGAGGCATGAAGACACGGAAAGAATGAAGGCGTGGGTGAATACATGGAAGCGTGCCGGTCCAGCCTTGCAGCGAGTCAAGATGGAAGAGCTTCGGTCCGAGGACTATGGAAAGGATTTCGAACTAATTGATGGCATGTTGGAGTGGGTGGTTGACCATGCGCGGGAGCGAAAGACTTCCGGGTTGGTCGAGCAACAGCGGCTTTTTCGAAAGATGAGAAATCAAAATGATCTGTAGAACCTAAATCCCGTCTGTATGGTGACGTTGTGAACAAACTTTTCCAAGCTGCCGTTGAATTGCAGGATTTTTTGGCGGGCAGGAAATGGCCGTTTTGTTTCATCGGGGGGATGGCCGTATTGCGGTGGGGAGAAATGCGTACGACTCAGGATGTTGATGTGAGTCTCCTCTGTGATTTCGGTGCGGAGGCGGAATATGCCGGCGTCCTTCTAGAGGCTTTCTCCAGTAGAATTACCGAGGGCGCCGATTTTGCGCAAATCAACAGAGTCCTGTTACTCCGAGCTTCCAACAACGTATCCATAGATGTGTCCCTGGCGGGATTGCCTTTCGAAAAGAATATGGTTGAACAAGCTTCCTGGTTTGACTATTCTACCGAGTGTTCGTTACTTACATGTTCTGCAGAAGACCTTATCGTATTGAAAGCGTTTGCTGATAGAGAAGTCGATTGGGGAGATATTCGAGGCATCGTCTGTCGGCAGGGAGGAAGGCTCGATTGTCAGTATATCACTGAACAATTGAGGCCGCTTTGTAAGTTGAAGGAGGTGCCTGAGATTATAGACAAGTTGGATAGGGTACTTAAGGATAATTTGGCAGGCAAAAAATAAAAGATATGAAAGGATCTCTAAAGGAGGATTTTATGAAGCGATTGATGGGAACGGCGGGTCTGGTGACCGTTTTGGTGTGTGTGTCGATGGTTCTTCCGGCCGTTGCGGCGGATATGAAGATCGGTATCATCGATCTGAACAAGATCATGCAGGAGTCGGAGGCGGCCAAAGAGGCAAAGGGTATGCTCCTCATGGACGTTGAGGCCAAAAGGGAAGTACTCAAGGAAAAAGAGACCGCGGCCAGAAAGATGGAGGAAGAGTTGAAGGCCAAGGACTCTGTGTTGTCGGAGGAGGCCAAGGAAAAGAAGAGGGAAGCGTTTTTGGAGTCGGTCAAAGAACTCCGGAGCCTCAGAGACGGGATGGAAGATGAACTGAAGAAAAAAGAGGCCCGACTACTGAACGAGATCGGCAATGAGGTAAGAGATATTGCCGTAAAGATTCAAAAGAAACGGGATCTAAGCATCGTCATTGAAAAGAGCGCCGTGGTTATTCAAGGTGACGGGGTGGACATAACGGATGAAGTGATCGA
>CAYTTQ010000174.1:0-3636 GCA_964440795.1 uncultured Desulfobacterales bacterium | reverse complement strand
GTGTCCTTCCGGTAAGCGTGTTTGACTCGAATTTTTCAATAGTTGTATCATCGGTCGAAAAATATAGGAGGTCGATCGATGGAACACGAAAACATGCCTGCCTTGCCGCCCGCGCTTGAATCAGTCCGAGAGCAGTTTGAGAAATGGCGTAAGACCAAAAGAAAGCCCCGGGAGATGATACCGGAGTATCTGTGGGAAGAAGCGGCAAAACTACGTGATAAATATCCCCTGAGCCAGATATCGAAAGCGTTGCGTGTCAATCACACGGATTTAAAAAGACGTATCATAGGGCAAAAAGTGGAGCCCGTGGAAAAGAAACAACCATCTCCTTTATTTGTTGAGCTGGACTGCATTCATCCTTTTTCCGCTTCAGAGTGCATCGTAGAGATGGAAGATGCCTTCGGATCGAAAATGAAGATGCAGTTTAAAGGAAAAGCCGACCTTGATTTACTGGAACTTTCCAGGGCATTTTGGCGAAAAGGCAAATGATCCAACTGACTCCCCATATGCGGATCGTCCTTGCGGTGGAGCCTGCGGATTTTAGAAAAGGCATTGACGGGCTGGCGCAGGTATGTCGGAGCGTTCTCAAATCGGATCCTTTTTCCGGGTTTCTGTTTGTGTTCATGAATAAAAGAAGGACCGCCATAAAAATGTTGATCTATGACGGGCAAGGGTTCTGGCTGTTTCAAAAACGCTTGTCAAAGGGACGATTTAAATGGTGGCCGAATAAGAACGATCAGACGCAGGCGCGTCTTTTGGTGCACGAGCTGCAGCTTCTGATTTGGAACGGCGATCCGAAAAGCGCCCATACAGCGCCTTTTTGGAAAAAAATTGAGTCATAGTGTTTTTTTGCTTGCGTTCCAGAAATGCTGATGCTACGTTGCGTTCATGGACTTAGCGATCACATATAGAGGCCGGGTTGCAACGGCCCAGGACGTGGCTTTCATCAACAATTTGATTAAGGCCAACCCCAACGACAGCAGGCGGGCCTTGTCGGTGAAGCTTTGTAAGGCCTGGAATTGGCGTCAACCAAACGGCGCTTTGCGGGATATGGTTTGCCGGGGGTTTATGCTGGCGCTTCACCGAGCCGGACACATCAAGTTGCCGGCAAAGAAGTTCTGCCCGCAAAATCCGCTGGCCGAACGCCGGGCGCCCGAAACGATCGCAATCGAGCGCAGGCCCATAGAAAAGAAGTTATCCGCAGTTTTACCTCTTGAGTTCAGACAGGTGCGTCGAAGCGGCGCTGAAAGACTTTTCAACAGTTTACTGGCCGAGCATCATTATCTGGGATACACGCAGCCGGTCGGGGAGCATGTAAAATACATCGTCTATAGCGAAAATCGGCCGATCGCCTGCCTGGCGTGGTCATCGGCGGCTCGGCACATCGGGTGCCGCGACCGGTTTATCGGCTGGTCCGAGCGCCTGAGAAGGGCCAATCTCCATTTGATGGCCTATAACAGCCGATTTTTGCTGCTGCCCTGGGTGCGGGTGCCTCATCTTGCCTCTCATATTTTAGGCCGCATGAGCCGGGTGGTGGCAAAGGATTGGCAGGCCATATACCGGCATCCCATTTATTATCTGGAGACCTTTGTTGACAAAGACCGATTTGCCGGCACTTGCTACAAAGCCGCCAATTGGCTTTATCTGGGAGATACCACTGGTCGAGGCAAGAACGACCGGACTCACCGCCCGAACCGATCGATCAAGGCGGTATGGGGATATCCCCTTGACAAGGCGTTCCGCAGGATTTTGTGCGAGGCGGTGCAATGAAGAAGCCCCTCAAACGGATCGATCTGGATCTCGAACAGGTTGACGCGCTTTTGAAGCGGGTGGAAGCAGGAACCCTTCAACAAGGCGATTATGAGATCATCAAAGCGATGGTGGAAACCATCCACCTGTTGAGCAATGCAGTGGATGAAAAGGCCGCGTCCATCCGGCGGCTGTTGCGGATGCTGTTCGGCGACAAGACCGAGAAGCTGGAAAACGTGTTGGATCAGCAAAGCGGAACGAGCGACAAAAGACAGCCCGAAGACAAAACGACAAGCGAAAACGATAAGCCAAAGCCCAAAGGCCATGGCAGAAACGGCTCAGCCTCTTATAGCGGGGCCGATAAAGTCAGCATCCCCCACGATACCCTCAAACCCAAGGACAACTGCCCCAAATGCCTCAAGGGAAAGCTCTACGAGGTAAAAACGCCAAAGACTGTTGTCCGGATTACCGCAAAAAGCCCTCTTCACGCCACGGTGTTTGAAATGCAGAGGCTGCGATGCAACCTTTGCGGGCAAATATTTGCCGCCGATGAACCTGCGGATATCGGACAAGATAAATATGATGCCCAAGCAGGGGCCATGATAGCGGTTTTAAAATATGGAAGCGGACTTCCGTTCAATCGACTGGAAAAACTCCAGGCAAGCCTTGGAGTTCCCCTTCCGTCATCAACGCAATGGGATATCGTGGAATCGATGGCAGACAAAATACACCCGGCATTTACGCAACTGCAATTCGAAGCCGCTCAGGGGCAGGTCGTATACAATGACGACACGATCATGAAAATCCTCGAGTTGATGAAAGAAAATGAAGAGGCATCCCGAAAGGGGATGTTCTCATCGGGGATCTTGTCGGCCGTAGGTGACGGCAAGATAGCTTTATTCTTTACCGGCCGCAAACATGCCGGGGAAAATCTTGAGGATATCCTTGCCAAAAGAAAACCGGGCATGCCTCCGCCCATCCAGATGTGTGATGCGTTATCGAGAAATTTTTCGGGAGATTTTAACACGCTGCTCGCAAACTGTCTTGCCCACGGGCGCCGCAATTTCGTTGATATTGCATGGAACTTCCCTCAGGAGTGCACCCATGTGCTGGAGGAATTGAGAAAGGTTTATATCCATGATGCCCGGGCAAAGGAGCAAAACCTGACGGCCGAAGAACGACTGGCTCTCCATCAACAACACAGCAAACCCGTCATGGACGACCTCGGGGAGTGGTTTAAGGCTCAATTTGAAGACAAAAAGGTCGAACCCAACTCGGCTCTGGGAAAAGCCATCAAGTATATGCAAAAACACTGGCAGGAACTGACGCTGTTTTTGAGCGAACCGGGCGCCCCTCTTGACAACAACCTATGCGAGCAGGCCCTGAAAAAGGCCATCTTGCACAGAAAGAATGCTTTGTTTTATAAGACAAAGCATGGCGCCTACGTGGGCGATATGTTCATGAGCATCATCCATACCTGCAACCTGTGCAAGGTAAACCCGTTTGATTATCTTACCCAACTCCAGAAACATACATCCCAAATATTCAAAGATCCCGGCAAATGGCTGCCCTGGAATTATACCGAATCTCTCCCCTCTGCCCAATAAAAACTCCTCACTTTTTTTTCGCTCAAAGCTTGCTTACCGGAAGGACACCACAGGCCTGCTTCTCGCGGAGAAATCTCGCCATTAAGTCTCCAAGCGAACTATGGAACTTCACCTTGATCTCTTTCTCATGCATAGGTCACCTCCTCCAACTCGATGGCTGCGCTTCTAAGAGCTTCGACATCGATCTTCGTATAGATGCGTGTGGTTTCGATGGAGAGGTGTCCCATAATACCGGAAATTGCCTCTAACGGTGTACCAGCCTCTAAAAGACGGCTTGCCA
>CAYTTQ010000173.1:0-3695 GCA_964440795.1 uncultured Desulfobacterales bacterium | reverse complement strand
CGGGACTCCCGCCACCCTCAAGACAAGCCTGTTTCGTTCAATGTGAGAGTGTGAGCGTGACAGGCTTTTTTTTTGTTTGTAATTGACAATCCAGCGCGTCCGCATTTACACTTAGCCTGATTTTTGGCACAGAATGTGCCAGAATAAAAACGTTAAACTGAGTGTTTGTAGGCCAAAGGCGGTAAGACTGGTCCCATGAAGAACGTTATTGCGTGTGCATTTATTATTGTAGCGCTGCTGGTACATGCGGAAGGGGAGGTCTCCGCCAGGGTGTCAGGGCCCTGCTCGCATTGCCACACGATGCACAACAGCCAGGGTGGATTGCCCATGGCACGCCAGTTAAATGCGTCCCGAACGGATTTCGTCACTGATTCCACACCCAATCCCACCCTTTTGGTAAAGGACTGCATCGGCTGCCATACAAATACGGAACCGGGTACGATCGTTGAGGGCGTGCCGATGGTTTTCAACATTACAGGCACGGGCCAGCCCTTGGCGGGAGGCAATTTTTGGTCGCTGACCGATGACGACGCCAATGGGCATAATGTTTACGGAATTGATCCGGAAGGTTCGGCGTCGATGTTTCCTCCACCCGGTGATCGCAACAACACGGGCATCACACAAACCGGAGCCACCGCCCTTTCCTGCGCCGGAACCTACGGTTGTCACGGGCAGAGAACCGTGGTCGATGAATTGGACGCCGTTAAGGGAGCCCATCATGCCAATGATACTATGGGAATCGACGGGAGTTCGGTCGGTTTGAGCTACCGATTTCTGGATGGGATCCTGGGAAACGAAGACGATGACTGGGAGCAGGACGATACGATAAACAGCCACAACGAATACAAGGGGTCGACGAGTAACACTCAAGATACAATCAGTTATCTCTGCGCGGAATGTCACGGAGACTATCACGCGGAAACCGCCCCGGGTGAGGTGGGAACGGCTTCTCCTTGGTTTCGGCATCCAACGGATGTTGAACTGAGAAATGACGGTGAATATGCCGGATACACGACCTACAGCATGATTGCCCCTGTGGCTCGAACGGATCCGGATAACGTTTCCGCCCCCAGCCAGGTGACTCCCGGCGCCGATATCGTCATGTGCCTTTCCTGTCACCGTGCTCATGCCAGTCCCTATTATAAAATCATGCGCTGGGATTATCGTGGGTGGCCCGGATCCTCCGATACCAACGGATGTGCCGTTTGTCATACCTGGAAAGAATAACCCGCTCCAATTTTGACGCTCCAGCCTTCCTTTCAGTCCAATAGTGAATCTTGAATGTCAAAACAGAATGTCGTCTGCGGCTCCCACCACGAAAAAGTCCTTGACACAACAGTCTTCTAGTGATAGCGAACGAACGGATTTATATTGAAAAACGGGCAGGTTGAAAGACCCAAATTCTTTATCCCTTCCCTTGACCGGTGTTGGTGGTTTAGGCTCCGGGGACAAGAGATTGACCTGAAGGAGAGATGCAAATGGGCGCACTGAAAAGGAAAAAGGTGATGACTTTCTTGAAGCGACTTACCCCGACCAAACTTGTGGGCGGGTCAGTAGGCGTTCTGTTGGTGGTGATGCTGGTGTTTGTTTTTGCCTGTCAACAGACGTCGACGGTGAAGCCTTCCCCGGCAGCGGAGGCTCAGACCGCTCGGGAGCAACAAGCGATGCAGGAAAGCGCGCCTGAGAGTTTAAGTAATAGGCACTGTGTCTTTTGTCACCCACAACAGCCTGAAACTATTCAACAAAAAGGCGGCCTGCATAAAACCGAGGTGGGGTGTTTGGATTGTCACCAGGAGCATCCGCCGCAAGGCGCCGATGCCGTCCCGCCGTGCAGTATGTGCCACAGCGGATCGGCCCACTACGAACTCGACGATTGTTCTTCTTGCCATGTCGATACCCATGCGCCGCTCGATCTGCGGCTGGAGGGAGCACTTACAGAGCCTTGTCTGACCTGCCATCCGCAGCAAGGCGACGAGCTTAACGAACATCCCAGTATGCATACGGAATTGCCGTGTAACGAGTGCCATCTGAGCCACCGCGAGATTCCCGGTTGTATGGACTGTCATGTTAAGCATACGGAAGACATGGATTATGCCGCCTGTGTCACCTGTCACCCCGTCCACATGCCGCGGGTGATCACGTATCCACAGGATATGCCGTCCCACTATTGTGCGGCCTGTCACCCGGAAGCGCAGGAAGATCTTCAAGCCAATACGACAAAGCACCACGAACTTTCCTGCGTCTATTGTCACAAGAACAAGCACAAGACCATACCGCCTTGCTATGCCTGTCATCCCCAGGCACACCCACAAGCGATTCTGGATAAGTTCCCCACATGTGGGCATTGTCACGGGATTGCGCATGCGTTGAAAGGCTAAAAAGAGGTCTGGTATACCGGTTGGTAGGTGTGTCGAAAGCTGGAAGAAGTGGAGGAGAGTTGGAACTGAAACCTAAGGAGTAGGTATTGGTGATATGAAAGCATTTAAATACATAGCCGCAATTATTGGCGTCTGCGTGGTGGTTTCTTTGGTAGGGGATTTTCATTCTGAAAAGCTGTTTACCGGCGGTTCGGATCGAAACGTAAACGATGTCATCGGGGTGCGATGGGCCGAGGCGCAGGAAGCGGTGTCGCCGTATGACAAAGAAATCGAAGCGCTTACGACAATTGAATGTGGTCAATGTCACTACTCGATTTTTCAAGCACTTAAAAAGAGTGGCGGATTACACCGGATCGACTGTGTCCGTTGCCACAGAGAATATCATGTGTACAATCCGCGAAAGCAAAATTACGACGAGATCATGCCGGAGTGCATCTGGTGTCACCAGAGTCCTGCCGGTGGGCCCTTCCACGGCGACGAAGAGAGTCTGCCCCCTTGTTTGAATTGCCATGCCGATCCCCACAAGCCGCTCATGATCCCCATGGGGGAACTCTACTCAACTTGTGCTGCATGCCATGCTGAACAGGGACAAGAAGTAAAGGATTATCCCAGTATGCACACCGAGGTTCCCTGTGCCGATTGTCACGCCGAAAAACATGGTTACATTCCGGGCTGCGACATGTGCCATGAGTCGCACAGTCCCGCCGTCGAAATGAGTTCGGCCGATTGCATGTCCTGCCATCCGGTGCACAAACCGACCCAGATCGCCTATGAGGCCGATACGGACTCTCTGATATGTGCCGGTTGCCATGGCGGGGTGTACCAGATGCTTCAAGATAACGTTACGGCCCATACGTCAGTGCCTTGTGCAGAATGTCACCCGAGTCATGGGGAAGCGCTATCTTGTGCCGATTGTCATGGCCAACCCCACCCAGCCTCGATGAATGCGACCAACTGCGGTGAATGCCACGGGATCGCGCACGATCTGGCTCTGTAATTGTGAATCGAATCACTGAGTCCCAAAAAGTCTATATGTTGGGCTTTTTGGGGCTCAATTACGCAATATGTGCTTGACACCCGCTCCACATAGTGCTAGCAATCTCGCCGATGGTCTATTTGCCGATTATCCGTACGAGAAAGTAGGGAAATCCGGACCAGCAATGGGGGACACTCCCTATTGTCTGTGTGCTGTTAAAATGCTAAAAATATAACTAAAGTGCGCTCAAAAGCGCAGAATTCAGATGGATTGAGATACAATCCACGGTTCAGAAAAGGCCAAATCCCGGGTAACCGGGAGACGGAAAGTCGAGGATGCCG
>CAYTTQ010000172.1:0-3725 GCA_964440795.1 uncultured Desulfobacterales bacterium | reverse complement strand
TCCGCTTCAGATTCCGTTTCACCTTCTTCAGGTCCATCTTCGTCTTGCGGAAGACACCCCTCAAGTTCCGAAAGAACAGATCCTCGGCCACTTCACCTTGAACCAGCCCCAGATCCCCAAGCTGCTGACCGATGCGATCCAGTTTCGCATCCGTCCTGCGCATCTGTTCATCGGTTCTATTAAGCTGTTCATCGGTCTTGGCCTGGGATGACTTCAGCGCAAGAATCTCCCCGTCGATCTTTCTTTGAGCTTCTCTCCGCTCCTGAGCATAGGCGCCCTGGGATTCCCTCAGTTCGCGGATCTGCTCATTAGTCTCGGCCTGGGATTCCCTCAACTGAGCGATCCCAGCGAACATCTCCTCAACCAATTTCTCCAGTCGATCCAAGCGATCCTGTCCTTTTTTTTCTGTCATGGTCATCGCCCCCTTCGGGACTATTTTATCGGAATCCTTTATGGTTTTCAAGCATGTAGAGGGAATCGGGATCTGCGACACGGTTCAGAGGTTCAACGACTTGTGCCGGGGTCAGCGCAATAGAGCGGCGGCTTGGGTCAGTTCGCCCTGGGCCATGGTGCTCAGACCGTTTTGCTCCACATCCAGGGTCAAATCTTGAATCTGGCGTTTGATTTCTTCGTATTCCTCCAGCTTCCTTTTCAGACCCCATTATGGGGTCGGACCGGGGTAAGTGTTTGTTATTAAGGGATAATCAATTCAGAAACAGGGTGTTTCTCTTCTTAAAACGCACTTTTCGGGGGCAAAAAGTGCGTTTTAAGCTTGCATGGATCAATTCTCAACATTGTTCTGTACGATACCAAATTTTATCGCAATTTGTTTATTCACCACCATGACATCCTGGACAGCAAAGGCATTGGTTATTCCTTTCAATTTATTTCGCAGGGCTTCCTGTAAATTTTGTAGCCACTCTTTTTTGTGCCGACGAACAATCAGAACGAGAAGTATTCCGTCTTCAAGAAGTTTCAATCGTTTCATTGCGGGTGGAATATTAGGTGATGTAAAACTCTGTCTGTCCAACAAAAGGCTCATGTAAAAAAGCAACCCATGACAGAACTGGTCATGGACTTGTTGTAAATAGTTCTGCAGAGATTCTGTTTCATAAGGTGCTGTGCTCTTGGCTTCTATAAAGCAAAGTTCATGACGTCTTTTCCTTTTATACAGGCATATGAAATCACACGCTTTGACATGTTGAATGTTTTTGACTGCGGTTTCCTTTTCCGGCAGAAATAATTTCTGGTCATCAAATAAAAATACCATGCCGGACTCTTCAAATTTTTTATCCGCCAAAGGTTGCCTCCAGTTCTTCATCATACAAGGCAATGGAAGTATTTACGATAGGGTTTTCAGGCATCCCATCCTTGAGGTCACTGATGACTGTTTTTTGATCGGACAATGATATGATGGGGGATGAAAATTGTTTTTCCCTGACCAGGAGTTGAAGTTTTTTCAATACAAAATAGGAGTGTGTGGCCATAACGATCTGGACACCTTGTCCGGCGAGCAGGGAAAGGACTTCCATTAATTTTATAATGGCGCCAGGATGCAGGGCCGATTCAGGCTCATCGATAAATAGAATCGATTCCGGAGTCAGCATGCGATTGCTTAAAAGCCGGTCCAGAATGGCAATCTTTTTAACACCTTCTGCGGTTATCGACACAGGATGCCAGGATTTTCCCTTGATAAAGTACCATTCTTTGCCTTTCTGCTCCAGTCTCCCATTGATAAATTGGCCGAGTCCTTTTCTGGCATCTGAGAAAGCTTTATAGTTTTTACCCATCTGAGGTGGTTTGTTCACCGCCTGGACCAGGTCGTAATAGGTATCATCAAATCCAAATTGCGTGTCGATTTCTCTGGATTGGCGGATGATTGATGCGATTGACAGGATCTCTTTTGCCGGAAGGTAAATAGAATTGGCTTTTCGTGTTTCATGAGGCTCCACTACTTCGCCCACCCCTTTTTCCGCAGATTGACCGAATGAAAAAGCAATTTTTTGATTATCAATGATAATTTCTAAACGGAACTTGTTCCCCTCACCTTTACGCACCAGATCGCCCAGTTTTTTCAGTTGAAAGGTCCAGGTCAATTTATTGTCCAGCACCTGACGGAATGTACGGGTATCGCTGCCACGGCCATACTCTTCGACAGATCTCACCGCTGTGAACAGCGCCTTGAGTAAAAGTGTCTTGCCGGTATCATTTTCTCCGATAATAACATTGAATCCCGGACCCAGGGGCCAATGTACATATATTAACGGACCGCAGTTTTCAATGATGGCGTTTTCAATCATCGCAGATATCCTTCATCAGATTCGATGGTTTGCACGATATAGTCATGGATAATGGGGGACTAATGGGGGACGTTGCCACCATTCCACTATTCCCGCTGTTTCTTATCAAGTCTTTCCGAAAGAACAGAAGCAAAACTCCCAGGTCACTCAGGGGCTTTAACACTCCTTCTGCGCCACTCCCGAAGATGAAGAGAGCCTCGACACTCTTATCTGCGGATATCGTCTCCACAAGAGTTGGGACTCGGTCCAGAACTCTGTCTGGTAATCGCTGACCTTCTCGAACCACACTATCCTTTTTGATGTCTGTCGGACAGAATTCATGGGATCCTCAGTATGCTCAGTGTATGTCCGGATATCCCTTCCGCTTCACTGCAGCACGATGACCTGCCGGCGGTCAATGCCCAGTCTTTTGATATCCCTTAAAATTTGGGTGTGCGGCACAAGCATGTCATCAGGAGATTGGTTTTCATCGTTTCGATAGCCTTTTATGAGATTTTGTTGGGTTGACCCGGTCGATGATGTTTCCTCATAAACCACAAAAGGGCTGCAATAGGACAAATATGATTCCAGATAAGACCTTGCGGCAGGCAGGCCCGAAGTGGAGGATCGAACCGCTCCGCTTGGTATCAGTGCGATCATAAGGGATTGTTCCGGTTCAATCCAGAAATATCTCGGCCAGCCGGCAATGCTGTTTGATGGAAGGCGCTGTTCCGAGGCCTCGATTTCTCCTGGTTTTTCATCCATTGGGATATAGGCCACGCCCTGGTCCGTGGAAGGACTGCAGTACCATAAGGCCATGCCGACACCCCGCCCGGAAATGCGGACAAAGGAACTGCATAAAACGTGTTCAGGGATGTTTTCCGGATCCGTAAAAGTGGCAGTGGCAGCTACATTCGGCCGCGTTTGAATCCAGTTTTCCAATTGGTCAATAATTCTGGCGGAATTTCCGAAACAGGGGGAAGCGGAGCCCCGCCGGTAAAATCCGCATGATCTGATGGTGTGCACTTCAATCCGCAAAACAAACTTCCCTTCCTCACCGGAGCCCTATCATACGGGCAATTTTTTACTTTGCTGCATTTCAAAAGTTTTTTCGTTATGTAACAAGGATGTCAGGCCGAATCCGTAATGTTGCAGAAACTCCGGAATCGTATAGCATCAGGACCATGCAGGCCTTTACACGGGCGGTACCCCGCCGCAAAGGCAGCACCCGCTGGAGCAGCTGCAGTCCTTGATCAGAGGGAATCTCCCCTTTCGGCGGCACTGTAACATCGCCCGCCGGATTAAGAATTCCGTTGTCCCTTATGCGTTCAGTAGCCTGGGATTTGTCGTCAGCACCTCGATTCCGCCAAACCGAAAATCACCGTCATTGGTCAGGAGTTTGAAGTCATGCTTTTTACAGATATCCGCTAAAAGAGCATCATTGAA
>CAYTTQ010000171.1:0-3806 GCA_964440795.1 uncultured Desulfobacterales bacterium | reverse complement strand
GTTTTGCGAGTGAGGTATCGGGCAAAGACGGGCGGAAGCCGAGATGGCAAAATGTAAGGACTATTTCGAAACCTACAAAAGCCTGGGAATCGCCTTTCAGGATCAAGGGAAACCGGATGAAGCAGAACTCAATTTGCGCAAAGCCCTTGATATCCGGTCAGACCCAGGTATTGAAGTCCGGCTGGCCATGCTTCTTCCGACAGTCTTGAATTCAAGGCTTGAAGCGAAAAGGGTATGGGAGGAAACCACAAAGCAGCTTGATTTGCTGGAGAAAGATGGAATTGGATTTGAAGACCCCCACAAAGAAGTGGGAATAACCAGCTTCCTCTTCGCCTATCACGGTGTAAACGACCTGAACATTCAGAAGCGACTTGCCTCCTTTTATACCAAGGCCTGTCCCGAACTTGCGACAACGTCATATCACAATGCCCCAAACCAGTCCATCCAAGATAAGATAAATGTTGCATTTGTCTCCAAACACTTTTTTAGTCATACCGTAGCAGAACTCTATTATGGAATAATAGAGCACCCTCCCCGGGATAGATTCAACGTTACATCGTTTCGCTTCCCCGGCCGGGAAGACCACATGGCAAAGCAAACCAACCGTGCCGCCGATACCGTGGTAACCTTGCCGGCAGATCTCGCCAGGGCTCGCAATAGGATTGCCGAACACTCTCCAGACATTATCTTTTATCCGGATATCGGCATGGACTCTCTCACCTATTTTCTGGCCTTTTCTCGTTTGGCTCCCGTGCAGTGCGTTGGCTGGGGACATCCGGTAACGACAGGCCTCCCGAACACGGACTATTTCCTGTCACTGGATGACGCAGAACCAAAAGACGGGCAGGACCATTACACTGAGCACCTGGTCCGTTTGAAATCAGTCGGCACATACTTCTACAAACCTTCTTTGCCTGAAAATCCTTCCGCACGAACTGTGCTGGGTCTTTTCGAACGACACAACATATACGCATACCCCCAGAGCCTTTTTAAGTTCCACCCAGACTTTGACGAGATCCTGGGCCAAATCTTGCGTCGCGACACGCACGGCCTGGTTGTTTTAATCGACGGACGGATTCAACACTGGTCCCACTTATTGCAAAAACGTTTTGAGTCTTCCATCCCCGATGTCGTCGATCGGATTCAGTTTATCCCCCAAATGTCTCACGATGATTTTCTTTCTTTCCTCCTTCATGCGGATGTCATACTGGATACCATATATTTCGGAGGGGGCAAGACCTCGCTGGAGGCATTCGCCTGCGGGCAGCCGGTTGTTACACTACCCGGTGACTTCCTGCGGGAGCGTCTGACCCTGGCCTTCTACAAGCAAATGGAAATTATGGACTGCGTGGCAAATGACACCGCGTCTTACGTGGACATTGCCTTTACCTTGGCAAACGATAAAAACTGGAAGAACGCGCTCACCGACAAGATTCAAGAACGCTCAGGGGTTCTTTACGAAAACGGCCAAGTGATTGATGAACTGGCAGGGTTTTTCCAGCAGGCAGTGCAAAAAAAGCCGCTCTAAACGGAGCAGGCTTTTTCCGTCTTTTCACTCCCTCCGACCGATGGCGCCTGGGCTATGCGAAAGGACAATAAAAGCCCCGTGACAACCTTGTCCTTAGCTGAAAAGGCCAGATCTTGTAACGATTGTCTATGTTGGCTGAAACATTGTAATGCGGAATGTTGCCAAGAGTTTCATTTTCCGCTTAAGCCAACGAGCGATGTGGCAATGGATGGATTAACGGTACGAATCCGTATCCCTATGAACCCGGATCGTAGATGGTACTTTGAACTTCACGGGGTGGATGTACGGGGAAACGATTTCTTAATCCCTAAAGTCGACTGCCACTTCACTTCAGCAACCCAACTGTCAGTCCATAAGCGATGTCGCCTGCTTACCGCTCAGAATTTGTGCTCCGGTCACCCGGAAGGAAAACCGGACATTTGTAAAAACGTAACACTGGAAAATGCCAAAAACGGCAACTGCGACCTGACCTGGAACTGTCTCTTCACCTATAAGAAATAATTAGAGTTTCGACAGACCTCAACGCACCATCAAATGTAGTCGGGCACGAATCGCCACCAAGGCAAGGAACTCTTTTGCCAAAAACAAAAAACACCACATCAGGGCAGAAAACATGATATTGACGAACAAATTCAGGCTGATCGAATCCGTGCAGACGTGATGAAGGCCGTCCTTGCACTATTTGTGCGTTTTGTTTAAACTGTCAAATATGGTGGTACATATAATGCGGATACAAAGCAGTAGTTCAGAGACAAAACATTAGAGAAAACCTACTTGCAGGAAGCCAAATCGTGAAAAAAAAGCTGGAACCCAGGTGTGAAAACAGGAAAGACAGTACACCCCGTCAGGCCGACCCGGCCGTAAGTGACGGCAAATTAGAAAAGGAAAAGTCGGCACGAGGGGTATCAGAGTCCTCGGACCCGATCCAAAAAGACGAAAACCACGTACCCCACAACCGCCCAGACCACCCCGAGACTTTCCCAACAGAGGAGGTCTCGGAAATCATCCCGCCGAAATCGGAAATGCGGCACGGGAAATATAAGAAAAGAACAAGCAAAAAAAAGAGTTTTAACCCCTGGCGCGAGCTGGACAGGGCATCCAAGAAGAACGTCAGCCGGAGAGACCTTGTCACCGGCCTTTTCAGGTTTTTGCCGCGTCAAGACGACAAGTAGCAGTTTTCCCTGCAGTCCAGCCTTTTTCCCTCGTTGTACTAAACACCTGCCGAGATTCCCCAGCGCCGGGCCTACCCATCGTTAGTTCCGGCTAAAGTTCCTTGACATTATTCCGATAAGATCAGCAAGGGGAATTCCGTATGGAGATCACGAGCTACCACGTCAATAACATATTAAAGGCCTACGGAAAACAGCTGAGCCTGAGCCGACGGGGGGCCAAGCATAAGGAGCTATCCCCTATGAATCGCTCGGAAAGTATTACCATTTCCGGAGAGGCCAAACGAAAGTCGGTGATCGAGAAGGTGACGACGGACATCGTCGATCGCATTGTCCACTCCGGGCCCCAAAACCGCATGGAAAAAGAGGCATTTCAAGAACTTGAAAACGAATACGGCAATGAACTCATAACGGAAGAAGTCAGCAACACCGAGTTGGTATTCAAGGTCATCGACAAAGATAACGGGGAGGAACTCAAAACCCTTTCCTTGGAAGATTCGAATGTGTTAAAAAGCAGATTGGAAGAAATTACGAAGGGCAAGGTCAACACCAACATGCTTTAATGGTTTCGTAAAAAAGGGGGCGTAAGCCATGAAAATATCGGGAAACGCAGACATTACCAAATACATCAACGACGCAACCGTCAATAAAACGCAGGAAACGGGGAAGGGCAACGCGGCAGCACCTGATGCCGCACCCGACGCGAAAAAGGACACGGTTGTCAATTTGTCCCAAAAATCGAGGGATGTGCAAGCGGCTCAAAAAGCGGTTGAAGCGCAACCCGACATCCGCGCAGAAAAAGTTCAAATGATCGCTGATAAGATTAGTAATGGCACGTATAGGGTAGATCCCGAAAAGACGGCGGAAAAGATTATGCTGGCTTTCTTTGAAGAAATGGCCTGAGGCCGGCGGACGGCCTCACGCACCCCGCCGTACGGCCCAAAAAAACCTAAAAAACCGCTCTGCCCCCGTCGAATAGACGGGGGCTTTTTTTGTATAAGAGCCACTTCCTCTTCCGGGAACTCCTGTCTGTTTTTTGGGCGGTGGATTTGGGTGTTGACTTCCCGGTTGTGTCGAGTATACTGGACGTATTGGGCTACAATCCGTCG
>CAYTTQ010000170.1:0-3841 GCA_964440795.1 uncultured Desulfobacterales bacterium | reverse complement strand
CGAAGTATTTTCCCAGTTGGGTTCCAGTTGCTGCGGTCAACTCCCTGCAAAGATAAAAAGAAAGAGGGGGGCAAGTCTGCTCATGGCCCCTTGGCCAGCGATTGCTGCCCGCACATACGGTCATAAAAATATTGCAAGATCTGATGTCTGACCTTATCGTTTGGATTCATACATATGCACCTTTGAAGTATCAGTGGTGTAATTAACCGAAGTTTTAGTCAGCTCCTCCAATATCGCCTTTCTCAAATGCTCAGGTTCCAGCACTTCCGCCTGTCTTCCAAACCCCAACACCCAGCTCATGACATCAGAAAGGCCACCCACCTCCATGGTCAGTATCACAGCGCCGGTTTCATCCTTGTCGAAGACCTGAGACGGATGCCAGATGTTTTCCCTAAGAAAGCGCTCCAAGGACGGATCAAAACGAATGACCACTCGTTCGGGATCCGTGCGGATTACCCCGAAGCTGTCTTTCAGATAAGAATCCAGATCGAAATCGTCTGGTGGAATGAATGGATCGGTCGTTACGTGAAGCAGCCGGATGCGGTCCAGGACGAACATGCGGATCTCGTCGTGGACGTGGCACCAGCCGATCAAATACAAAGTCCCATTGAAAAACCAAATCTTATACGGATCCACCTTGCGGGTGGACTCCCGCTTAGAGGACATTGAATAATACCGCATCTCGATGATGCGATGCTTTACGACCGCCTCGTTGATCCGCGCAATGACCTCCTTGAACCCCGAATAATCTTTGTGGGGTTTGAAGCCGATGTGAAAGGTCTGTTCGATGCGTTCGAGGTAGGATAACCCCTCCTGAGGAAGAGTAGATTTGACCTTGCGAAAAAGATCATCCAGAGAGTCATAAAAGACGGTGTCCTTGAAGATCTTAAGGATATCGCGGTAGAAATAGAGGCTCATCAGCTCGGTGACGGTAAACGGCACCGGGAGGTGGAATTTGTAACCGTCTACAAAACTCCAGCGGCTCTCTCGCCCGTCTTTTTCTGAATATAGCGGGAAACCTGCTTCCTGGATGGCTGCCAGATCCCGCCAGACCGTCCGAGGATGGCAATCCTCCTCAGCGGCAAGCTCGGCCACACTAACACCATGGTTCCAAGACTCGATGGTTCGCAGTATGCGCCACTGTCTGGCAAGCTGTTCTCCACGCATGGCGGGCATCCTTTGGTTGTGCGCGAGAGGCAAGGCGTAACATGCCAAAACTACGAAATAAATCGCCATAAGCCCTATCACAGAAAGCCTTTGAAGTAAACCCCCGCGTTGAATAAGCCATGAAAAACCTACTATTTTGACCCCAAGGGGCGTAAATCCGTCAAATTTGCTCCAATTGGTGTAAAATTAAGGCTTTTCAAGTCTTATACCACTCACGAATGACAGATACGGTCATACTTCGGCCATTTTTGAAAGATCGACGGTCCCTCAACACCTCACCTGCTGATCTGATGTATAAGCCCGAAACGCCGTAAAGTTTACGCCGCGGGGGGAAAAAGAGGGACGGGGATGATTTTATGCGTTTCTTTTACCCCTGCCCCAACCCTGCTTCCTTATCCCCTTACCCCCACAACCGCCCTTCCTGAAATCTTTCAACACTCTCTGCAGCCGACGGTCGCTGTAGATCCACCCTTCGTAATCCCCCCTTCAGACCGTCCGGGTTCTTGACAAACAGCTCGACTTCCGCCCTTGCCTGGGCAACGTCAAGAGCATCGATGGCCTCATCGAGCCGTTCTCTGAAGGCCTCGTCCGTCACAAGTCGGCCTGCCCCTTCCAGTCCCCGCTCTGGCGCATCCGTTGCTCCAGGTGGGCCAGATGCAGCTCCGGGTGATTGGCTGCATACCAGACAAAGTCGAACCAGTCTCTTCCCTTGACCCTCTTTTTCCATCGCCGGCATAAGACCGCGTGCATCTTGCCGGGGAAAAGATCCGGAAGCGCCACAGTCCGCACCGCAAACGGAATCGGGTTGAGAAGATATCTTGTCTGGGTCTTGAAATCGGGCGGAGGGTCGGTGTCCACCTCGATCCGGATCCTGAGAACCTGTCCCCGCCGAACCGCCTTGAGGCTTCGCTCTCTGAGCTACGCGATCACAGACAGGTCGTCTTCGGCTATGGCGCGGCACGCAGGCGACAGAAAAGGACAGATGTCCGATGTCGGAGGTCGGATATCAGCGGCGCTGCGCGCATTCGAGAAGATCATGTAATCCTGTTGATCCTGTCTGAGAATCATCTCCGCTTCCGGGGCTTCGTTCCGTATTTGGCCTGCCGTTCCCGCGCAGTGAATCCGATCTTTTTGGGTTTTGGATCCGGAGGCTCCATCAGCTGCCGGATCGCCTCGAAGATCAGCTTGATGTCCTCGTCGTGCTTTTCCAGGTGGTTTTCCAGATCCTTTAGGTTCTCTTCCATCTCCCTTTTTGAGGAGAAGCTTTTGCGAAGCTGAACAAACGCCCGCAGAAAGATATAAATTCCAGGTTCAAGAAAAAGACAGCTGCTACGCTGCTGAGCTGCTGGCCGTTGAGAACGCTGGGCAACTTCGCGATGCTTTAGGCGCGAAACGGCAATCCAGCCTTCCTCAGGCATGCATCTGAATCCTCTCATGCCCGCTTATGGAAAACTTCCCACCAAATTGGGAAAACGATACTCCCACTTTTATTCCCACATTAAAATGGTATCCCTACTTTTCTTTAATGCATTGCCATTTGGCATCCCTGCCTTTGCCCAGCATCTCCAGTTTGCCTTGCTGCCGCCAGCGATTCATGACCAGACGGATGGTGTCCCGGCTCACACTGGGACAAAGCCGCTCCACATCGGCGATTCCAAAAGGGCTGATCATGCTTTGGAGCGCATATTCCACCAGTTCGGTTTTGGTCCCTCGCTTCGGTCGCTGCCTTTCAGCCCTTTCCTCGAATTCGCGGTAAGCCCTTCGCCAGGTGGAAAGAAGAAACGTAAACCACGGAAGGATATCATGCTCGCCCCGATGCCAGCCCGTGGAACTGGTTTTCAAGGTTTCGTAGTAGTCCTGCTTGCTCTGTTCAATGATTCTTTCCAGGCTGATGTATCTTCCGACCTCATGGCCGTGATGGTAGCATAACAGCAGCGTCAACAACCTGGATATGCGGCCGTTGCCGTCGCGAAATGGATGAATGCACAAAAAATCAAGGACAAAACAGGCCGTCGCGAGCAGCGGTGTAACCTGCAACTGATCGATCACATGTCGATAGGCCAGACAGAGCTCTTCCATCGCTTCCGGGACAAGGTTGGGTGCAAGCGGTTGAAAACGCACCTCTCGTCGTCCATCCGGAAAAATTTCGATGATGTCGTTCTGCGTTGTTTTCCACTTACCGGCATCACCGCTTGTGCCGCCCTGGGCCAAAGCATGAAGGCGAAGGCAGGTTTCCGGTGTAACCGGTATCTTGTGTGAATCAGTGTGTATCCAGGTCAACGCCATCCGGTAGCCGACAATTTCTTCTTCGGAGCGGTCGCGCGGCCGGGTGTTGCCGATAACGAGGGGACGAAGGCGTTTCTGATCGACCGTGACCCCCTCGATTCGATTGGAAGATTCAGCGCTTTCGATTATCGCCATCTCCTTGAGGCTTTTTAGGAGTTGGGGCGACTGCCTCTCATAGAGTTGCCGGCGCCCTTTGGCTTCGGCCAATGTCTCAAGGAGCCACACGATGGAAAGGGGAAGCTTGAGATTTCCCAGCCGGTTTCCCTTGAAACTCATCATATTGATTGTCCTCCCATAATCTTAAAAAGCGATTTCCATTTTTCGAAGTAAGGCAAACTCGGAAGCTGCTCGGAAGTCAATGTCTTCCGAGCTCGTTTCCGAGCAGGGC
>CAYTTQ010000169.1:0-3852 GCA_964440795.1 uncultured Desulfobacterales bacterium | reverse complement strand
CGCCTTGAAGGCCTGCGTGGAATAGAAAACGTTTTTGTCCCTTTCCTCGTAAGGAAGGGCATCCATCGCCGACAAATCAAAGACCCTGGCTTTTCCGCTCATCGGTTGCCTCCCATAAATCACATGTTTTTTATCATGCGCTTTGGTTAAGCCACTCCAAGGCGTCGGCCGCGGTGTCGTTCACGGTCGCGGCCTTCATCAGGCGCGAGACCAGGATGGCCTCGGCGATCTCGTCGTTGGTGGCCCCGGCTTTTTTCGCCATCTTGGTCCACATCAGGGTACAGGTTGATGATTGCAGGGATGCGGCCACTCCGATGCCGATCAGGAGCTTGACTTTCTGATCGAGGGCCTGGAGATTCGGGTTCTCCATGATGGCCGCACGGTGGTCCATGTAGGTTTTGGCGCCTTCCGGCGACACGCTCTTCAGGATGTCCATCGGGGTTTTGTTTTCGTTCATTTTCAATCCTCCTTTCCGTTTTTCTCAATCAATTTCTGGTAGGCCCCCTTGGCCCGGGACCTTGGGATGGCCTTTTCCGAGAGAAACTTTAAAACGCCGGCGAGCGGCTCCAGCAAACTGCCGGGAAAGCCGACAATGGTCTCGCTGGTCTCGATGTCGGTGGCGTCTCGGCAGCCGTAGCATCCCAGGGAATAGTTGAGCTTGTTCTCCAGAAACGGAATAATGGTCGAGTCCACGCAGGTGGCCTGCAGGACCGCCGTGTTTCCCGTCCTCCGCTCTCCTCCCGCCAGGTTAAGGTCGGCCAGGAGGAGCCACATGAGTTGTTCCGGCTCGGCTTCCACCACGACCATGTCCGGGATGGCCGGGCATTCTCCGAGGGGGGCCGCGGCAATGCTTTTCACCCGGCCCGGCTCGAGGCGAGGCATGTTCTCGAACATCAGCTTCCCGGTCTCCGGCTTCTCCACGATGCCGAAGCCGACCAGGGCCTTGCCGCCGGCCAGGCCTTCGGGCAACTCCCGCATCCCGAACGCGTTCGCTGCCGCCGGGCAAGCCAGTTCTTCCGCTTCCAACAACAGCGACTCTCCGGCGCGGGCCTTCATCAAAACCTGGCAATAGCGGTGATGGGAAACCTTCTCCCATTCTTGAAAAGGCATGAGGTCCGAACCCTCGCCCAGGAGAAAGACACCGACCGGCTCTGTTTTTAAGCCCAGAATGTTTTTGAGAAAATTGTTCTGTTCGTCCAAACTGCTCATCTTGTTACCTTCCTTCCAGAAATATTCGGGCCGCGTAGTAGTGGTCCCTCATCCGGGACCACAGCCGGGGGACCTTGATCTCGCCCCGGAGCCATGCCCGGAAACAGGGAATGAGTTCCGTCGAGTAGCTGATAATAGCGGTGTGAGTCGCCTCTATTTCGACATCTGCTTCGACCCGCTCTCCGTTCTCGACGACCCTGATTTCCGCGCCTTCTCCTCGAAACTCTATCAACAGCGGATCGGACAAGAAGTCCTTCTGGCGGATCAAAATCAGCTTTTCCCCGCCTTGCAGCCAGTCTCCAATCAGCGCCTTCTTATGACCGCTTCGGTAAACGGCTTCGAGGAATCCGTCCAGATGGAGCCGGCGGGCGGAATCCCAGAACATGTTGTTGTTCTCGCGCACTCTGTCGGTCATGCCGCCCATTGTCTTTAGCCTACTTCTACTGCCGGACCGGCCTTAAAGAACACCGAAAATGAACCGCAGGCAATAGTAGATTCCAACCACGATGAAGATTACTCCCGTCACCCTGCGGACCCACAGCTCGACCTTGCCCAGCCGGTTGAAGGCCTGGGCCACCGATTTCGCCCCCACCGCGATGGCGATGGCAAAGGCCATGACCGGCAGTCCCGTCCCGATCCCGTAGAGCAGGGGCATGATCAGGAAGGAATCATGTTTGACGGAGATCGGCACCAGGCTGCCGAAGAAAAGTGCGGCTGAAACCGGACAGAACGAAAGCGCGAACATGATCCCCAACAGGCCTGAACTCAGGAAGCCGGACTTTTCCGCCTGCTCCTCCATCTTCTTATTGCCCACCAGCGCGGGCAGGTCGAAGCTGATGAGTTCAAGAAGGACCATGCCCACGAGGATCAGCAGTGGTCCCAGGACCAGGTTCATGTATTTTTGAAGAAACATGGACGCCTTGGGGATAGCCGTCAATCCCAGGACCAAAAGCGCGCCGATGACGATGTAGGTCAATGACCGGCCGAGGGTGTAGCTTGCCCCGGCCAGGAAGGTATGGCGGGGTTTTTCTATCTTCCGCCCGATGAATGATATCGCCGCTATGTTGGTCGCCAGCGGGCAGGGGCTGATCGCGGTCAGGATCCCCAGCCAGAAGGCAGATGCGGCTCCCAGAAAAAACACTCTACTTCCCCTGAAGATAGCTGTTGACTTCGTCCCGGATGTATTTGAAAAAAGCGTCCTTGTTGCGGACCAGTCGCCAGACCCTGGTTAAATTTTTCCACCGCGCTTCCTTGCCGTCCCTGATGTCCGAAACCACCACCGACTTGGTGTGAAGCTTGTAGTCCTTTACGTAGTGCTTGTTGCCCTGTTTTTCGACATTGATGGCGTGAAACTCGACCCGGCCGTTTTTGAGCTCTTCGGCGAACCCCGTCTCCACCGCTTCCCTGGTGTAATTTTCGATTCTCGTGCAAGCGGGACAACGATAGGTAGTGTGGAAATAATAGACGATGACCCGGTCGGGCTTAACGGTCGGCTTCTTTTCCGGATCGGCAGCAGTGGCGCTGTCCTGTGCAGTGGCGTTGTCCGTTGCAGTGGTGTTGTCCGTTGATGAGGGGGCCGATTGATCGCCTATCGAGCTTTGGCCCTGCTGTATGATTAACCAGCCGGCGCTTGCGGCCACGAAAGCAAGCAAGATCACGCTTAGAATCTTTTTTGGTTTCATTTAGAATCCTCTCCCTTTATCATGATTTTTTCTTGTCGAGCCAGGGATTTTCCTCCCGTGCCCCGTCTCTTTTCCTGGCATCCATCTCGAAAGCGGGCCTGCAGTGCGTCTTTTCCATCTCCTTCACCAGCCTCGGATACAGGCAGTCCCGGACCAGGGCCAGGGCCTCGTCCCGGTCGTCATCCAGCGCGGCCCGCATCAGGCGGATGGCATCTTCTTTCTCCAACGCCACCATCATTCTATGCAGCGGCATCTCTTCCCCCTTTGAAACTAACCGGCTTTCTTTTTCGCATCGACAGTCCATATAACAAGCCGGCCGTTGTAACCATGAACAAAGCGACCGAGAAATACTGCCCGGGGGTAAGGCCCCAATAGGTCCGGTCACTGACGCGCAGGCTGTCCAGAAAGAACCGCGCCGGGGAATAAATAATTATCGCCAGCGCGAAATGAAATCCCGGGAACACGCGACGGTCTTTCATCGCGTAAATCAACCCGGTCAAAACTACGGCCAGCAGCATTTCGTAGAACCCGAGGTTGTGCCTCGCCACGCCCTGGCCGTCCATCATGGCCAGGAAGAAGTCGCTCTCTCGGCCGGGGTGGTCGAAAACGATAGTGCAGCCCAGTCTCCCGATGATCCAGGCGGGCGCAAGGCCGAATACGATTGCATCGGCATAATTCAGCCAAGGCTGATGCTTTCGCCGAAGGTACACGAACGCGCCCAGAAAACCGCCCGCGAATCCGCCGAATGATGAAAAACCTTCCCAGAACTTGAGCAGATAAAGGGGATCGGACAGGACTTCCTTAGGATAATAAAACAAGGCCGAGAACCAATGCGCAAATGCCAGCCCGACGATAACGGCCCACGTCACGGCCCCGGAGCAGAATTCCACGTCCAAACCCATCCGCCTCGCCCGCCGCCGGGCCAGGAAAAAACCGACAACAATGGCCGTCGCGGCCAGGA
>CAYTTQ010000168.1:0-3890 GCA_964440795.1 uncultured Desulfobacterales bacterium | reverse complement strand
AGGAAGGGAAGAAACTTATTGACAATCGCGGAGATATGTGGGAGATATCAAAAATATTAAAATAGTGGCAACGTCCCCCATTATAAAAAAGCGCTCCGGACAAAAATCTGCCGTTCCAGCTTCACCGTTACATGGCCAATCTCTGGGATAACAGCATCAACCAGAAACACCCCATATTACCGGTAATCCCCATTATTACTTGTATTGTAGATATCTTGCCATATCTTTTATGCAACTCTGGGGATAACTAAACTCGCAACATAACGTCCCGCAAATCATCGTATGTCTATGTTTGTGATTCGACAGTTTTTTTCGGAATATCAATTTGTTCTCTTGACAGGAGAATATAGGATTGTCTGCCATTACATTAATAGGGAGGTTATCGTTTATGAAAACAATGATGAAAATTCCCTTAATTCTCGAACCACAAAAAGAAGGTGGCTGGACGATAACTAGTCCATTGGTTCCTGAATTGGTGACTGAAATCGATGATCTCGACGACCTGAGTAAATGCGTTCATGATGCGCTTTCAGCTGTTATTGAACTCTACGAGGATATGGGAAAACAATTTCCAGCGAACTTACGAGCCGATCACGCCCAAGACCCCGTATGGTTTGAGTCGCTGGTTATGGCTGAAGGATGAACTACAGAGAATTCACCAAAAAGCTGCGTGCGATTGGATGTCGAGAGATAGCCCGTCGTGGCGGAGGATCGCATCGAAAATGGTTTAACCCGGATACAGGCAGAGGAACGACGATCCCTGATTGGGGCGAAAAGGACTTGAAGGCGGGAACCATTTCGGGTGTCCTCAAACAGCTTGGCATTAATAAAAATGCTCTGTGAGGAGTATAAAGTAACAAAAGTACCAATGTCCCCCATTACACGCATTATTCACTATGCAAGATCTGACACCAAATTCCCTCAAATGAAAAGTTATTTACTTATTTATAGACGCCCCGGAAATACTGAAATACAAGATCTCTCAATGACCAACATCATCCCAATTGAAAACATTACCGGTTTGATTTACCTGATCCGTGGCAAAAAGGTCATGCTGGATCGAGATCTGGCTAATCTTTACGGCGTTGAAACAAAAAGACTTAAGGAGCAGGTGAAAAGGAACATCGAAAGATTTCCTGAAGATTTTATGTTCGAGTTTTCCAAAAAAGAATACGAAAACTTGAGGTCGCAAATTGCGACCTCAAGTTGGGGTGGCGCAAGGTATGCTCCCATGGTTTTTACGGAGCATGGAATATTGATGTTATCTTCAGTGCTAAAAAGTAACAAGGCAATTCAGGTTAATATCCAGATAATGCGAGCATTCATAAAGATGCGGCAGTTGGTTTTAGAGAGCGCAGAGCTGCGGAAAGAAATCGAAAAGCTGAAAGCCGACGTAGATGGCAAGTTCCGGATCGTATTTGAGACCTTGGAACAGTTGTTATCGGTTGAAAACACTCCCAAAAAGAAGATCGGCTTTACCGCCAAGGAAAAACAGGCGGAATATGGGATAAAGAAAACTTAAATTTTGACCGAACAAGGCACGGCATTGAGTTCTACCTTGCAAGAGTTCATCTTCTTTACAATTGAGCAAAGCCGTACTTATCGGGAAGCGATGACAAAGTCTTGACGCGCCGAGTCGCCGGTTTTTTCGGCGGCGGGTGGCGCGCCAAGAAATCTTTTCAAGTCTGCCGGCCCTGAGCAGCGTGGAAGGGGGCAGCGTGGAAGGGCGTAAGTCCGGGTATGTCTGCGGCAAAAAACGTGGTTGTTCACCAGTACGAAAAAATCGATCCGGAAATTGCAGTACGCCTCGCAAGCAGATTCGTTTGCGTGCCAATGCCGAACGATGCTACTTTTCGGACAACAAAGAAGAATGCCTCGGTTCTGCAGGGCGATCTATGAAATGTTTAAAAGTGAGGAACGTCCCTAAAGACCTTGGCAAAGAAACGCATAAAATCATCCTCGTTCTCTTAACCACTGTTACGGCAGGCAGGTGTGCAGAAAAAGGGATGAAAATCATTGACAACGACGGTGGGATTTGGGATATTTTGAAGCAACTCAGTTAGATAGCAACGTCCTCCACTACATGCATAGACCCCTCGTCCGGAGATTAACTCGTTATGAAAACTGCAACTTTTGATGAAGCTTTGGACATTATAGAATCTTTCCCAGAAGATCAAAGAGAGTCCATTATCGAAATTGTCAAACGTCGCTTGACCGAGGAACGAAGAGAACAGCTTGCGCAAATTATTAAGGAAGCGCGGGAAGAATATGCCCGCGGCGAAGTCAGGCGGGGCACAGTGGATGACCTTATTCGAGAGATTTCCGAATGAGAACAATCGGTTGGAGTAATGCATTTACAAAATCTTTCAAAAGGTGGATGCGAAAAAGGCCGAACCTGGATAATGATATAGCCGAAGCCTTAAGGCTTTTGGTTGTGAATCCATTTGCGCCTCAACTTGAGACTCACAAGCTTAAGGGAAAACTTGCAGGCTCATGGGCATGCAGCGTTGGGTACGATCTGCGTATTGTATTTGATTTTGTGAAGGCGGAAAGAGGTAGTGAAGATGATTTCCTTCTTTTAGCAATTGGAACACACGATGAGGTTTATTAAATGGAGTATCTTTCGTAAGGTCACAAGGTAACAGCGTCCCCCTTATCTCCCTGAATGGACAGCCCTGTATCAGGGATATTTCGGCGTGATGCAGTTGGATGGTAATGCTCCCTTAAGACGTTCTTAACCCGGAGGTAAGAGATGCAAGACTTACTCAAACGTATTACCTTTAATAAAGATGTTCTATGTGGCAAACCCCTCATCCGTGGGTTACGTATATCCGTTGAGATGATATTGGAACTATTGGCAAACGGGGCTACAGAGGAAGAAATTCTGGAAGACTACCCCGATCTTGAATCAGATGATCTGCGCGCCGCACTGCTCTATGCGCATTATATGGTAGCGAGAGAAGATGTTCTTGATCGAGTCTCTGCCGGGTAGCGTATTTTTATGGATTTTTTATTGGATGTAAACGCGAGTGGCGCGGTAGTTCGTTGGCTGATTGACCGAGGGCACAATGTGGCGGAAGTCGGACAAATCGACCCAAAAATGAGCGATGATGAGATCCTGAACTGGGCAGTGAGAGAACGTAGGATTATAGTTACCACCGACAAAGATTTTGAAGAAATGGTTTGGCGACAGCGGAAGTACCATTGTGGCGTTTTACGTTTGCAAAACCTGCCAAGGCACGAAAGAATTGGGCTTCTAGACGATGTGTTGAATCGCCATTCCAACGATTTGGAAGCTGGTGCGATAGTGATTGCGCTAAGAACAAAGTTTCGTATCCGAAAGCCTACTTAGTTAGCGACGTCCCCCATTATTGAATTGCCGCGCAAAGCCGGCGCGGTTTTTTCGCGCGGGGGGGTTGCGAGGCAATGTGTCTTTTCTTGTCTGCGTCCGTCTGCGTGTGTCTGCGGCAAAAAATGGACCTGAACGACAACAACAAAAAATGCCTGTCGCAACGCAGTGGAGATCCCGCTCAAGCGGGGCCCCGTCTACCCCGTTAAATCTGCTTTTTCTTCTATTTAACTGGGGCGTCATCCGTGCCTGTCCCGTGAAATTTTCAACCCGTTAAACCTTCGGTCTTGTTTGACTGGGTTATTTTTAAATGATGAACGCCATTACAAACAGTAAATCAGTATTTTATCGCGAAGCGATGACAGTCTATTGCCGCGCAAAGCTGGCGCGGTTTTTTCGCGGTGGGGTTTGCGCGGCAATGTGTTTTTTCTTGTCTGCGTCCGTCTGCGTGTGTCTGCGGCAAAAAATGGACCTGAACGACAACAGAAAATCCAGTGAATCCTGTCTAAAAGCCGCGTCATCCGCGCAATCCGCGCCAAAA
>CAYTTQ010000167.1:0-3970 GCA_964440795.1 uncultured Desulfobacterales bacterium | reverse complement strand
CTGTTTTCCCGGTCCACGCGCCGCCGGCGCCGCCGGAATAGTTAATAATTAAGATACGATTCCATTTCCCCCGAACTAATCTGTGCTAATCAGCGGTTACGCTTGACCATTGTTATACATATGTGTATTATACGTATGCGTATAATGCGGTCGGGCGGATTACAGAATGGGCATACCGTTTAAATATGGACAAATCGTTTCTGGGAAGGACTTTTGCGGAAGAAAAGCCCTTATCGGGCAGATTCTGAGGTACGTGACATCGGGCCAGAATATTGTCATACTTGGAGAACGGCGGATCGGCAAATCCTCCCTGGTTTACCAAGGCCTCAAAAATTGGAAGGAAGGTCGTTTTCTCTATATCGACCTTATGGGCGTCAAGTCCAATGATGCCCTTTGCAGGCGGATCCTCAGAGCGATCGTGACTTTTCAGCAGGGAGCTGGGTGGTTGGCTCGCGTGGTCAAGGCCTTGGCCCATCTAAAGCCGTCCATATCTACTGATCCGATCACGGGGCTGCCTACGGTTTCGTTCGACACATCCGTTCAGATGAATGCCCGTTCCGTACCGGAAATACTGGAATTGATTGAATCGGTCAAAGGAAAGAAAGCGCTGGTGGTGATTTTGGATGAATTTCAAGATGTGTTGAACGTGGAAGATACTCGCGAGACGCTCGCGCTGCTTCGGGGAAAGATACAATTTCAGAGCGATATCCCTTACGTTTTTGTGGGAAGTATTCGCCACAAAATGGATGCCATCTTCTCGGATCACGATTCGCCCTTTTTCAAATCGGCGATCCCGATAACCGTATCTTCGTTGCCGGACGAGGAGTTTACCGCTTTCTTGAAGAAAAAGTTTGCCTCCGGGGATCGGAACGTGGCGGATGGTTTACTTGGGCGAGCCTTTGGGATTTCACATCGGGTTCCGGGTGACGTTCAGCAGTTGTGCGAGGCCCTCTGGGAGGTTAGTGAGGAAGGCGAAACCCTTGGCGAAAAAAGTCTGAAACATGCACTTGAATTGATCTTTTCCAGAGAGCAGAAATCCTACGAAAACTATTTGGCACTTTTAACAGACCTTCAACAGAGATGCCTTAAAACACTGGCGAGGGTGGGCGGGGAGAATGTCTTTTCAAAGGCCTTCATGCGGGCCGGCGGGTTTACCAATGCCTCCTCGCTGCGGCGTGCTGTCCACCGACTGACGGACCTCAATATTCTCTACAAAGAAGCAGACGGCTATCGGTTTATTAACCCATTTTTTAGGGCCTGGCTACTCACTCTTTAGGTCGCCCACAGTCCTCTGTCCAGGTTCAAGGTTGTCAATTGAAGGCGGATCCCTCGACGACAATGTCTGTGTCCGTCTGTGTCCGTCTGCGGCTAATTAATTCTTTGCGCCCTTTGTGTCTTGCGGTGAATTCGTAAGATGTTACCCTTTGCCCGAAGGGCACGGCACTCTTAGTGCCGACAGGCTTGTCGGCACTATCGTCTGCGTCAGTCTGTGTGTGTCTGCGGCTAAATATTCTTTTTGTTGTTTGCGCTTTTTGTCCCCTGTTTTCCCGGTTCACGGTTCACGCACCGCCGGCGCCTCCAGAATAGTTAATAATTAAGGTGCGATGCCATTTTTCCCTCTTGTCAGGCAACGGAATAAGATTGAATTAGTCTGAGAATGGTTGGTAAAATATTCTATTATTGCGGAGAATTTCAGATATGGCGAAATTTACATTAGAGTACGGGCAGGACGATGAATGGTATGTCGGTCGGCTAGCTGAAGTCCCTGGTGTTTTCAGTCAAGGTGAGTCGCTTGAAGAGCTGAAGGAAAACATTGCTGATGCTTATAGCCTCATGATCGAAAGCGAACCTAGCGATGTATTTCCGCAGAAGCGCAATCGCATTGAAGTGGAGCTTACCACTTGAAGCGCCGGGACCTTATCCGTGAACTAACAAAGGCCGGTTGTTTTCTATACAGACACGGCTCAAAACATGATCTTTATATGAACCAAAATACGGGCAAAAAGGCACCGGTACCAAGACATCAAGAGATCAAAGAAACTCTCTGTGCCCTAATTCGAAATCAACTGGGCCTACCAAAGAAATGAACTCGGTTGTGTCCCGGTGTGGTTAGTCTTATCGCATGATCTTCTCAACTTCTGATCTTCTTTTTCCTGTATTCTGACTTCTGATTCTCTCAGCTTCTTAACCTCTAATCTTCTATTTTAAGGTCTGTGTCCGTCCGTAAAGAGAACAAATTTGCGTAGTACGCTTGTGAGGTGATCATGAAAGGTGTGAAAGCAAAAAGAATAAGGTTTAAAATGGGTGATCTCTGGAAGAGTCCGTTGCTCCATATACTTTTAACGAAAGAGGACGATGTTATTGTGGCTCGTTGCTTGGATCTCACGGTTTCTTCTCATAGTAACGATGAGAAAAGTGCTTTAAAGGCATTGGCGGATTCTATAAAAGAATACGTTTTGACCGCATTGGAAAACGATGCCATCAACATGATTTTTGATCCGGCTCATAGTAAGTATTGGAGAATGTATAACGAGTTGGAAGCAAAAAAGTCTTCCAAAAACCTGAAGAGCTCCATCAAGAGGTCTTTAACGTCGGTACCAAAGGAAAATCTGAGGCAATCAACGGCGGAAATAGAGTATGCCTAAGCCTCTGGAATTGAGAAAAGTAAAAAAGCTACTTAAGACCTACGGCATTGTTTACGTACCGGGGAAGGGCAGACACCCCAAATTTTATGATCCGGAAACACATAAGTCATATCCGATCAAGTCTCATGGCAAAAAGACACTTGTGCTATCGTATGCGCTTGATGATCTAATAAAAAAGTTTGATTTACCTGCAGATGTTTTTGATAGATAAACCATACCTCGCTACGCCAGGCCAGACAAACGATATCAAAGCAATAAACAACCCTTTCAGGAGGCCAATGAAGTTAAAAAGTAAGGAGTCCCCTAAAGTTACGGCGCTGCCACCACAGCCCCTTTTCGCGTAGCGAACGACCCGTTGTGGTCGAGCAGGTCGCTCGGCCACTATGTCTGTGTCTGTCTGTGTCTGTCTGCGGCTAAAGTAATGTCTGCGTCCGTCTGCGTGTGTCTGCGGCTAATTAATTCTTTTTGTTGTTTGTGCTTTTTGTCCCCTGTTTTCCCGGTTCACGGTCCACGCGCCGCCGGCGCCGCCAGAATAGTCAATAATTAAGATGCGACCCTGTTTTTTCCCCTCAAGGAAGCCCTCACATTCAGCACGAATTACCCGAAGGAGGTTCGTATGGGAGATGTAGACGTAAATAAGGTCATTGAGGAATTTGCTTCCTTGCCTGTGGAAGACAAAGAATATGTTGCCGGTATCATTCACAAGCAGTTGGTTGAATTAGGCAGAGAGCGGATATCCAGAAGGGCTGCTGAGGCCAAGGAGAATGTCGAAAAAGGTCGGGTGAGGCAAGGAACCATCGAAGACCTGCGCAAGGATCTTGAAAATGATTGAGGTAGTCTGGGATGAGGGTTTCAGGAGGCGGTATAAGAAGCGCATTGGACGAAGTTTTCAGTTAAAAGAGCGTTTTTGGCAGAAATTGGGGTTGTTTGTGTCTGATCCATTCTCAAGGCAACTCAGGACCCATAAGTTGAGTGGCAAATTGCAGGGACTCTGGGCATTCAGCATCGACGACGATTATAGGATAGTGTTTGAGTTTGTTGCTGAAAATCGGGCACTGCTTATTGACGTCGGGACTCATGACGAGGTGTATTGAGTAACACAAGTAATTCTTGCCATTACCGTTTTCTCAACTTCTCAGCTTCTTAACCCCTAATCTTCTATTTCCTGGTCTTAGTGTGCCTGCCACCACAGCCCCCTTTTCGCGTAGCGAACGACCCATCGTGGTCGAGCAGGTCGCTCGGCCACTATCGTCTGCGTCCGTCGGCGTGAGTCTGCTCGCAGCCCATAGGGCCGCGTACCTTGCCGGTGGAAGTCCGGCTACGAT
>CAYTTQ010000166.1:0-4001 GCA_964440795.1 uncultured Desulfobacterales bacterium | reverse complement strand
CACAAACCTAACAAAGACTCGCTAACGGAGAAGAATAAGAACTAAATCCAAAGTAAATATTTTAGGAAAGACTAAGGAAGTAAATATAGGTTGGGGAGTTTTTACCCCTATTGCTGGAGTACTTTCTCAACCCTGGAATTGGGGGACTTTCTGGCCGGGGGTATTAGTTGTCACACCGTAGTCGGTTTTTTTGCTAAAATCTATAGATAAAGAACGGTACAAGGCACACGGTATACGGTACAGGGTGTAAAGTAGTATCGCTGCGCTCGTTCAAGTCGTTCAAAGCGCTCGATCGCTTCGCTCGTGAAAAATGGTGAGCATGAACCGAGGTTTAAGGTTGATGGAACCGCAAAGGTTCGCCTTTCCGGCCTTTTTGTCTTTTCCCGTGATCAGCGGGGATCAAGCCCGGCATGGCGGTTGAAAGCCTCTTTACGATTCGAACGTTTTCACCCTTGAACGCCTTGAACATCTTGAACGAGCGCAGCGATCCAACGCGTTGAACCTTCTTTTACCTTGCACACCTTGAACCCTGTGCCCTATACCCTTTGCCTTTAACAAGCGCAGCGATCGAACATCTTGAACGTCTTGAACGTTTCGAACAATTCTTAAACCTGGAAGGAGACACCAGTGATCCTGAAAACAACAGTAGAGCTTTGGCAAAAAGGAAATTGGTACCTAGCTAAATCCTCCGAACTCGATTTTGTATCTCAAGGCAGAACTCGCGAAGAAGCGAGGAAGAATTTGGAAGAAGTCATACGTATCCAGTTCCAAGAAATGTCGGAAATGGGAACACTCCAGGAATACCTTAGCGAATGCGGCTTCGAGACAAAAAACGATAGTATATTCCCAAAAAATGAAATGATAGGCTTTGAAAGGTATTCCTTGGAGATTGCCTAGTGCCGAAAATTACCCCTACCAACTGGAAGACTCAACTTAAGATATTCGAACTGTATGGATGCGCCTATAAACGAAAGAAGGGTTCACACCATGTCCTCATATGCCCTAACGCCAAACGTGCAGTCATAATACCCGAATATGACGAAATCGATGTGGAAATCATAAAGAACAACATGAGAACCGCTGGAATGAGTCGCGACGAATACTTCGCCTTATTGAAGAGCGTTTGAGCCTTAACCCCTGAACCTGTCTTTTTGCGCGAACCCTAAAACGACTTGAACAAACGAAGTGATTGAACGTTTTGAACAATTGTCACGAGGGGAGCGATCCAACAACTTGAACATCTTGAACGAGCGTAGCGACCCAGAACCTTGAACCTTGCACCTTTCTTCCAAGCATCTCTCACGAACGCAGTGATCCAACGATTTGAACGATTTGAACATCTTGAACGGCTTTACCTGTCTGCGCTTGTCTGTAGCCAAAGTCAGTGTTTTTTGGGCAAGCTACACGATCCAACATTTCGAACGTTTTGAACACTTCTCACACTTACCCAAGCCATCGTTATAGTTCATGAATTGCAAAGATATCCGCTTCAGTTGCCATGCTATCCAACGGATGTTTGAACGGAAGATTTCCCGAAACACGGTTTTAGATATCGTTCAGTCCGGCGAGATTATTTGTGAATACCCCGATGACAAACCATATCCGAGTTTCCTGCTGCTGGGGTTTTCCAATAAGTCACCTATTCATATTGTTCTTGCAAAAAACCATGATGACGGTACGTGTTACGTCGTAACCGTCTATTGTCCAAGTTCTGATATTTGGCACAAGCATTATAGAAGGAGAAAAGACGCATGAGATGTATTTTTTGCAAACAAGGAAACACCCAGGCCGGTAAGACAACGGTAACTTTGAACAGAGGCGAAACCGTCGTTGTGATAAAAGATGTTCCAGCTGATGTTTGTGAAAACTGCGGCGAATATTTCCTTGACGACAAAACCACAGAGCAAGTTCTCTCCTCTGCAGAGGATGCTGTTAACAAAGGTGCAGAGGTAGAAATTCTACGATTCGCTGCTTAATACTTCTTATTCGCGCCCGCTTGTTCCGACGAAGCCTCGGCGAAGTCGGATCTGCGGCTAAAATATTTTTTGCTTTTTTTTCTGCACCCGTCTGTGTGTGCCTGCGGCTAAAATCGCCTTTTTCTTTGCCTTGAACGCTTCTCTCGAGCGTAGCGATCTCACCCCATGACCAAAAAAGAGTTTCTTCATGCTGTTTCCAACGGCAAAGCGGATGTCATTCAGATCTTTCTGGATGCCCTGGCGGCTTCTCGCGCGAATTACTGCGTCATCGGTGGCCTTGCAGTCAATGCCTACGCCGAACCGGTAGTCAGCCTCGACCTGGACGTGGTCATTGCCATAGACGATGTCGCCTCGCTTTGCGAAGAGCTGACAACCCATTTCAAAATCGTGAGGTTCCCCCACAGCATAAACCTTTCCTCACAAGGGTCCGACTTGCGCATACAATTACAGACGGATCCAAGGTATCAATCTTTTGTCGACCGAGCAACCACTCAGGATGTCCTTGGATATGAAATGAAAGTGGCAAACATAGAAGATGTGCTGCAAGGAAAAGTGTGGGCATATTTAGACGAACAACGCCGAAAAAGCAAACGTCAGAAAGACCTCGCCGACATCGTTCGTCTTCTGGAAGTATCTCCACCATTGGCAAACAAACTACCGGATTCAATAAAGAAGCGCATTGAATGAATCTGACTCCTGCTCTTTGGGAAGTTACTTGTTTTGGCTAACGCCTAACACCCTATACCCAATACCTGTTCTTCTACAAGCCCAGCGATCCAACACCTTGAACGTTTTGAACGTTTCTCTCGAGCTTAGCGATCCAACAACTTGAACATCTTGAACGAGCGTAGCGATCTCCCGAGCGAAGCGATCGAACGATTTGAACAACTTGAACGTTCTTTCACCTTGAACCTTGAACCTGGACCATGACTGAAAAATCGGTAACACAACAAATCGTTGACAGTTTAAAACCGATCGATCCCGACAAAGTTATTTTGTTTGGATCACACGCTTATGGCAATCCGCATAAAGATAGCGATATTGACGTGCTGGTCGTCACAGGCGATACGTTTATGCCAAACAGTTTTAAAGAAAAGAATGAGGTCTATTTAAAAGTCGCAAGAACACTACGACATATTGAACGCAATATTCCGATTGATTTGATTGTACATACAAGAGCGATGCATAATAGATTCATCGAGCTGGGAAGCATGTTTTCCAAACGGATGTTGAAATTCGGAAAGGTTATTTATGAAAAAAATAACTAAGGAATGGCTGACCGCTGCTCTAGATGACTTGATGGTTATTGAGAAAATTGTCGACGAAGCGCACCTGACCCACATTGTTGCCTTTCATGCCCAGCAGGCAATCGAAAAATCGATAAAAGCCGTCATGGAGGAACGGGATATTGATGTACCTAAGATTCATAATCTGTTAACACTTTTCTCGAAAATAGAAGGCTACACGTCATACAGTGCAGATCTCGATTTTTTGAAGACTTTGGACGCCCTTTATGTCGACGCCCGATATCCCGGAGATTTCGGGTTACTGCCAAATGGCAAACCGGGTTTAGAAGAAGCGAAAGAGTTCTTCCATATTGCCAGAGAGCTACATGAAGCCATCAAAACCGAGCTGAACGAGAAAGCGAACCAAAACGTTTCCAACGAGCCCAGCGATCAGACGATTTGAACAAACGCAGTGATCGAACGATTTGAACATTTTGAACGAGCGTAGCGATCTCACGAACGCAGTGATCCAACGCTTTGAACAATTTGAACATCTTGAACGTCTTTTCTCGTCCGTGTGTGTCCGTGTGTGTCTGCGGCTAAATTTTTTTTGGTTTTTTTGTTTGCGCCCAAAACAATCCGGTTTTCTCAACACCATGAATGCCACACAAACTTGCCCTTTGCCCGAAGGGCACGACGCCCTTGGTGCCGACAGGTCGTCGGCACCCTCGTCTGCGTGTGTCTGCGGCTAAAATAGCTTTTTTCTTTTGTTTTTAGTCTGCGTCCGTCCGCGTGTGTC
>CAYTTQ010000165.1:3132-4213 GCA_964440795.1 uncultured Desulfobacterales bacterium | reverse complement strand
ATCCCAAAACACCGTCTTGCATTCGCCGTGGTGGCGTCGGCAATTTCTTGCAGCGTTTCCGTCCTCGCCTCGGCGGCCTTTTCCAGCGTAAGACGGACATGAACGGGCCTCGATTCCAAGGTTTGATAGGTGACCGGGCAATCGGTTTCCAGCAAGAGGCTGGACAAGGGGACGGCCCGAATCGCCTCTATGTGGTAGGGATTATAGATCAAGGCAGGACAGGCGGACATATAATAGCCGCCGGCGGCAATTTCCGGAACGAGGTCTATCGGACCGCTGTACCAGTGAAAAACGGCCTGTTTTACTCCGGCGTCCCTCACCATCTGGTGCGCCCTGGCATGAGAATACCGGCAATGCAAAATCATCGGCTTATCGTGGGCATTGGCCAAAGCGATCAATTCTTGAAACACCCGCTTTTGAACCTTCTTCTTGGCCTTGGCCTTATAGTCAAGGCCGACCTCTCCCAACGCTACACAATGATCCAGATTCTCGTCGATCTGCGTCAAGGTCTCGCGGTCCGTTTCCGGATCGATCCGCCATGGGTGATACCCGATCGCCGGAAAGACCACCCCCGGATATCGTGCCGCCAGCCGCATTGCCTTGCTGTTTGATGCCCGGTCCTGGCCGACGGCCACAATCGCCACAACTCCTTGAGCCTCAGCCTCCTGGATCACTGCTTGAGGATCGGAAAACTCATCCAAATGGGCATGTGTATCAATAATCGCGCAAGTGTTCATGTCGTTTCATAAATATAGAGGTGTTCGATGCCGCCCTTCAGGAAAAATCTACTCATGTCGACCTTTTTCTTCGTCGGAGAAAAAGAGATGACAACCTTTCGTTCCGGGTCCAACCGCTCCAGGCTCTTCACATTTTCCAGTTCCACGGTCGGACCGGCGCAAAAGGCGACCTTCACCGTTTCGTCGGCATCCAGGCCGGCAATGTCTACCGGACCCTCCGGGAAGCTCGGTTTGCGAAGACACGGTACCGGTTGAAATCCTGCATCAAGCAATAGCCTGTACAGGACGCAGCGAATCGTCTCCTTTACCACCGGATCTTTACGAAAGGTTTTGGGAATCGCCCG
>CAYTTQ010000165.1:0-3032 GCA_964440795.1 uncultured Desulfobacterales bacterium | reverse complement strand
ATTGACAACCAATATCCGAGGCGCTATGGGGTGGTCAATGAAAAACGGGGGATTCGAATTCCGGGATTGAGGAATTGAGGAATTCCGGGATTGGGAATTACGAATCGCGCACTGTTCACCATTTACTATTTACTACTAACTATATGAATGGTCGGGCGGTTCACCGGTTTTAAAACTTAACACTAAAACCTAAAACGCGCCGTAGGCGTCAAATGAATAAACGCCTTTATCAAATCCTAGAGTTCGATGCAGTTCTGAAAGACCTGGCCCGGCGCACCCATTGCCCGGTGTCTGCCGAGCGACTCCGCCACCTGAAACCTTTTTCGACACGCGAAGAAGTGGCCGGCAGCCTTCAGGAAATTTCCGAGATCCGGGCCTTTATGGACGCCGGCGGCGTGTTTCCTATGGGGGCCTTTGCCGATCTCCGGAACTATTTTTACGCAGCGTCTACCGAGGGCAGCCGTTTAGAACCCGAGGCCTTTCGCAGTATCCACGGCTTCCTGAGCCTTTCACAACGTCTTTTGCACTTTCTGAAAGAAAACAGGGCGGACTTCCCTCGGGTGTTCAAAAGATCTCACGGCCTCTCTTCCCATCAGAAACTGGCCAAACAAATCGAAGGGATCATTGATTTAACCTCGCTGGAGATTAAAGACCATGCAAGCCCCGTCTTGGCAAGCCGTCGCCGTAATCTGGCTGATGTGCGAAACCAGCTCCATAAACAGCTGCAACGGATCACCGATTCACTGGCGAAGAAAGGCGTCCTGCAAGAACATCTGGTGACCGTACGTTCCGGCCGCTGGGTCTTGCCGGTCAAGGAGACCCATCGGTATATGGTCAAAGGGGTCTTACACGATCGGTCGGCGAGCGGCGCAACCGCTTTCATGGAACCCATCGAGACCCTTGACTTGAATAATCGCATACGGCAGATCGAATCGGAAATACGCGATGAGATTGAACGAATTCTCGTGGGCCTCACCGACAGCGTTCGAGACCGGTTGGGGAGCTTGGAACCCGGCTTCGACGCCCTGGTTGCCCTGGATTGCCTTAACGCCAAGGCGCTTACCTCCAAGCGTTTTCATCAACACGAACCCGCACTGAGTCTTGACGGCCGTTTTGTTCTCACCCAAGCCCGACATCCATTACTCATGTTACGCGAGGATTCCCCCCACGATGTGGTACCGTTGCATCTTTCCATCGGTCAAACATCTACCACCCTCGTTATTACGGGCCCCAACGCAGGCGGCAAGACCGTGGCACTCAAGACGTTGGGCCTTCTGGCGCTCATGGTCTCTTGCGGTCTTCATATTCCGGCCGGAGGAGATTCCGAGGTACCCTTTTTCCGCCGGATCTACGCCCACATCGGCGATGATCAGTCCATTGAAAACGATCTGTCCACATTCTCCGCCCATCTGAACGGGATTAAGGGCATTGTCGAACACGCCACTTCGGGAGATCTGGTACTCATCGACGAGATCGGTGTCGGCACGGACCCCCAAGAAGGTGCGGCTTTGGCCATAGCGGTATTGGAGCATTTAACGCGCCGGGGAGCACTCACCATTGTTACTTCTCATCATGGGACACTCAAGGCCTTTGCCCACGATACCCCGGGCATCGCCAACGGCTCAATGGCGTTCGATACCGAAACACTCACGCCGACCTATGAATTCAGGCCCGACCTGCCGGGCTCCAGTTACGCCTTTGATATTGCCGCACGCATCGGTTTGAGAAAAGACGTCATCGATCGGTCAAAGGCCCTCATGGATACGCAGACCAATCGTCTCGAGGATCTGCTGATGACCCTCGAAAAGCAGATAACCGACAACAGGGAGCGGCGTATAGACCTGGACCGAGAAAAAGAGACTCTGGAGAAAAAACGGCAAGATCTCGAAAGAAAACGGTCTGAACTGGTTGCTCACGAGAAAGACCTTCGCAACGCGGCTGCCCAAAAGGCATCCGCCGTATTGTCAGGCGCCAATCGCGCCATCGAGGCCGCAGTGGGGACTATACGCCGGGAGCAAGCCTCAAAGGCCTCCATTCAACACGCCGGCGCTATTGTGGACGAGCAAAAGGCCATGGTGAAAAAAGAGCTTGCCGCCACATCGGGAAATTATACCGAGCCCCTTCCCCCTTCCCGCTTGGGCCATGTGGCGGCCGGGGATCCGGTTCGGTGGAAAAGAGGCGGGAAAGAAGGCATTGTGCTGGCACCCCCGGAAAATGACCATCGGGTTCTTGTGGGCTTCGGCGGCATGAAAGTACACATACCGCGAGAAGAACTCGAGCCGGGATCAAAAAAATCGCAGCCCGGGCACAGACCGGCCGCCTTCACCACAAAACCGTCGGTGGCGCCTGCGTCCGAGATGGACATTCGAGGCATGCGGGTGGAGGAGGGCCTGAGTGCCGTAGACAAGTTTTTGGATAATGCGGTCTTGTCCGGACTCACGGAGGTAAAAATCATCCACGGTGTGGGTACCGGTGCACTCCGCAACAGCCTGTTACCCTACCTGGACAAACACCCCCTGGTACAAAGCGGATCCCATGGGCCTCGCAACCAGGAAAATCCCGGAATGACGATCGTCCGCATCGGGGACTCCACCGCCCAGTTTTAGGAGCCTGTCATGCCCATAATGTCGTAAAGATGCCGTCATTCCGGGCTTAACCCCCGCTGCTCACGGGAAATGACGGAAAAGAGGAAAGTCTGACTTCCAACGAACTTAGCCAAACTTGATCGACTTTTTGAAAACGTTACAGGTTCGGGACGGTTTCAGATTTCAATCGGGCTAACTGTTTGAAGCCGTTAGAGTCCCTTGGTTCCTTATTCCAGTTGCTTACGGATCCTTACAAAAAATCGAATTGACTGGTAATTCTCGAACACGAAAAAGCTATATCCAAACAGGTCCATGCGGTGACCGACCCTACATGTAAAAATCTCAATAACAGAAATCGAAAACTTCATTGATAAAACCAAGGCAACGAACCCAATGGAATTTCTTGAAGCGCTCAGCGGCCAAAGCTTTTTGCAACATGCACTTATT
>CAYTTQ010000164.1:0-4313 GCA_964440795.1 uncultured Desulfobacterales bacterium | reverse complement strand
CATTTTGCCTTGAAAAACCCTCATCTTTCGCCTACTTTATTCAAATGCGCCCCTTCTCACAGGTGTAGATGGTTGAGTGACACCAGAACCAGAAGGCTTTCACCGAAAAACAAAGTCCACCATGGCTTGTTCCATCTCCGGCGTTGGTTTCCATCTGAAACGACTGTCAAAACATCGCTTGGCCAATACATGACCGGCGTCAACCACATTTTCATATTCCTGCTCTGTGTCCAAGGGTGGGACAATATCCATAGCCAATTGCATTTTTTGGCCCCGCTCACTCGGATTGATCGTTGGGGTAAGGCGCGATAATCCACAATCCTTCAAAATAAAAGATTTAGCGAACGCGTTCATACATGGGTCAAAAGGTCCATGCAGGGAGTGAGAAGATCTTATGCAAAGGGCTCGTCTCCAAACAACCGGTAAGAACATCTCTACTGAAGTGGTAAAATAGACTCCTGCAAATATTCCAAAGGCCCAACGGCGTTTTCGACCTCTTTTAAACAATTATGCCTTTGTTCTTGTGGAACAAATATCTTGAAGGTATCCTTGTCAACATCTATATCCAGATGTCCACCGTATTTTTCCACAATAAGTCGGACAAAAGAAAGAAACAAAAGACGTGCTCTGCCGGGCCTACTAATGTCACTCATGATTCCGTGAGTTCCTTCCTGTCTAGTATCATAGCCGCCCTATTTATCGGAAACGGTATAAGAAAACATTAGAAACAGGTCAATATTTTGACACCCAATGTTTCTCATCTTTGTCGCTTACGGCAGGACACCCGAAGGGTTCGTGCCAAGCCAAAGCCCGAAACAAGATAACAATCACTTTCGTCTCCACCGGGCGGGGCCGGCCCGTCGAGCGCGAAGTTCATCGTAGGCCTCGGTGAGTCGAATAAACGCCTCATGGGTACCGCCTTTATCCGGATGCATCTTTTTGGCCATACGCCGATACAGCCGGTCGAGTCCCCGTCGGGTCATGGTCTTTAGTGCATCTTCCTTGACGCCGAAAACGGCGCTGACCTCTTCGTCACTCAAGGAGCGCCTCACAGGCGGCGGGCGGTGTTTTCTTCGGGCATCCATAAACTGCTTTATATAGTCCTGCCAGAAGGTATCCGGGCCGAAATCGTAGTCAAAAAACATAACCGCATAGCGTTTAAGATAGTCATTTAGAAAGGAACGATTCCGCCCGTCTCCCCAAAAGGACGTGTCGTTATTCAGAATACAGATCTCCTCCAAAAAATGCTTGTCCATCTTGTCCGGGTTAAGCCCCTGGGGCATTTTCTTGGCCCAGCTTTCCGTGAAAAACCGCTGAAGGTCGAGTGTGACAAACATGTACACCTTGCGTTCAGCCGCTTCCAACCGCCCTTCCATCTGCATGAAGGTCTGTTCGATCTCGTCTCGGGACTTCCCATAAACCCACTTATAGATCTGAACCGGGATATTCCTCATCCGGCCCTGGTCAACCTCACCGGATCGCAAATAAAGCGCACGGCGCTTATCGAATGCCCGCACCTGTCCTTCGATCTGCCTCTGTCGGTCGTCTGTCAAGGGCCTGCCTTTCTGACGACCTCGTGCCCGCTGTCGGGCGGAATCGACCAGCCGTCTCACTCTCGGATCCATAAACGGCCCAAAAATATCTTCCAGGTCATCGGTATCCGGGTGCACCCCTAGATCGTACAAGGCATCGCAGACCTCATCGGCAATGTAATAGGCATTGCCCCCCGGATAGATAATGTACCGACCCGGATGACTCCCCAGATCAAACAGGTCACGACTCTTAAAAACCGGTCCTTCCTTAAAAGATTCCCGGATTACATAATGGACCCTGCCCTCGATGATTTGCTCAGCTAAATACAATGTGTAACCTCTCTACAGCAACGCTACGAACACATATCCAGATTGATTTCACAAAAATTCCAATCCGTGACGAACCATTACAAAATAAACTCAGTTTTTAATATAAGACCTCCGCGACAATCTGTGAAGTGGACCCCCCCCATTTCATCAAATTTTCCGCCTCTTCAGCCTCACCATGAACGGGTCTGGCACCAAATTTGCTTCGATCCCGAGAGGGCGCCGTTACAAAACACCGGGTGCCCCATGGGCCTGCATTCCGGCTCCGTTGACAAGCACTATGGATAACTAATCAATGTTATGACTAAAAAGTATCTTATAGCGGTCGCTGTAGCCATTTTTTTATTCGCCGGATTCATGCTCTATCGTTCGCACCAGAAGAAGATTGAAGGGCAGGCGTATAAGGAAAAGCAAACCCGGCATATGATCGAAATCGCTCAAACGAGCCCCCGCGCCGGCCTGGGTAAGGTCGGCCGCGCACTCAAGCGCTATTACGAAGACCATAACGCATATCCGACTCGCCTCACGGACCTTTATCCCGACTATATCGGCAACAAGCCCTTTCTCACGGAAGTGGAGTGGCATTATGAGCCCAAGGGGCTCAATTTCTATTTGAGTAAGACCACGCACATCAACGGGAAGACGCGGGTTGCCTCCGTGGATAACCGATTGCGGCCGAAAACAGAAAAAGAAATCATGGTCGCCCGCCCCACACCGGTTGCTCGCACCAAACACCTCAAACGACCGAAATCGGCTCCTGAGAAACAGACCAAGGAAAAGCTGTCTAAACTGGCTTTGGCCAGAAAACAATTTTTTGAGGCCCTCAGCCAGGGACAAATCGGGGTGGCCTCGGTCTACTCCCCTCAGGGTGATGAGGTGAAGCTTATTTCCACACTGATCCCGGAAGTCTTGTCCTCAAGCACTTCTGACGCGGACGTGGATATAGAATCCGAGTTAAGCCGAAACTATCTGGTTTGGAAAGGAGAAGGCGGTGTGCTCGGCTTTGGAAACATCCAGTATCCTAATACGGACCGATTGTCCATATTCGCTATCGGACAGTGGTACAATCTGCAAATGCCGATTCAAAAAAGGGAAAAAACGACAGCCGGCTACAAGCGAACCACCAAAAAGTCCCCCGAACTGCTGGCGTCCTCACTCTACAAAAATTTTTTGATATGGAAAGACCAGACCGGCAGCGTCGGATTCGGAAACACCGCCTACCCAACAAAGAACCTGGAAACCATCTATGACGGCGATTCATGGCAGGGAATGCCAAAAAGCGCTGGTTCCGGCTTCAAAGCAACAGAAACCGGACGGAAGAAGAAACCCGTATCCCCCGTATTCGAGGATCACCTCATTTCCACCCTGGGAAACCGGTACCTGGTATGGAAGGACAAGAATGGAACGGTCGGTTTTGGAAACGTCCAGTATCCCCATAGAGACCTCGAAGTGGTTTTACAGCAGGGTGATTGGTTGGTTGCAGAATCCATGCTCAAAACATCTGACGGTGCCGGAACCGGTGATCCGTCACAGGCCATGGCAAAAGAACCGAAAACAGACATGGCATCGCGGTTTGCCAAACAGTTCTTGATCTGGAAAGATAATAGCGGGCGCATTGGGTTCGGCAACACCCAATATCCCCGAGAAGACATCTCCGCCATTTATGGGCCTGATCGCTGGGAAAGGACAGCCCGACAGCGGAGCAAGGAAAAAACGAAAGCCCGAGAATCACCCCCCACTCGGGATTCCGCCCCGGGCATACAGATTGCTTCCAAGTTCAGTGGCGGGTACCTGATGTGGAAAGGAAAGCAGGGCACGCTGGGATTTGGGAATCTTCAGTACCCCGGCCACGCCGATGTTTCCAGCATCTGTGTCGACGGGGATTGGCATCCGGTTTCCAACTAGTGCCCACAAGAAAAACGCTTGGATGGTTTAATCGGATCTTGTGCCGCCATACATAACTCAAAAGAAAGGGGAAGCAGAGCAGTGTTGAAAAGGCTTGGCAACGAAGGGTTTACACTGATAGAACTCTTGATGGTCTTTATCATTTTGGGTATCCTGAGTCAAATGGTACTTGTTTTTACCCTGGACTTGAGGACACGATCCCACGACGTGATGGCCTTAGCCGATGGCAGGAACCTGGTCACCGTTGTTCGCAATAACTTCGTCAATCTGGAAGATGTTAAATACGAACACGATCCCTCCGATGGCCGCGATATCGGCACGGTGGACACCAGCGACAATCCTCGGGACCCGGTTTTCACCCTTTCTCCCGGCGTGCGGGCAAGGATCGAAACCGACAGCTGCAGCAACGGCGTACCGGAAGAAGGATATTTTGAGGCCTTTTTGTATCATGAAGGCGGTACCAGCGACCCCGTGCCTTCCAGCGGAAAGCGGGAGTTCTGGTTCATTGCCGATGAAACCACCGGTCAGTATAAACTGCCCACCTACTAG
>CAYTTQ010000163.1:0-4362 GCA_964440795.1 uncultured Desulfobacterales bacterium | reverse complement strand
GATGAAACCCGCACGGCACCAAGAATCCGGGTAAAGGGAAAATGGAAGTATTATGATCCGGTCGAAGACAACGATGTTTGGCACGAACAACCAACAAGGTGATTGCCCATAAATTCAAGCAAAAAGGGTCGCATCTTAATTATTAGTCGGTTGCGTGATATGGTCTTAACCACGTGATTGTACCGCACCGTGATACCTGCGCCGGATATGTCCGCGAAGTATTTTCCCGGTTGGGTTCCAGTTGCTGCGGTCAACCCCCTGCAAAGATAACTGAACGAGCCGAGATCGTCAATAGTTAATAATAATGGGCGACCCTGGTAGTTGCTGATAGTTGGGGGCTAACCTCTCGGGGTGCACGGGGCGTTTTGGGGTAGCAGACTCTCTCGCCTGCTTGTTGGGAACAGGATACTGTGCCTATTTTACTCGCGGCTGCGATGCTGAGAAAGGTGTCCACAACCTCGGGATCGAATTGTGTCCCCCTTCCTTCCCGAAGGATGGTTATGGCGCGATCATGGGACATCCCTTGTCGGTAGGGTCGATCAGAAGTCAGGGCGTCATAGACATCGGCCACCGCTAAAATCCGTGCCCCCTTAGTTATGTCTTCCCCCGCCACCTTGTCAGGATACCCCTTGCCATCAAATCGTTCATGGTGCTGTCTTACGAGCGGTATAATGTCAGAATAAGCTTCAATCGGTTCAAGAATACGGGCGCCCCGTGCCGGGTGCTCGCATATGGTTCGGTACTCCTGATCTGTCAATTTTCCGGGCTTGTCGAGTATAGAGGCGGGAATGGCGATTTTTCCGATGTCGTGAAGCAATGCCCCACGATGCAGCCTTTCTGTTTCATAGTCATCCAGGCCGTAAGCTTCTCCTATGATCATAGCCAGATGCGTGACTCGTTCCGAATGGCCTGCCGTCCAGGTCGACTTGGCGTCTATTGTACGAGCCAATGCACTCAGGGCTCCCCAATTCAGATTGTTGAGTTGCCGATTTGTTTCTATAAGCTCTTTAAGGTAGTTTTCCAGCTCTTTGTTTCTCTCGTCCCAGTCGAAGGACAGGAAATCCAGCATATCCATTCGAGAGGTTGCTAAAGTCTTCTCCGTTGCCACCTGACTGAAATTCTCGGCGACATAGGAATTTTTTCCGGCTTCTTTAAGTAGGCACTCCATCCGGGAGAGTGGATCCGCCTCCGTATCAAGGCGACCCTTCGGTTTGCGGATCATGGCACCTTTAATGATAACCGATGCCTTTTCGTTTTCCATTTGAACTCCGACATCGCGTAATCGCCGTAACAAGTCTTGCCAAAATAGATCAAACTTATTGGATACTATCTCATCACTTTCGATTCCAAACGTGTCGGGATAAAGCCTGGAAACGGACGCCCTGGAGAAATGTAGATTCACTCCGTCTAACACCAATGTGGCGATATCTTTCAGGAGATGTTTAAACTCAGTAAAGTCCAAGTCGACGCTCAGTCTTTGATAGTTATTGATTCTTATGGCGACCAGACTGAGAGGCTGTCGTTCTTTCAACCGTTCATGCAGTTGGAGCCTGAAGTATCGTGGTGTGTACATCCCCGTCAGGGGGTCGAGGATGGCTTGCCTCTTAATCTTGTTGGTTACAAAGAGCAAAGATATATACTTGTGTCCGTTGTAAGCAAGAAAACCAGTGCCCCCGGAAAGAAGAATCAGAAAATAGGGAAGTCTGATATCCACACCCCGTAATAACACGAAAGACAGGTATGCCAGCACCAACAGCCCCACGGTAAGAAAAGTGGCCCGAAGTATGCTAAAAGTCTTATTGATGATCAAGATAGTGCATCCCAGGACAAGGGCCAAAATCAAACCTGTTCCCATCGGAGCGGGAAGAAGGAATCGTTCACTTACTAGCATTAACACCGCATTTCCCAGGATGGTTACTCCAGGCAAGGTCCCGAGAATGGTGGGGTGTTCATCGTGAATGAGCGGGTCGGTGGCACCGACCAGGACGATCTTATTTTCGAAATCAGACGGATCTACTCTATTATTTATGACCCGACTCGCCGATACAGTCCTAAAATCGGTGGGATACGTCAAGTAATTGAGAGGCGTGCGTTTCTCCCGCGCGGGAATAAAGAGCTCATCCCCAAGAGATACCCCCGTCTTCTTGACGTCAATATCTTCGTCGCCCAGCCCAAAATAGGATTTCACTAGTTGAATATCCAAAGAAAGATGGAGTTCTCCCGCCTTATCCCGGTCGTGGGTGATGATGTTCCTGATGAGTCCTGCATCCACGGGTTTGTCAACAAATCCGACAGCAGTGGGCGTTGTGGTAAACTGTTCATTTGGCCGGCCCTGAGAGCCACTCATCCGCGTGTATCCTAAAATGGTATTTGGGTGTGCTTTGAGTGCAGAAATCAGTACATCGTCTTGTTCTTTTTCGGAAGTTCCGGAAAACACAATGTCCAAGCCGATGACTTGAGGAGAAAGTGCGGCAATATTCTCGATAAGTTTGGCCGTTACACTGCGTTTCCATGGCCATTTCATATCAAGGTGTTTCCGAGAAGCCTCATCAATAGCGACGATAGTTATTTCATCTACCTCTTTTGGAGGCTGGTTCAGTAGCCAAAAGGATTGGGCATCAATGGTGTCGCCTAATCTTATCTTTGATGATGGGAACAGGATGTGACCGATAAATGCATACCAACACAGAAACATTAGCCAGATAAGGAGTGGATGGTAGAACTCTTTTTCTCGAAACGATCTCAACATATAAGGACCCACTTACAAGTTTGGTGCGGGGCCGGAAGTCGGCTGCTTCCTCGGATCAGGTAGTTCATCAGATAGGGCAATCTTAATCGGGGCAGACCGTGCCGTGACACGGTCTGCTCAGATCAAGGTTTAAACACTTCAAGTTCAAGATAAGCCTTCCGCCGCTGTCGGCTTCACTATGCAAGTGTTCCTGCTTTTTTTCACTTACCACGTCCCCTTTAAGGTCTCCTTTAAGGTCCGGGAGGCGGAGAAGGTGGCCCGCTACCAGCAAACGTGGGGGACTCTGTTGCGGCCTCGTCATCACCATAACTAGTCAAAACGCCGTTCTTAAATTTCGCCGCGATTTGCTCTTTACTCATTGAAATAGCAATCTGTCCGGAGCCGTGCCTTCCTCTTAGTTCGCTTGCCGAAGAGAACGTATGGCTATCACAGTCACCAACGATGATAACGTTGTCAGGGATGTCCTTCCAGCCCTTCCCGGCTATGCCGGCGTTTATGCCATAGGATACACCCCCATTGGAATCACTTGGACAACGGAAAAAGTCCTTCGATGCTCCGTAGCTCTTGAGGTTGTCATAAGTTAAAAACTGGGCATAGGCCTCGCCGGACATGCTTGTCTTGACTACAAAATGAGCCACTTTGGTTTGCCAATCGGCCTTTTCCATAACCTGGGCATAGGCCTTTTCAAGATGTTCTTTCTTTAGATCCCCCAGCACGGCAGGAAACACATAATTCGTGCTAAGATAAGCTTCCACTGCATTGGTAAGGGCTTTCTGGTTAGTCATGCACACCTTTTCCCGGCTAATGTCAACAATCTTGTCATAGCTGACAACAGCAACACTGGATAGAATGAGGAGAATCGCCATCGCACACAGGAGTTGCACGGTAGTAAATCCTCTATTCATAACGGCTCCTTTCTTTCAAATTTATGAAATCCTACTCAACGTAAATGCGTCTCATTTCAATTTCATATTCCGATTCATACTCCGACCCGTTGTTGTTCGGGGATAGATACCAATATCCTGTGATTTCTTCTTCGATGGCAACTGTCGTGCCAAACGTATTTACAGCGCCACCCCCCGGGGTGCGCTGGAACTGATTACGAACGATGAACCATCGCCTAGAACCTCTAAGTATTTGTAGATACTATAAATGTCCTTTACTATGAAGTCTCGAATATATCCAGAACCGATAAAACTTTAAACTTGGCGGCCGTCGCTTCAACGTAAGACAAATGAACTTTTGGTAATTCCGATGACTTTTTTGTCCTGCCCCTCACCCTTTCGTATCGGCCCCTCGGAGGGAATCTTGATTTTGTAACCCGGGCATCCCCCGGAGGAGGACTTTCACCTCCCAGATCGCGCCTGCTTTCAGGCGCACGGACTCCCGCCTTCGCGGGAGTGACGACATATGAGATTATGAATGGGTCGTATGAAAGCGAGGTATCGAGCAAAGACGGGGGAGAAGCCGAGATGGCAAAATGTGAAGTGACTTCCAACGAAGTCCGTGTCCGGATGTTTACCGGAAAGTGTCACGAGCGCTTTGTATAAGTTCTTCGAGCGACCATTATGGATCTTTTGGGGCCACCCATTTGAACAAGAGAGCGGCCCACG
>CAYTTQ010000162.1:0-4368 GCA_964440795.1 uncultured Desulfobacterales bacterium | reverse complement strand
CAGACACACGCGGACAAGCGCAGACTAAAAAACAAAAACATATTTAGCCACAGACACACACGGATGGGTGCAGAAAAAAAGAAAAACATATTTAGCCACAGATTAAAAAGATTTCGCAGATTTACGTTTGTCGGGGACGTTGTCGGCTTTCTTCGTTACCGGGGTTCCCAGCAGCCACTTCCAGGCGGGTACGACATCTATCTCGCCTCCGGGGGCCTCTTCATCGAGCCACGTAACGATGGTACCGCGACTGATCCCCAATTCGCGCATCGCAACAATAAGACCCTGCACTTCTCGCTCTCTGGTTTTCGGATCGCTTAAGTCCCAACAAACTTGCACAAGGTGCGGTTGATCCGGTGGGTCATGGAATACGAAATCGACCTCTGTGCCTGTGCCGGTTACATAGTAAGCCGGAGCGAGCCCATGTCGCCGCAAGTGCATAAACACAACGTTTTCCAAAAGTGCCCCATCATCCCGGGTCATGCGGAGTGTCATGGCCTTAACGATTTCAGTGTCGACTGCATAGAGCTTCCGAGGATTTACCTGCCGCACTCTTTCGGACCGCGCATAAATGGGCGCCTGGTACAGCAGAAAGGCGTCCGCGAGGTAATCCAGGTAACGATAAAGGCTGTTCTTGGTGCAGGATATCCCTCTGCTCTTCATCGTGTTGTAAAACCGGTTGACGCTAAACCGGCCTCCTGGGGCTGAAATAGCCTGTCGTATCAAACTGCGAAGGACTTCCACGTTTCCCACGCCATGTCGCTCCACCACATCCCTGAGAATTACGACATCGAGGTAATTACGCAATACCTCGTGCCTTAATCCGGTTTCCAAAGATTGAACTTCAGGGAAACCTCCGATCTCCAGGTACCGACCCGCCAGGTGCTGCAAAGATGCTCGCTTCCGAGAACCGTACCGACCGCTCCCGCCTGGGTCTTCTCCGTGAAACCTCAAGAACTCGCTGAAACTGAAAGGAAAGATTTCTGTGGTTATCGAACGGCCTCTCAGAGCCGAAGCGATCTCTGAACTGAGCAGCTTGGACGAAGAGCCTGTAATGTACAAAGCGATGCTCTCGGAATCGAGAACGCGCCTTACAAAGGCCTCCCATCCTTCGATGCGCTGGAGCTCGTCCAGAAAGAAGTAACACTCCATGGTCTTGAAAGAGGGGAACTTGCGATAATACGTGTCCAGAATCGTTTGAAAGTCCCGGGCAGAGAAGGGAAGAAGCCTATCATCCTCGAAATTCAGATAGAGCAGCCGCTCCTTGGGAATACCTGCCTTAACCAGCTCCTGCATTTGCTGGTAGCAGAACCAGGTTTTCCCTGAGCGACGCATGCCGACCACGACGTTGGCTTTGCCTGGCAATCGTGGAAAGAAACGCTCCCGGGGGAGAAGTTGCGGCAGCGGCCGCTCATGAAAATCGTCGATAAGAAAATCTATGACCTCTTTCATAATGGATACTTATCTCTAAAAAAGAGATAACTCAAGAGCAAATTGTCTCTTCCTGAGAGATAATATTCAGGTGGCCAACGATAAGGACAAAGACAATGAGCAACCACGTAATGTTCTCAAGGCGCCAGCCGCAAAACACGAAAGAAAAAAAAGCATTTCAGCCACAGACCCACGCAGACAGAGGCAGACTAAAAAAGAAAAAGCTGGATTAGCCACAGACACACACGGACGGACACAGACTAAAAAAGCAAAAAGCTATTTTAGCCGCAGACACACGCAGACGGACACAAACTAAAAAAGAAAAAGCTGGATTAGCCACAGACACACACGGACGGACACAGACAAAAAAACGAAAGAAAAAAGCTGGTTTAGCCGCAGACGGACGCAGACGATAGTGCCGACGACCTGTCGGCACTAGGGGCTCGCGCAAAAATAACTTCACATTTTGCCATCTCGGCTTCCGCCCGTCTTTGCCCGATACCTCACTTGCAAAAACTCGACATAACCTGCTATGCCTGCGGTGAATTCGTTTTTGAACGAGAACAAGGTGCGTGGTTTTCCTAATACCTAATGGCTAATACATAAAAGCTGGAACCGAAGGTTCCTTTTGTCCGTGCCTGTCCGTGTGGGTCTGTGGCTGATTTCGAAAAATTGTAACGGTTTCCGGCTCTTCGATCGGTCTATAGGGGAAGTTTTGTATGAAATAGTGGTCCACGAGTTGGGTGGACAGGATACCGACCAGGGCCATGTTTTCCCGTTCGCTGGACAGGTTGCCGCCGTGTTTTTTCCCCTTGGCGATCAGGCGACTGACTTTTGCCGGGTCGAAGTAGCCGCTTTTTCGAAGGGCGTCTTCAGAGAGAAGGTCGTCTACGTAGTCGCAGCCCTGTTCCGAGAGAAAACACCTGCCGATCGGCGCACGATAGGGTTGTTTCCTTCTGTCGATGACCTCGGGGGGGATTCGGCCGCGGGCCGCTTTTCTGAGAATGTATTTTCCCTTGAGTCCGTTGAGGCGATACCATGGGGGGATAGTGGCTGCAAATTCCACGACGCGGTGGTCCAAAAAGGGATAGCGACCCTCGACGGAGTGTCCCATGGCCATGCGATCCCCCTGGGAAGACAGGAGGTAATTGGACAAAAAAATCTTGCTTTCCATATATTGTGCCCGTGAAAGGGGATCCCAACCCATAAATCCGGAGGGCAGCGTTTCAACGAAAGCATTGGTCAATTCCGGCAGGATAGGGCATTCGCCGCACGAACCACTGGTAAACCCCTGGGTAAAAAAAGACCGGGTGGTTGCGGTGTTGTTCCAGCGTAGAGAATGCGAGTAAACGGGCGAGTCTGTTTCCGTTAATCCCCGCTTGAAGTAATTTTCCAGAAATTTGATCGCCTTGCCGTCCCCGGCGGCAAAGACGTAGGGATAGAGTTTTCCCAACAACAGGGGGCGAATTTTGGATTCCGGCTGCCGGGCCCAAAAGCGGCGCACCCGATCTTCCTTGAAGATGTTGTAGCCGGCAAAGATCTCGTCCGCCCCTTCACCGGTGAGGACGACCTTAAAGTCATTGTCCCTGACCAGTTTGGAAAGCATGAAGAGCGGTGCCGGTGCGGTGCGCAAGACGGGGGCTTCGGTATGCCAGATGACTTCCGGGAATATACGGCCCAGTTCGGTTTCGGAACAGGTAACGGACCGGTGGTCCGTGGCGAGGTCCCGGATGGCCGTCTTTTGAAACGGGGTTTCATCAAATCGGCTGTCCGTAAAGGCCACGGAAAAGGTGCAGAGTTCGTTATTGAAATGGTGTTTGACGAGGGAGCTGATGTAAGTGCTGTCCAGCCCGCCGCTCAGATAAGCCCCGACCGGTACATCGGCGCGGAGACGAATCCGGGCGGCATCCTTGATCAAGGCATTGAGCTCCTCGGTCCAGTCTTCGAGGGAACGGGTTTCGTCATAGGTGTTGGGAAACCGGATGTCCCAATAGGGATTTAGTGTAAGCCCTTGCCGTCCAAAGAGGGCATAATGCCCGGGTTTGAGCTGGCGGATATCCTTAAACGGGGTCTCTTCTCCAATGGTGGTCCAAAAGGTAAATATTTCGGAAAGGCCCCGTGGATCGAGTGCCCTCGGGACGGTCGGATCGACAAAAAGGGCCTTGATCTCGGAGGCGAACACCAGCCGGTTATTGTTTAGGTAATAGTAGCAGGGTCGAATACCGAGTCGGTCCCGGGCAAGAAAGAGGGTTTGTTTTTGGCAATCCCAAACGGCAAAGGCAAACTGGCCGTTTAGCTTATCGAGCATACCGGTGCCGTGGTCTTCGTAAAGGTGGACCAGGACTTCGGTGTCCGACCGAGTCTGAAAGCGGTGGCCTTTGGCCTTGAGATCCTCACGCAGTTCCGGATAGTTGAAAATCTCCCCGTTTAAGACGACCCAGACGGATTGATCCTCGTTGGAAATCGGTTGGTCTCCCGTCGCCAGATCAATAATGCTGAGGCGTGTGGAGGCGATTCCTGCCTGATTATCCAGGTATATGCCGAAGGCATCGGGTCCGCGATGGCGGATGATGCCCAGCATCCGGCGCAGGGTCTGCTCAGCCGGTCGGGTGGAGGAAAAATCGATTATTCCGGAGATGCCGCACATAGATCGCTACGCTCGTTAAGGGCAAAGGGCATAGGGCACACGCAGACGGTAGTGCCGACGACCTGTCGGCACTAAGGGTGCTGTGCCCTTCGGGCAAAAGGGCAGAGGGCGCAAGGGTGAAAAAAGTTCAAATCGTTCAAGATGTTGGATCGCTGCGCTCGTTGGAAACGTTTAAGACGTTCAAAGCGTTGGATCGCTACGCTCGTGAGAACTGTTCAAATCGTTCAAGATGTTGGATCGCTGCGCTCGTGAGAGACGCCTACAAGAAAGGTTCAGGGTCCGGCTTAGCT
>CAYTTQ010000161.1:0-4380 GCA_964440795.1 uncultured Desulfobacterales bacterium | reverse complement strand
CGGCACTTTCCCGCGGTGGCTGCCTGATATCCCGCCGGTGCCCGGGCCCGGAGTGTGAAGGTGGCCTCCCCGTGGGACAGGTGCGGATACCACCCGGCTCCCCCCAGAAGCAAGGTGCCTTCCGGACGGATGGTGGCGGTGACCCCGTAGCTGGGATCTTCCGAATGCACCGGATTGTCGGGTACCGGATCATCGAATACGGCCGAATAGGAAACGATCACCCGGCTTGGTTCGGGGTCGGCTTTCGTCGATGGGAGGGGTATACAAAGCCGGCCGTCGTCAAAAGAAAAATCAACCCTTTTTCCATCCACGGTCAGTTCCGACACGGCGGCTTCCGAGGCGAGGCGGAAGCAGGCACGGTCGCCCTTTCCCGGAATCGTAAAGGTGTCCGTTGCGGTCAGTTGGTGTGTTTCGGGATGCAGGGTAACATTCAGTTCGTGATGAACTACCGCCCCATGGGCGAAGGCGGCGGCCGGAAAAAGGAGAAGCAGCCCAACGAGCAGCCGGCCGATCACTCCATAAAACGAGGGCCAAGACAGATCAATGGGGCCCCCATCGCTTGATCTCATCGGTTGCCCTGCATATAGGTGACGGCATTATCAAACAGTTTCATGGCCGGCGTGGGGCCGGGAGGCCAGTCTTGCCCTTGTCGCTTGGCGCGAACTTTCAGGGTCGTCCAGTCGGGATGGTTGGTCCAGTGGTTAAAGGCCTCCGGATGGGGCATGAGACCGAAAATTCGACCCGAGGGGTCACATATTCCCGCAATGTCATCCAGGGATCCATTCGGGTTGTCCGGAAACACCCCCTCGGCGGCAACCCCTTTGGCGGTGGCGTACCGCAACACGATTTGTCCCTGCCGGTTCAATCGGTCGATCACCTCGTCGGAGGCGATAAATTTGCCTTCACCGTGACGGATGGACAGCTCCAGTCTCTTCATTCCCTGGGTAAAGACACAGGCCGTTTCCGGGTTTACCGCCAAGTGGACCCAATCATCACGAAAGTTGCCGCAATCATTCCATGTAAGGGCTACCTGTTTTTTTTCATAATCTCCCTCAAAACCGGGCAGAAAACCGAGGTTGACCAGGGCTTGAAACCCGTTACAGATGCCCAGAATCAGCTTGCCGGCATCGATGAACGCCTGGAGGCCCTCGGCCAGGTTGTGTTTCAGGCGGGCGGCTTCCAAAACGCCGGCCCCATGGTCGTCGGCCCAGCTGAATCCGCCGTCCAAGACCAGGATGTCATAATCATCGAGTCGGCATCGCCCCCCGATCAGGTCATTGATGTGTACCCGGTGAGGTAGCCCACCGACGAGGTCAAAGGCATGGGCGGTCTCGTGATCGCAATTGAGGCCATATCCCGTCAAAACAGCCACATGGACCGGGCGAGCACCGCTGGGGTTCGGGTTCATACGAGCCCCCCAAAGGTCTGTTTCCACGCCGTTTTGAGATCGATTACGGATAGAGACATAAGGAGAGCGCCTTCCTTGCCTCGGATAGATCGGGCAGATCGGGCAGATCGGATAGAAAGGTTCGGTGTATCGGAAACGGTTCCGATACAAGCCACAGGGGCGTCGGCCATCAGCGATTCAAAGGCCGATGCGTCCCGCGGATCCAGGGTGACAATAAACCGCCCCGGGGTTTCCGAATAGAGGAGGGTATGGTCTCCCTGGACCTCGTGGGCGGGGACTTTGGATAAATCCACGTCCAGGCCGAGTTCTCCGGCCATGGAGACCATCGCCAGGTGGACGGCCAAACCGCCCCGGTATATGCCATGACAAGAAGCCACGCACCCGTCGGTGATGGCCCGATGGAGGTCCTGGTAATAGGGCATGTAGATGGCAGGCCTGACTTCGGGGACCCGGCGTCCCACGCATCCAAAGTGGGCGTAATATTCGGATCCCCCCAGCTCATTTCGCGTTTCCCCCAGGATATAGATCAAATCGCCGGGTACCTTGGCATCCATGGTGACACATCGCGTTGCATCTTCCACGACGCTGCTACAGGAAAACTGTAAGGTCGGCAGGGCGGAAACCTTCAGGGTTTCTCCGTAGCGACCACGCAGACGTCCGTCCACGTACATGCTGTCTTTACCGGAAAGAAGGGGAATGTCGTACGCCCTGCACAGGTCTTTCAACGCCCAGTTGGCCCGTACCAACTGGGCTGCCTTGTACTTGCCGTCCGGGTTGTCTGTGGGATGATACTGCACACTAGGCCAGCAGAAATTGTCCACCCCGCCGATGCGGTCGGGGTCCCCCCCCACGGCGATGACACGCCGGACGGCTTCGTCGATGGTGCAGGCCACCATGTGGTAGGTGTCAATCTGGGAATAGTTGGGCAGCAAGGCTTGGGCCAACGCCAGCCCTTGAGGGGCCGTTAGCTCCGGCCGAATGACCACCGCATCGCTGTTCACATCTCTGGACTTGCCCACCAGGGGCTTAATGACGCTGGTGCCTTGCACTTCGTGATCATATTGGCGGGCGATCCATTCTTTGGATGCCACGTTCGGACGGGCCAAGATGGCCAGGATCAGGGAACCGGCATCCGTGGGGTCTTCCAATACCGGCTCTTGGAGCCCTCTGAGTTTCGGAGATCTCCACTCGGCTTCAAAGGTCCATTGGGGAAACTGAGACGTCAACAAGTCGAGGTCCACATAGGCACAGGTCTCGCCGTTATAGGTGATGTGCAGTTTCCCCGTATCCGTGTACCGACCGATGACCGTGCTTTCCACGGCATGTTTTTCCGACAAGGCCGTGAATGATTCCCGGTGTTCCGGTTTGATGGCCACGGTCATTCGTTCCTGAGATTCGGAGACCCAGATCTCCCACTGATCCAAACCTTCGTACTTGAGGGGCACCTTCTCCAACTCCACCAGGCACCCGTCACTGAATCGGGCCGACTCCCCCACCGAAGACGATAGGCCGCCGCCCCCGTTGTCGGTAATAAAGGTGATCAGCCCTTGGTCCCGGGCTTCTAAAAGGAAATCGTGCATCTTTTTTTGTGTGTACGGATCGCCGATTTGCACATGACCGGCCGGCGTATGGGCGGAAAACCCCTCGGAAGCGGCCGTTACGCCGTGAATACCGTCTTTGCCTACACGGCCGCCGCACATGACGATGAGATCTCCCGGCGAGGTCGTCTTTTCCTCACAGGGCACGCCGTTAATCCGGGCGGGCATGAGTCCCAAGGCGGTGACGAAGACCAGACACTTACCCAGATAGCTCTCGTCGAACCATACCTGGCCGTACGGGGTAGGTATTCCGCTTTTGTTCCCTCCGTCTCGCACCCCTTCCACCACGCCGTCAAGGAGCCGTTTGGGATGTAGGCCCGGTTTAAGCGGACCGGCATAATCTCTGGGTCCCACACAGTAACCGTACATGCCGGCAATGAGCTTGGCGCCCTTGCCGGTGCCCATGGGATCCCGGTAGACGCCGACGATTCCGGTAATGGCGCCCCCATAAGCCTCCATATTGGAGGGAGAATTGTGGGTTTCCCCGGTAATCACGTAGTAAAAGTCGTCATTAAACCGTCCCACCCCGGCGTTGTCCCACAAAACTGATATCACCCAGGATTTGTGTGCCTTAATCTCCAGCGTGGGCGCCTCGATACAGGTGGCGAACAGATCGTCCACGTCCGTTTGCTCTCCCGTCTCGAGATCTCGATATCGAAAAAAGCCCTTAAAGGTATTGTGGTTACAATGATCGCTTCGGGCCTGGGAAATATATTCCAGTTCGACGTCGGTGGGATCGGAAAGGCCCACGGTCCGACGCCGGGCCATGACGTCTTCCCGGAGATAATAGGCGCGGATGGTGGGAATGTCGTTCGGGTTGAGGGCCAGATTTCGCTCATCACTGACCCGCATCAACGTGTCATCGGTATCGATAGGGATGGGTGTGACCGTGGGAATATGATCGAGTTGGACTTTGGGAACGGTCAGTCCCAGACCCTCCTTTGGGTTCCAGTCCGTGCGGGAAACGCATTTCCACCGTTGAATGGTGGCATTGGCCAACAGTTCCTTGGCGATTCGTTCCGCATCCGAGGGGGACAGGTCCTCCGCCTTCAGACAATACCGCTTGGACGTATAGATACCCGCGTCCTCGCGGAGGGAAATGCCCAGAAAATCCCGCACGGCTTCAACCGCGGTACTGCCGGGATTGTCTCGTACCCCCGGGCGATACCCGACCCACAGGAGCCAATCAAAATCGATATCGAGGGGCGCATAATCGGATATCTGGCTGACGGGATTCGTGAAGACCTCGGTGCGGATGGCCTCCAACTGACCCGGGGTGAGATCAATGTCGATGGTGAGAATATTGACCGTTCGTGCCGAGGTGACTGCGAAGCCGAAATAGTCATTGGCTTTGCGAGAAATACCCGCACCTTC
>CAYTTQ010000160.1:2691-4398 GCA_964440795.1 uncultured Desulfobacterales bacterium | reverse complement strand
TAATGGACATGGCAAAAATAATTATCGAAAAAATATAGAGGGGATAACCATGGCGAAAATAGATGGCGGTAGACTGGTGGCGAACGCCTTGAAAAGAGAAGGCGTTGAATTCATTTTTACCCTCTCCGGCGGACATATTAATGCCATTTTCAAAGCCTGCGCTGAACTTGGAATCAAGATAGTCGATACCCGCCATGAACAGGCTGCCGCGCACATGGCGGAAGCCTGGGGAAAACTTACGGGCAAACCCGGCATCTGCATCGTAACCGCCGGCCCGGGACTGACCAACACCATGACCGGAATAGCCAATGCCAAGATGGCCAATTCACCTATGATTGTGATATCCGGACGAAGCGGCGTATCTGACGCTGATACGCTCACCCTTCAGGAAATGGAACAAATGGATTTTGTGAGGCCCTTGGTTAAATGGGGCAGGACGGTTTATGAGACCCGCAGGATCGAGGAATATGTGGCGATGGCCTTCAGGCATGCCATGAGCGGCCGACCAGGGCCGGTTTTTCTCGAAATCCCGGTGGATGTTTTGTCGCAAAAAATCGATGAGGATGAGGTGGTGCAGGTTAGTGATTTTCGTCCGCCGTACCGACCGGGAGGATCGTCCGAGGCGCTTGAAAAAGTAATTGAAATGCTCTGCACGGCAAAAAAGCCGGCCATCATAGCAGGAAGCGGCGCCTGCTACGCTGATGCAGGCAAGGAACTTGTAGCGTTCACCGAATTGACGGGAATTCCCGTATTAACAAGTCAATTGGGCAGGGGAGTAATACCTGATGACCATGCCAACTGTTTGGGCCGCCCCATTTCCGGCGCAATGGCCGCCTTGATAGACTGCGACCTGGTAATGATTCTTGGCGCCCGATTGAGTTTACTTTTAATGCAGGGAAAACCGCCTGTAATCGCTTATGACGCAAAAGTCATTCAGGTTGATATTGAGGGGTCGGAAATTGGACGGAACCGGGACATAGACATTGGCATTGTAGCAGACGTTAAGGAAGTCCTGAACGGGCTGCTCGTGCTTGCACAAAACAAAAACTGGTCCCACGATGATTGGAAGAATAAGCTAAAGGAAAAATGTCTTACCATCGAGACAGGTATTATCGGTCCCTTAAAAAAACGGACTGACCCTATCCATCCCGCTTATCTGATGTCTGAAATCAACTCGTTTCTGGACCGGGATGCGATTGTGGTGGGCGATGGCGGCGATACGCAAGTCTGGGCGGGCATGGTCAGGGACGTATGTGAACCGGCGCATTACCTTGAAACGGGATTATATGGATGCCTGGGAGTAGGGATTCCTTTTGCCCTGTCCGCGAAATTGAAATACCCGGACAAACAAGTGCTGCTGATATCAGGAGACGGGTCCACGGGCTTTAATCTGATGGAGTTTGATACGGCGGTCCGGTTCAAAATTCCTATTGTAATGGTCATAAATAATGACTGCTCCTGGGGAATGATAAGACATCTTCAGAATGTGACCATTGAAAAAGAGCTGAGGTGCGGGTGTGAACTCGGAGAGGTCCATTACGATAAGGTTGTGGAAAGCCTGGGGGGATACGGTGAGACTGTGTGTCGGGCTGAAGATATCAAGCCTGCTCTTGCTCGAGCGTTTGATTCAAAATTGCCGGCTTGTATCAATGTATATACTGACAGAGAAGCTATTTCTCCGTTCACCATGTTGCTTTATGACCTGGG
>CAYTTQ010000160.1:0-2591 GCA_964440795.1 uncultured Desulfobacterales bacterium | reverse complement strand
CTTCACCAAGCCCGGGTTCGAGCACTTCCAGACCTTCATCATCGCGCACGCCGCCCTGTTCGGGCTCCAACACTGCGTGACCGAGGTCATGCGCTTGACCCGGGTACACGCCATCATGCACTGGACAACTCCATACGCCTTCCTTCGCAAAGGCTGGTGGTCGTGCAAAAAGGTGAGCCAGTGCCTGCTCGATCTGGTGGCCGAACGACTCAAGATCATGGACGTGATCGGCGCCGATATCGCGCCGGGGCAAGTAATTGTGACCGACGGGTAGATCTCTTTATAACGTCGTCGATGGGATGGGCCACGAGCACACGCTCGAAGTCTCGGGCAAGGGCGCGAACCCGGCGCTCAAATGGGTCCACATTCTGGCGAGCAACTCCAAGTCCTTCCTGCTCGGGACCTTCCACGGGATCGCGAAAAAAGCACCTGCAGGTCTATCTCGACGAATTCTGCTATCGCTTCAACCGCAGCCGCTGGGAAGGCGAGTCGTTCAACCGCCTGGCCAAAGCCTGCGCGACATCAAATGGGGTAACCTATTCGGAGTTAACCCCATCGCCACAAAATTATTTGACCATGATGAACACCGGGTTGGACATGAACCACAGGTCCGCCCAGGCCTCCACATCGTAGTTAACGAATTTTCCAACGTGCTCCGGACATTCCGGACAAGGAATTTTCGCCGCAAGAGTATCCACGAGTGGATTGCCGTTATCATCGGTTTCATTCGGCGTGCCCGGAGGCAGGTTTGTGCCGCGAAGACGGAAATACCGGTTTTGGCTCTTTTCGGCAGTATATGTGTATGTAAAGGTGATGTATCCGTCTTCGTCCGTTTTATCCGGCCTGTCGAACCTCTTTAAGATGCCCGCAGTCGGATTTTCGGGATCAGAGTAGCCGGAACCGTCAGGAGGTTGAATACCCGTTACCTGTCCCGAGATGAGATCCACATGATCCAGAACCGGTTTGTTCAGCGATTGTGATATCCCGACCTGCGTCAGGGAAGGGTTGTCGAAACTGTAGGGACAGAAGTTCTTTTCCTCCGGGTCCCTCAGCCTGATTGCGATTTTGATCTCTTCTCCGGGTTTGACTTCAAGCCGCTGTCCCATGGTTGCCGTCCGCCCGCCCGATTCCGCGGTGAACTCCAGGGCGTCTATTAGGTCGCCGAAAGTCACAAATACATTTCCGCTTCTAATGGCGTCTACGATGTTCTGTGCCGTTACTTCTTGCGGATTCTGGATATAAACATGGTTTTTCTGGTATTCGCCGGGCCAGAAATCTCCCGTCGACTCGATGGCGCCGGGGGTGAAATCGCCCCTGCTGTGATAGTCGGAACTTGCGAAGAACCACCAGTTGCGCCCCTCTCCAAGAAGAGCGTCCCACAAATGACCAACCTTCGCACTGTAATATCCGACCCCCCCATATGTTCCGCCGCCGAACGAGCCGTCTTCAAAGCCTCCGCGGTCCCCTTCGGCCTGGTGTCCCGGCGCTCCCTCGAACCCGAACGCCACATCCGGGGCCGCATTGTTGAAGTCCCTGAAATGCTCAATGTTGTAACCTGTCCCTTTCGCCTTGTCCGGGTTGAAACGGCCTTTCCTTTCGATGTGGGCGAAAATCAGGTAGCTTGTCTTCGGGTATCTTTCCTGGAGCCATTTCGCGGATTCGACTGCCTTCCCGTGCATCTCGATTCCTGTTCCCGGTCCGTCAGAGACGTTTTTTAGCTTCCCGACCCAGTTCTGCCCGTCGCCTTCGCTGCTGTCGTTATCACTGGCGTCGAAGAGGTACTCGAACTGCGCCAGCGCGTCAGCGTTGTCCCGGCCGAACTGGCCGTCGATAATGCTCATCGAGCAGTGCTCGTGTCCCGGCACATTCCATTCAAGGCCCTGGATTACAGGCTTTCCGTACTCCTTAGCTTTCGCATTCACTGCCGGGTAAGAGAATTCCTGTATGCTCTGCCATCGCCACATTTTTTTAGCCATGCATCTTCCCGGCCCCGCATCGTCACCTTTGATCCTGTCGGCACCGATTGTATCCTGCCATGCCACCGAATTACCATCGTCCATACAGTTGCCGCTGAAATCGTCCATCCTCCCGTCACGGCTGAAAGCCCCGCCGTGGCCCGACTGCACAATCCAGTCGAGATCGAATTTCATGGAAGAATCGATCAGCGTTTGTACCGAGCACGCTCCGTCCGTGAAGGTCGTGTGGTTGTGAAAGTCGCCTTTCAAATACTCCCCGGCATGCAGCCCCCGGGTCATGACGAGAATTGAAAGGAAAAAGACTGATGCAACGCAGAATCTTCTAATCACTTTTTATAGTCTCCAATCCATTTATTGCTCTGGATTTTTCATGATACAGGCATAAAATTAGCTTTGAGTCAGAAAAATATTAAATTTTGATCACATCTGTCCGAAATGAACTGGAATCTTATTACTTCGATCATTTTGTAGGTGACGCTCTGCCCTCTCGAAGATCGGATCGGCGAAAAAAAGGCGTCCAACCATATCGGAGACTACGCGCCCCAGGGACATTATTGTTCGGCAAAGGAGTTGCGGGCCGATCAATGCATCCTCAGGAACAAGGGGGAATAACAG
>CAYTTQ010000159.1:0-4425 GCA_964440795.1 uncultured Desulfobacterales bacterium | reverse complement strand
TAAGGTATCCTCCACCCTGCAAAAATCGCGGGAGTGTCGTGTGTCGTTCAACGAAACGAAAAGACAAGAGGATTATACATGCGCCGTCTAAAACGTTGGCTTTTGGGATTACTGGTTACCGGCCTACTTATCGCTATCGGTTACGTCGTTCTAAATTTCGTCTTTCTGGACTTTGTCGTTGACTTGAGTTGGTTTTCCGCCCTGGGATACGAGGGATATTTTTGGCTACGATTAGTCTATCGGTATCTGGTTTTTCTGGCTGCACTTCTTGTTTTTTTTCTGGTTTTCTTTTTGAATTTCTGGATTGCAGCCCGATATCTGGGCGCCAAAAAATCAACGCCCGAAGGGGATTCCCCGGCCCGGAGACAGCAACTCCTGAAAATGTTCAGAACCGCTTCCTTGAAAGTCTATGCACCTTTATCCCTCATCCTTTCTCTGCCCCTGGCCGTTTCTCTATTTCAAAAGTGGAATCTTACCTTACTCCACTTATTTTCCCCCCGCGTCGGCACAGTAGACCCGGCATTTGGCAGGGACATCGCCTACTATCTCTTTTCCCTGCCGCTCTACAAACTGATACAATTCGATTTTTTGGTAGTATTTCTTGTTCTCTTCGTGGCCACCGTTGTCTTGTACTGGCTGGAAAAACGCACCCTGGCAAGAGCGGAGCAGCATCTGCCCTGGGGTGCCAGAGTTCACCTGACCGTCCTCGTGCTGCTGGTAGCCGGAATTCAGGTCTGGGGGTTTTTGCTTCAGCGATATACCCTTCTTTACTCAACAAACCACCAGCCCCTGTTTTACGGTCCCGGTTTTACAGAGATGCAAGTGATCCTGCCGCTGCTGTGGGTTTCCATCGCCGTCTTGGTCGCCTTGGTTTTCGCGGTGCTGGTTTTCGCACATACACGAAAAGGCCTGGTGTGGTGCATCCTGTTGGCGTGCGTTTTCGTGCTTGCACAGGTTGTCCGACATTTCGACTTTTTGCCCAATCTGGTACAGGAATATGTGGTAAAGCCGAACGAAATTTCAAAAGAACGGCCGTATATCAAAAATAGTATCCAAGGCACCCTGGCCGCTTTCGATCTTTCCGAGGTAAAAACGCGGGAATATCCGGTAGAGCGCCTCCCCTGGACGGTGGTTACACCTCACGTGAAGGAAAGCATTCGAAATATACCCGTATGGGACAGGGAATTGCTCGAGACCGTATATGAGCAGCTTCAGGGCATTCGGCCATATTATGAGTTTGAAGGTGTTGACGTCGATCGGTACGGTGTCAGGGACTTATACCAACAAGTTTATTTAGCGGCCCGGGAGATCAATTTGAAAAAATTGCCCGGTTCTTCCAAGAGCTGGATCAATCGTCACTTGCAGTATACTCACGGCCACGGCGTGGTGATGACCCCTGCGGCCCAGGGAGGTGGAGATGTAATGACGTGGTTTATCCAGGACATCCCGCCCAAATCCGATTACGGACTTACGGTGGAACAACCGGGCATCTACTACGGGCTGAGCGACCAGCCGTATGCCGTCGCGCCCAACGATGTCGGGGAAATGGATTATCCACGGGGAGAAAAGACCATCTCCACGGACTATGATGGTACCGGCGGGGTCGCACTTTCCTCTTTATTTAGAAAGGCCATATTCGCCGCTTACTTCAGGGACAAGAAACTCTTTTTGACCACAAAGGCCAACAACAAGAGCCGGATACTTTTCCGACGAAAATTAGTGGAACGAATCCGGACCATTACACCCTTTTTGCGTCTGGACGGCGGCCCCTACGTGGTAACCACAAATGAAGGCGTCTTCTGGATTCAAGACGCCTATACGGTCTCGGATCAGTATCCATACGCCGCCCCGCATAATAACGGATTCAATTACATGCGAAACGGAGCCAAGGTGATCGTAGATGCGTATAACGGAACGGTCACCTATTACATTTCCGACAAGGAGGACCCCATCATCGGGGCATATGCCAGAATGTATCCCGGCCTTCTGAAGGATATGGAGGACATGCCCGCCGCGTTGAAGTCTCATGTACGCTATCCCAAGGACTTGTTCAAAATCCAGATGGAGATGTATACCAAATATCACCAAACGGATCCGGAGATTTTTTATCGGGAAGAAGATATTTGGGATTTTGCCAAAGTAAGCGGTAAAAACGGCGCGGTCGACATGGATCCCTACTACATTACGCTCAACCTGATTGAGCGCGATACCCACGAGTTTCTTCTCCTTTGCCCCATGAGCCCCAAAGGCAGGGATAATTTACGTTCTCTGGTCATTGTGGGGTGTGACAAGATGCATTACGGGGAATTTTTCACCTACAGTTTCCCAAAGGGCATCCAAGTCTACGGGCCTTCTCAAATCAGCGCCTTGATCGATCAGGACACCCGGATTGCCGAACAGTTTACCCTATGGGATCAGGTGGGATCCGAGGTCAAGCGGGGGAAGATGATCATCATGCCCATGGGAAATATCATATTCTACATTCAACCGGTCTATCTCAGTGCGGCGTCTCGGTTGAACATTCCGGAACTCAAACGGCTGATCGTCAGCCAGGGTGATATCGTGGTTATGGACAAGTCTCTGGACAAAGCCTTTGAGAGAATCGGCCAACGTATCCGACAGTACAAGGATGAGCAAGCAGACGTAACGGAAAAAACAAAACCGGACCGCAAACCACAAGAAGCCGAGAAGGGTCAGGATACAGCCGACCGCCAGACCTGATAGTACTAGAAGAATAGATACAAGCCCTTAGGGGTCGCGCAAAAACAAGAACCCTTAACCCCACACACCGGCAATGGGTGCCGAACAGTCCGGACACGTTCCATCTCGCAACCGGTTTTGAACCAGGATATGGCCGGATCTTTCGATTAAGACGGCCTTACAGTGAGGACAGTAGGTATGCTCTTCGCCCTGCCCGTGAAGATTTCCCTCATATATGTAATGAAGGCCTTCGCCCGCTCCGATCTGGCGGGCGGTGTGAATGGTTTCCGGGGGAGTGGGCTCATACCCATCCATTTTATAGGCGGGAAAGAATTGTGAGACGTGCCAGGGTATTTCCACATCCAGCTCCTTGATGAATCGGGCAATCTCTCGCAGTTCGGACTCGCTGTCGTTGACCGTTGGGATAATCAGGGTGGTAACTTCAACCCAAACCCCCAACTCTTTCATCAGCCGGATGTTGTCAAGCACCGGTTGGAGCCGAGCCCCGCAAACGGATCGATATGTCTGATCGCTGAAGCTCTTTAAATCGATATTTATCGCGTCGAGATAGGGCGCAATCCGGCGGGCCGGTTCGGCCGCCATATACCCGTTACTCACAAATATATTTCGCAATGCCTCATCATGGGCCGTTCGACCGGTGTCATAGGCAAATTCATAGAAGATAGTGGGTTCCGTGTACGTATAGGCTATGGAACGACATCTTTTGCTTTCGGCGGCATCCACCACTTGATCAGGGCTCCGGGCGTTACCGGGAATCTCGCCGTGATGCTTTTGTGGATACTGGGAAATGTCTGCGTTTTGACAATGCTTGCAAAAGAAATTACACCCCACGGTACCTATGGAAAATGTCTTAGAACCGGGGAGAAAATGAAACAGTGGCTTTTTTTCCACCGGATCGACGTTCTCCGCAATGAGATTGCCGTACACGAGTGTATAGAGCTTCCCGCCTTCGTTCTGTCTCACTCCGCAAAGACCTCTCTTACGCTCTTTGATCTTACACGTATGGTGGCAAAGCCCACAGTGAACCTCGTCTGAGGGTCCCGTGGTATAAAACATGGCTTCTTTCATTGGTCACACTTTCTAGTTTCCTTTTCTAGTTTCCTTGTTGGGCAACCTTTTTTTCTTCTTCCTTCATATCCAGTATTTCAGAGATTTCCGATTCCTCCAGGGTTTCTTGTTCCAACAGGGTATGAGCCAATCGGTCCAACTTTTTCCTGTTCTCCTCCAACAGGCCTGCCGCTTTATCCTGCATATCCGTGATGATTCGTCTGACCTCCTCATCAATCAGCTGTGCCGTGTGCTCGCTGAAGTCCTTTTCTTGGGCAATTTCTCGCCCCAGAAAGGGGTGCGCCTTTCCGTGATTAAACGTCACCGGGCCGACCTTTTCACTCATGCCCCATTGGCATACCATCCGCCGCACCAGTTCCGTAGCGTTCTTGAGATCGTCTCCCGCGCCGGAGGTCACATCCCCGAAAACCATCTTTTCCGCCGCTCGACCGCCCACGGTGATGGCCACTCGGGCCAACAGGTATTCCCTGCTTAGGTTGTGGCGGTCTTCCTCGGGTAATTGCTCGGTAGCCCCCAACGCCCAACCCCGCGGAATGATGGTCACCTTTCTGAGGGGATCGGCCTTCGGCAAAAGTGCCGCTACTAAGGGTTCGCGCAAAAATAACTTCACAGAATGGGCGCTCGGATTTGGTTCGG
>CAYTTQ010000158.1:0-4459 GCA_964440795.1 uncultured Desulfobacterales bacterium | reverse complement strand
TCCTCGTCGTGAGCAAGGTACGGGAAAACGATCTCTTCAGGTTTCATTCCGAGACCTTTGGCCAGCCTTTCTGTATCAGCGTCGTCTTTCGTTAGCGTTGTCCGCTGAAGCGCCCAGGTCCCCGTATCCGTATCATTCTCGTTGCCGTATCCTCACTCGATTCTCGTCAACGATCCAAAGATTCCCGCTTACATCCTCTGTTTCGAATAGCGGCAGCAATCGCCTCGATCTACCCGGCCGCCTCTGAATTCCATCACCGTTGCGTGACTATACCATGACAATCCGCGCCACAATACGGTGAAAGAAATCACGCGACCACACCTCTAGGCTCCGCCGGTCCTTCACGAATGGAGCGACTTCCTGCCTAATTTGATCCACCTCGATCGTGTCGATTCGCTCGTGAAGAAGCTCGGTCAATCTCTCTGCGGTAAGATTCTCGTCCTCCCGCGAGTGGCCGGTCTGCCGCATTCTGGCTTCCAAGTGGGAGAGCGGCCTTTCAGCCGGGATTTCCACCGTCTACAGAGGACGGCATGAAGCTTCCCGGCAAACAGGTCAGGCAGAACATACGTTCGAACCGCAAAAGGCACCGGCTGCAGGACATACCTGAATTCAGTTTCGAAACCTTCCGGAGGGTCGGTGTCGACTTCGATCTTGATCTTTAGTGTTCCCCGCCAAGAGAAGATTCGTGCAATAGCGCAAACTTGCCGATACTGATTTCCGTGGACTGACAGAAAGTTTTTCTCCCTCGTCTGACCTAAAAAAAGGGCACCCCCTGTTCGTAGCAGGTTAACGGGTGCCCGAAACTGTGAATTGGCACAGTCGACTATAGCGTAGCTTCATTTGTACAGTCTTTGCAACTCCGTTTCCGTAGCGAACCGTGCACTTTGTGTGGACACGTTCATCCGCTTGAGATCCGCAGTTATGTCGCACGCAGTTACCGCGATCCGGAGAGCCTGGAAGATGTGTGGATAAAGGTTCCTGTTTGCTTCTGTGCTGAGGCAAAAACTCTCAACCGACAGTGCACGAAGCGGCTTCTGCCGGATTTTCTCATTCCCTTTGCCCGAATGCGGCTTGATACGGTGGTGGAGGCGGTCAGGAGAAAAGAGCGCGAGGGCAGTCTTGAGGAGTGTTGCCGGATAATCGGTTGCACTGATCTGAGGACCGCGCGCAGGCATCTGGCACGAGTGACAGATGCGGTAAAAGCAATAGCCCTCGCGTTGGCCGAGAGACAGGCCGCTGCGGTTCATCTTCATGAACACACCGAGCAACTGCAACCCCACGCCCCTCTCGAACGGTTAGTAGAACTCTGCAGGCGAGAGGAAGAAGCGCAGCTACGGTCAGGGCGCCCAAACCTGGATTCTGACCGATTGCGGCGGTTGCTGCAGGCGGCACTGTGGAAAAATCCGGGAAATGTTTTCATGAGTTATGTCTCACGGTCTCCTCCGTAGTCGTGCTACTCCTTCTGAAAACCGTTCAGGAGGAGAGCATGAAAGAGATCGATTGGAGAGACATTGATGAGAGACACCTCGAGGCCTACCGCCTGCGAGTGGCGCTTGTCGAGACGTTACTCGATGAGAGCATCGACGAGGCCGACCGGATCGAAGTGCGCCGCCGCTACATCGAGGAGCACGAGGTAAGCGATCGCACAATCCGCAATTACCTGCGCCGCTACCGCCAGGAGGGAGCCGAGGCTCTGCTGTTCCATAAGCCGAGAGGCGTTTCTTCGCCCCGCATTCATCACCGGCGACTACGGGAGAAGATACTCAAGCTGGTAGAAGAGCGGCCGAGCAGAACCGTTCCACAGCTACGCCTGCTGTTAAGCACCGACAGAGAACTGGCGGAGGCGGTCACGGAGGTCTCCGATAGGAGCATCTATCGATTCCTTGCACAGTCCGGGCTTACCCAGAAGGCCCGGAGGGAGAAGAGCCTTGGGGCGGGGAAAAAGAGCTACCACAAGTTTGAGGCTTCCTACTCGATGGAGCTTGTGCAGGGGGACGCAAGGGACGGCATCTGGCTGCCGAAGGCCCCCGGTGATGAGCAGGTGCGAAAGACCTACCTCTTTGCCTGGTTGGATGATTACTCGCGGAGAATCCTCCACGCTGAGTATTTCTGGGACGAGAAGTTGCCACGGATGGAGAAGACCTTCAAAACGATGATTCTCAGGTGGGGTATCCCGAAAAAATGTTACCTCGATAACGGCCATGTGTACATCGCTTCCCATTTCGCCTTTGTCCTTGCGCAGCTGGGGATCAAGAAGATCCATCACGGTCCCTACAAAAGTTGGGCAAAGGGCAAGGTGGAGGCGGTAATGAAAACGATCAAACGGGATTTCCAGGCCGAGGCACAGCGCGCCGGGTTCAAGACGGTGGAAGAACTCAACACCGCCCTGTGGGCATGGTTGGACGTGGAGTACAACCGCCGAAACCATTCATCTACCGGAGAACCACCAGCGGAACGTTTTGAGAAGGGGCTTCCTCGAGACCACCGGCGGGTGAAAGATCTCGAGTGGTTCGAGAATCTCTTTCTGCTTCGCGAGCAGCGGAAAGTTGGAAAGTGGGGCACGATCAAGTTCGAGGGCAACCAGTACCACACGCAGGCCACCGCGGGCAGCACCATAGAGGTGCGCTACACCCCTTTCGACTTACACACGGTGTGGCGATTTGAGAACGGCAAAAAGGTTGAGACCCTCGGGCTCAAGAAACTGGTCAACCCCGCCGTCGAGAGGCTTCCGCAAGAACGACAGGACGCCGAGCGAACCGTCAGCAGTGAGGCGGCCGACTACTTCGCCGCTCTCCGCCGGAAGCAAGCCGAACTCGATCGGCAGAACGCGGCGGTGGACTATCACAGACTCAAAGAGGAGGACCGGCAATGAGAGAAGCGTTGTTGACCCACTACGGGTTCTCACGGCTGCCGTTCGGCAAGGACATCGACGAGGAGAAGATTTTCCCTACCGAAGAGTTACGCCGGAGTACCGCAATGCTCGAGCTCGGCATCGAGAGTGAAGACGTGATGCTCTTAAGCGGTCCGATCGGCTGTGGAAAATCACTGATCATCCGCCACGGCCTTTCCCGCCTCGACACCAATCGCTACCAGCCGATCTACCTGCGAGGCAACATCCGCGACGAAGGTGAGCTGGTGAAGGTGCTGCTTCGAGGAATGAAGATCGAACCTCCTCACTCACTCGGCAAAGCAAAACCGGCCTTCTTTCAAGCGGTCGAGGAGAGCCCGCGCAAGCCCGTGGTTGTTCTCGACGACGCCCAGGATGTAGCCGAAGAGGCATTGGCGGCACTCAAGGCGCTGACGAACTTCAACTCGGACTCACAGAACCGCATCACCTTCGTCCTCGCCGGACAACCGGAGCTACGCACCCTTCTCAGCTACTCCCATTTCGACTCTCTCCGGGCCCGCATTCGCCTCTCTCACCACATCTCGCCGATGAGTCTCGAGGAGACCGGCTCATACATCGACCACGGCCTCGAGGTTGCCCATCGAAAAGAGAAGCTTTTCTCGGACGCGGCGAAGATGGAGATTTTCAGGCGCACAAACGGCATCGCCAGACAGGTAAACCGGATCTGCTACACTGCCATCGTTGCCGGGACAATCGAACAAAAAACCGTCATCGATTCGACCGATCTTCCTGCCGACGAGCTATGAGCTCGTCTCTTTCTTTGATGTTGTCGACGTCCGGAAGTTCCACACGGAAACGTGTGGAACTTCCCCTTGGTTACCCCTGGACATCAATTCCGTCAAGTTCGGGTAACCTTCTGTGGCAAGTCGCGGAATCTTCTCTTGGCGGGGAACACCATAGGTTCAGGTGTTCACTGTGGAGCCCGTGCTCTCGTAACCATTCGCCGCGTTGTTCCTCCTCAAGCGCATTGCCGGCGATGAGCAGCTGAAGCTTCTCAGCAGGATTACGATCATCAGGACGGACTTCACCACCTGGTCCTACCAGTTTACCTTCTCGAGCCGCACGTTTCCACTGGTAGATCGTCCAAGCGGCGATGCCGGTCTCCTGGCTGATTTCAGCTACGGTTCTGCTTTCAGGCGGGAGCACTTTCTTGAGTATGGATTCCTTGAACCCTTGGCTGTATCGCATAGATGCCTCCTAAAATTAATGCGTCATCTATGTTGACACAGACGGCCGTCCTCATGGCCTCCCAATGCCTTCCGCCAGCTCCCAAATCCCGTCGAACTCAGGATACAGCTTTTCTTCGATCTTGAGATCATAGCTACTTATATGTGTTATGTGGCTTTCATCTAAATGCTATCATGATAAAACATCCATCATTTTTAGAATTGACGGCGAAGCCTTATTTTCAATTAATTATTATTCCATCCCAGATCTTGTTTATTTTTCCTAAATTTCTCTGCTCACCATATTTTTTAATTCTATTGAGTAACATTATATGCTGGACCCCGAAAACTGGACAACGCACTAAGATTGCGTTGGAATAGGAAA
>CAYTTQ010000157.1:0-4490 GCA_964440795.1 uncultured Desulfobacterales bacterium | reverse complement strand
TTTGGTAAACCCGGCCGCAACGGAACTTAGGGACTCTTAAGGCTGAGTTTTAGCAGCATTAAAATCTGAGACCGTCCTGAACCTTATGCGGCAATACGGTTTCACACACCACGGTTGATCAAGTATTTTGTCAGGTAACGCCTAGCGGCGTAACCTGACCTACAATTTTTGCTTTCCTGATCTAGTTTCATACGAGGCTGTTAGGGGACGATGATGACGTCGTCCGCCCTCAAGTGAATGTTTTGGTCCAGATCCTTTCCGGATACGACACGTTCATAATCGAATTCAATCCGGGTTTGTCCGTCCTCACCGTTTCGAAGAATGACAATGTCGTCCTTCTTTGCCCACTCCCCAAATCCCCCCGCCATGGCGATGGCCTGAAGTACCGTCGTCGGTTTTTCCAGCAGATATTCCCCCGGTGCGGCGACCGTACCGACCACATAAAGCTTCTTGCTACGGTTTTCCTGCAGCATGACGTAGACTGCGGGGTTGTCAATGAAGCCACCAAGGGCTTTGGTAATGGAGTTCTTCAGCTGAACCGTGGTGTTTCCGGCCGCACGAACATCATCGACAAGAGGCAGGGAAATCCGGCCGTCCGGTCGGACATGAACGGTCCGTGAAATATCGGGTTCCTTCCAGACAAGGATTTCCACAATGTCTCCCGGACCGATGGTATAGCCGCTTGCCTCTTTTGGCGGGGCTTCTTCGGCGAATCCCGAATGGGCTCCGAAGTTTAAGGGAAGAGAGCTGGGAAATACGAGTAGGAAGCAACAAAAAACGCCAATGACGAACAGGTTAAGGTGAGATCTTTGGGTTGGGAGCATCTGGGTGCATATCCTTTTTGACGAATTCACCATATTGTTTATCTATACCATATTCTTTGATTTTACTCAACAATCCTTTATAGCTGATTTGTAGTAAATCCGCAGCTTTTTTTCGATTCCATCGGGTGTGAAACAAGACGTCCATGATGGCTTCCGTCTCCGCCAGTTGAACGGCCTTTTTCGAGGCTTTTTTCAAGGAGCGGGGAATCGGGTTGGGGGCCGAACCGTCGCCGTTTTCGTGGAAATTCTCGGCGGCGGTCAAAAAAGCGTCATTTAAAGGATGGTTTCCCATGCGTTTACACAGTTGCCCTTTGTCACCCAGGACGGTAACGGTTTGGACAAAGTTTTCCAGTTCTCGAACATTGCCCGGCCAGGAATACTCGTAGAGTTGCCTATACGTCTTGTCCGCCAGGGGCATGTGGGGCTTATTGTGCTGGGTGGCATAGCGCCGCAGGAACGTTTCACACAACAGACCGATGTCTTTCTTTCGGTCACGGAGGGGCGGAATGAATATGGAGACCACATTGAGCCGGTAATAGAGGTCCGGCCGAAAAAGGCCGTCGGTCACCATCTGACCCAGATTGTGGTTTGTGGCGGCCAAGACCCGGGAGTCGATCCGGGTATTCGAGGTACTGCCCAGGGCGGAAAATTCGTTGTCTTGAAGGACCTGTAGGAGTTTGGCTTGCATGTGCAAGGGGATTTCGCCGATCTCGTCCAAGAAGATGGTGCCCGAATTGGCCAGCTCGAACTTCCCCAACTTTTTATTGAAAGCCCCTGTAAAGGCACCCCTTTCGTAGCCGAAAAGTTCACTTTCCAAGAGGTTGGACGGTAAGGCGGCGCTGTTTACTTTCACGAAGGGTTTGTCGGATCGAGGGGAAGACTCGTGAATGGCCCGGGCTACGAGTTCTTTGCCCGTGCCGCTTTCCCCGTTTAAAAGGACTGTGCTGTCGGTTGCGGCGATGCGGACGATGTTTCGCTTCAGCTTCAGCATAGCCGGTGTTTCCCCCACGATCTTGTCGTGCATGATCCCGGGAACGTCGTCTCGTGACTCGCGGATCAGTTGCTCCATCGTTTGCTTAAAGTCCCGGCTGTCAAAGCCTTCAGACAAATAGGCGACGCTGCCGGCACACGACTCTTGCTCCCCTTCATATGCCGACTCGTCCTGTGTAACCACCAGGATGGGCGTACGGGCCTTTTCCCGTACGACCACGTCGGCAAATGCCCGGGTCTGCCCGGGGTGATTGCTCGGCCCGAGGACAACGACGTCGGGATCGTATTGGTGAAATTTCGTCAGGAACTGTCGTTTCTCGCAAAGACAGTCCGCTTGATAGCCGATGATGTTGAGCAGTTCGCTGAGATAGTCCCGCCGACCGTCTGCCTCTTCAATAACGAGTACCTTGATGGGTTTCATATGGTTTTGCCCCTTTGATTTAATGCCCTTGCTTTAAGCAAGCACAGTGCCACGGAAAAAGCGGCCTGTCAGAGGCAAAAGGTTCGAGAAGGTCGGCCGGAGGTGCATAAACGAAGATGCCCATCAAATCAGGTGTCGGCACCATTTTGGTTGAAAGACGGTATGGGAAAAAAGCTTCATGCAGGGAAAGAAGGCGCACAAAAACAGCAAAACTCTTCCCTCTGACTGGCAACAAAGTTACCACAATGGAAAAGAACTACCGTTGGGAAGGAAGGAAGGAAGGAAGAATACAAAGAAAAGGATAAATTAGCCACAGACACACACAGACAGACACAGACAAAAAAAAGAAAAAATATATTAGCCGCAGACACACGCGGACAGACGCAGACGAATGTGTCGTGCCCTTCGGGCAAAGGGAGCGGGGAAAGGGAGAAGGGGGAAAGTGGGAATGAATAGGTTTCGGGTTCAAAGGTTCAAGGGTTGAAAGATGGGTGGTTAGGCTGAAGACTGAAGGCTGAAGGTAGAAGGCGAAGAGCAGGTGGGGATGTGAGGGGGGGAGAATGAATAGGTTCAAGGTTCAAGGGTTCCGGGGTTCAAAGGTTGGGGGCTTGAGGCTGATAACTGACAACTGAACACTGACAACCGACAACTGATAACCGACAACTGACAACCGATAACTGATAACGACCTTTACTCTTCCCGACGCAATTCGAATTCTTTGATTTTATACAGAAGGGCTTTGTAGCTGATTTGGAGGAGTTTTGCGGCGCGTTTGCGGTTCCAGTCGGTTTCTTTGAGGACTTCGCTGATGAGTTTGCCTTCCGCTTCCTGAACGGCCTTTTTCTTGACTTCTTTCAAGGAGGGAAAGCGTTTCTTCGGTTCCGGCGGCACTTCCTGCTCGATGGGTTGGGTCCGAGTGGGCTGGGTGGTCAGTTCATGGCCGTCGATCCGGCGGGTTTCACGGGACAGAAGCTCTTCTTTGACGGTGCGCCAGTCGCCCAGGATCATCAGGCGCTCGACGGTGTTCTTGAGCTCGCGGACATTACCGGGCCAAGAATAGTCGTGCAAGAACCGCCGGGCAGCGTCATTGAAGTCAAACAGCGGTCTTTCGATCTTTTCTGCGAACTGTTCGGCAAAATGATCGATGAGCACGCCGATATCTTCTCGTCGCTCTCGCAAGGGGGGAATGAAAATACGAATAATGTTGAGTCGATAGTAGAGATCTTCGCGAAAGCGACCTTCCTTGACGCACTGTTCCAGATCCTGGTTCGTGGCCGCCAAAACCCAGCAATTCACCTTCACATCGGTTTTGGCGCCGAGGCGGGAAAACTGAAAATCCTGCAATACTTGGAGCATTTTCGATTGTAAGGAAAGCGACATATCGCCGATTTCGTCCAAGAAAATGGTGCCACTGTGGGCCAGTTCAAACTTTCCCATCTTGGACTTGTCGGCGCCCGTAAAGGCGCCCCGCTCATAACCGAAGAGTTCGCTTTCCAAGAGTTCACTCGGAATGGCCGCGCAATTGACTTTGACGAAGGGCTTTTGGCTGCGATCGGAGGAGAGGTGGAGGGCTTGGGCGACAAGCTCTTTGCCGACACCGCTTTCTCCGCAAATGATGACATTGAGATCGCTGTTGGCAACCTGACGAATCAGCTCCTTGACCTTGAGGATGGAAGGGCTTTTTCCGGCAAAAATTTCGTCGCAAACGTTCATATGAAATTGCGTCGGATTCGCGGGCTTCCTTATTGTGGGAAGACGGATTCGACGAGCTTTGTCAACTCCTTAAGATTAAACGGCTTTTCTATATAATGATCGGGGGACTGTTCGCTGGCCAGGTTCTTGACCTGCTTGCCGTACCCCGTCATGGCGATAATCGGCAAGCCCGGAAACTCCCGCCGAGTGATCTCAATCAGGCCCAAACCGCTGATATCGGGCATAACGATGTCCGTGATCAGCAAATGGTAGGTCCCGGTGCGCAGTAGCTTCAGCGCTTCCAGGCCGGTATCCGCGGTCTTTACAAGATAGTTGCAAAGTCCCAAATATTCATCCAAAATTGACAGGATGGTCGGGTCATTATCCACAACCAACACCTTCTTCTGTGTTGCCTGTTCCATAAATCACCCTAGTGTTGGACAATAAGCGTGTCAGGAAACGTTATTTTCACTATTATCGACATATTAACCCACGTGCGTTCGCGGAGTCAACTTTTTTCCACTCTCGTTTGGCCGGAACGGAAGTTTTTTGCCAAACTTGTG
>CAYTTQ010000156.1:0-4592 GCA_964440795.1 uncultured Desulfobacterales bacterium | reverse complement strand
GAATTTAAAATTGATTGAAGGGCCAGATTTTATAATTTAACCTACGTCCCCGACTTCTGTCAATTTAGTCGGTACTCGGAGGTGGAACAGTTCCTGAGAGAGCAATTCTCGACGCCTACCCGGGTTAAGCAAGGTATTCAAGGAGGCAAACGATGACAACACGCAATCTCACTCAGAAGATGCTGGAAGAGGGAGAATCGATCCGGGTTGCGTTTGTCAAATCGGCTCACGACCTGGAGACCATTGGTCGGCATGTGGCGGCCATGCTCAATACCCGTGGGGGAAGCGTGCTGGTAGGAACGGAGACCTTGGACCCGGGCATTTCCCATCAGGATGCCCAGGCTATCCGCGAGTACTTGCATAAGGAGATCACGCCGCAAATCATCTATACCGTATCCATTGATCCAGTGGGGGGCGGAAAAGTGTTGGTGGTGGATGTCCCACAGGGTGAGGACCGACCCTACGTGTTTCAAGGAACAGTTTACATGCGTGAGCGGACGAATTCTCTGATTGCCGATGCGGATACGATGCGCCGCATGGTTGAAAACCGAGCAAGGGAGCCGGAACGCTGGGAAAGAAGGGCATCCTCCGGTCTCGGTATTGAAGACCTTGATCGGGATTTGATCGGCAAGGTTGTGCAACGTGCGCAGGAGAAGCGCGGGTATCGGTTTGCATCACCTGACGATCCGGAGACGGTCTTGAAAGAGCTGGGGCTGACCCGATTCGGACAACTCACGAACGCCGCAGACGTTTTGTTCGGTCGCCAAGTCGCTATACGGCACCCGCAAACCCGGGTGCGGGCAGTCTGCTATGAATCGGACAAGGGAAACCGATTCATTGATGAGCAGCTCTTTGAAGGCCCTGTCCTCACCCTGTTGGGTATGGTAATGGCTTTCTTCCAGAGGCATGTGTCCATTTCATCCGATTTTGAATCCGGCTCCCTCACCAGATCCACGCGCCCCCAATATCCATGGAATTCACTTCGCGAAGGGTTGGTGAACGCCTTTGCCCACCGTGATTACGCCTCTTTCTCTGGTGGCGTCACCGCAAGTGTGTATCCCGATCGAATTGAAATCCTGAATTCCGGACGTCTGCCCAAAGGCATTTCGGTTGAGAGTCTGCGTCGCGAAACCCATGATTCCATCCTGGTGAATCCGGATATCAGCCATGTATTCTACTTATATGAACTCATGGAGCGAGTCGGACGAGGCACCTTCAAGATTGTGCAGGAATGCCGCGAGTACGGAATGCGGCTGCCGGAATGGAAAAGCGGCGCAAGCGGTGTTCGGTTGACTTTCTTTACCGCGGAACGAAACGGAAGACAGCCGCTGGAGTTGAACGAACGCCAGGAGGAGTTGTTGCGGCATCTCAATGCTGGAGACAAGATCACCAGGCAAGAGTATGCAGAACGGTTCGCTAAGAGGGTAACGGACAGGACGGCGCGGCGAGACTTGTCCATGTTGGAAGGCCACCGTCTTTTAGACCGCCATGGTTCAGGCCCGAAAACGGTTTACGAACGGACCGAAGTGGAACCTTGAAACCGGACATCCGGACGTGTCCGGACATATCCGGACATGGCTTCGTGGATTGTTCCGGATTTTTCAGAAAGAGTTAAGTATCTATGAATATTAAGAATAAAAGATTTTTTGGACCGTTCTTTTGATGGACCAAATAGGGGATCCGGACAGGTCCGGACATTGGGGCAGGAGAGGTGCCAGGGTTTATGTAAATGTGAGGACAAAGCAATGAGCAGAATCGCAGACGTTGTCAAATTAAAATCCGGCTATGCCAATTTTGTTGAACTGAAAAGCGCCTTTGAAGCGGCCCAGGAAAACGCCGACCGCATGGCCATGTACCGCCCGACCAAGGCCCACCGCGTGGCGTTCGAGCGTATTTGCCGGGGTCTCTATCAGCCCAACGACAAGAAGTTCTATTTGCTCAGTGGCTCCTACGGAACAGGTAAGTCGCACCTGTGCCTGATGACGGCCAATGTACTGAGCCGGTCGAGCGGTGACCCAGAAATTGCCGGGTTTCACGAAAACTACGCCAAGCTCGATCCGGAGAAGGGCAAGCTGTTGAAAAACATCCGTAAGGACGGTCAGTACCTGGTGGCGATCTGTGACTACCACTCGGGACGTCACTTCGAGGATGTGGTTATGAAAGCGGTATTTGATGCCTGCGAAGCAAAGGGCCTAGTACATCGACTCATAAGTTCTGGTGTTGATTTTGGCAATTTAACTTATTCATATGATGGCATGTCGCTGTAAGCTATTCAGATTATTAAAGCCTCAAATTTATCCAAGGCGACGTGTGCTTTTGCTACCTGACGAGCTTTAATGGAGGCCCCGATAATGCGGTTGATATAATCTTTTTTGTCAACAAACAAGTCACGAAGAGTTCTCCAGACCTTAGTATGAACTTTGTTGTGGTATGTTTTGGCGATGTTTGACATCAGGAGCAATTGTTTTGTTAGAAATTTGATGTCCATCTGGTTACTTTCGATGAGCAGCAACTTATTGAACCGGGCAATAGCTTTCTCGTGTAAGCCTTCTCCTGTATATGTCCATGTGAAGGGATGACAAAAGTATTTATTCCAAGTTTCAATAAACTCTTCTATGACTTCCTGTAACAGCTGTGCTGATTCAAATGATTGATGCTTCAAACACTTTTTGTTGAGTATACCAAACCATATCTCAATCATATTCAGCCAGGAGCCATGAAAAGGAGTAAAATGGATGACAATTCGTTTGTTTTCATCCTGAAGCCATTGGCGCCGTTCTCGACCTGTTTTGAGAGGTTCATAAGAGACGTTGCTCAACTTTGCAACGGCTTTACAAAACTCATCATGGAAATGAGTATTTAGATTGTCCATGATGTAATGCAGTGGCGCATCTAAGGGCAATGTATGAACATGTTCTTTGAAAACTTGGATGAGGGTCTGCGTATTGTGGTTTGGGGTACATCTACCGAAGACTTTGCCTGTTTTTGGATTTAGAAATGCCATAAGATCTACAGTTCCATTGCGCCTATATTCAAACTCTTCGTACTTAGGTCTGTTGGGTTCTGCTGGCAATTCCGGAGCCAGTGCAGATTTGGCTTGAAGTGCTGTGCATTCATCAAAGTTGAACAGATGCTCAGGCGGATCGAGACAAAGGTTGACGATATGTTCCATCTTCGGAAAGAATTCAGGATCGGTGATGGCCAAAAAGTATTTATGCAAATGAGGTCGCAGGCCATGGCTTTTCAAAATCCTTTGAATGGTTGAATGGCTTATAGAACAACCAAGGATTTCGGTATGTTCTTTCAGATAACTTTCCGCCCATCTTAATGACCAGGAGTTACACCCAGGCAGTGGCTGTACCTGACAATAGAAGGCAATAGTCCTTAATTGTGTTTTTTCATCATAAACCGGAGGACGTCCACTTCTCTTTGTGTCGCATGGCTCACCGCCATTTTTTGTTCTCGTAATCCATCTGCGAACGGTGGAGACATGTCGGTTTGTGAACCATGCGATAGTGCCTAAATTGACCCCACAGTGGGCAAGCGCCAGTATGTTAGCCCGTTGCTGTATTAATCCACTTCCACTGGGATAATGTTTATCTTTAGAGTTGTTGGGGAGAAATTCATGGGCCGTCGCAATTACCATGGTTTTGAGTTTTTTTTAAATCTTCCACAAGAGCAGGAAGAGAGAATGATATTTTGGGCAACCCCAGTTTGTTCATATGTAACCGTACAGAACGATCAGGCAAAACCAAGTCACATCGCTCTTTGAGTTGTTGAGATAACGCTCGGCTTGATGTGGGCTTGCCGGTTATGGCATTGGCAGCGACCTGCTGGATCAATTCTGCCTTAATTTCCGGAGTAAATCGATAATCTTGAGATTGGCCTTTTCGTTTGTCAATCAACTCATAAATATCGCCGCCATGCATTTTGATATTCAGGTCTCTGATACGCCTTTCAGACAATCCAAGGACATCAGCCACCGCTTTAGTGGTAAGCAGTCCGTTATTCACAAATGTGAGAAGAATCACTTTACACTGCAATTGGTTTTCTCGGGGGATCATAATCGTTTGATTATCACATCCCAATTTAATGATAATGTTTTTGTCGGTTACGGCCAAAGATGGCCTGACCGGCACCTCGGCTCTCTCGACATGCTCAAATACGGAACTCCTTCTATCTTGAAATGCCAGCAGCCCCCACTGATCTGCCCGAGTAAGAAAGGATAGAAAGGTTCCCAAAGGCATTCGCAAATATTGGGCGATATCTCCCCGTTTCGCCCCTAATAAGAATAGGGTGAAGCCGATAATGCGGGTGACGATTTTGTCTCCAAATCTTTGATTGGCCTTTTCGATCCTCTTGTTAGAATGGGTCTTCGAGAAGTTCAGCTCCATCGGGCAATTTGACATGCGGCGTCCCCCTCTTTGATGTCATACGTTTTTGAGGGACAATAAACATCATATTGACCATTTGTCAAGTAAATAATGCACCTATGCCCGTTTCTCGGCTAACTTTTCGTATGACCTTGGTCGTATCTGAGGAAATGTTATATTGCCAATAATTGGTGCAAAACTTTCGATACGCTGAACTAG
>CAYTTQ010000155.1:0-4594 GCA_964440795.1 uncultured Desulfobacterales bacterium | reverse complement strand
CCGTCGCTGGTATCCCCTCGCGTCAGACTGACTTCCGGTATCGTGTGGCCGAAGTTATGCAGATACATGACGCAATCGGGCCGGATCCGCTCGTTGACTCGGGCTATGATCCGCACGGCGCCGATTTGGGATTTGAGTTCCACCCGGTCTCCCTCGGTGATATTGAGTTTTCTGGCACTGGCGGAATTGATTTCGACAAAAGGCTCTGGAAATGCATCCAGGGCGTATGGATTACCGGAGGTCAAAGGCGAGCTGTGCTTCATACCCGGCAGTCGCCGGAGCAGGAGATAATACGGGTAATCGTCGCTGGGTTGGGCCGCTTTTTCGATCCAGCCGGGTAGGGGATCGTAGCCGTTTTTTTCGAAGAGCGTCCCGTAGATTTCGATCTTGTGGGAAGGCGTCTTGTATTTGGATTTGGATGTATAGGGGACTTCTTTTTTCCATGCCCCGTCGGGAATTTTCTTGAGTTCGGCAAAGGTGATGCCGATGGGCTTCAGATAGGCGTCCTTGTCGCTTTTCACCCAATCTCCATCTTTTTCCCGGAAGTACTCGGTCCCCAGTTTCTGATCGACGCGCTTGCCGAGCTCAAAGACCACGCCGCCCCATCCTTTCTGTTCCCCGGCCGGCGCCTGCGACTTGTTGGCGGCGAATACCATCTTATATCCGGGTGTGGTGTACTTGCGGTAGGCGATCCAGTCCGCCTCTAAAAACATTTTTTCGGGGAGCACCAAATCGGCAAACCACATGATCTCCTTGGGCATGGAGTCCATGAAGACAAGATAGTCTAACGTGGAGAGGGCTTTGGCCATCTTTTTGGGGTTGGGAAAACTCAAGATCCCATAGCGCCGAAAGATGGCCATTTTCAGTTCAAAGGGGTCTTTGTCAAGAATCCGCTGGGCCACGTTGTAAAAGATCCCGCGATCCGTGATCAGGTCCCGGACCAGGGGATATTCATGCTTGCCGTCGATAGAGCCCTTTTTCTTGATCAGTTCCTTCAAGGATTTGGGATTCTGGGCGCACGCCACCTTTCCCCCCGGGCTCCAGCCGAAAGCCATGGTGGCCTCACCGCCGTCCCGGTCGATGGCCCCCACGAGGGTGTTCAAAATGATGATGGCCTGGGCCATATGGTAACTGTTGACGTAATTGGGGCCGCCGGCGCCGTCCCGTTTGTGGTTCGGAATGACGGCCGGCCAATTTTTCGGATCGCTGAATTCATCTGCGATGGAAACGATGGTCTTGGCCGGCACCTCGCTGATCTTTTCCGCCCATTCCGGTGTGAACTGTTGGAAGTGTTCCCGGATCTCTTTTTCGTGCTCGTAAAAATTGGTTTTGTTTTTAACGAATTCTTTATTGAATCGATCCTTGGAAAGGATCCGCTGGATCATGGCCAGGGCCACGGCCGGATCCGATCCGGGTTTGATGGGGATCCATTGGTTGCCCAGGGCTCCCAGGGCCCCCTGGTAGGGGTTGAAACAGACGACCTTGGCGCCGTTTGCAATGGCCTCCGTGGCCTGGGCCGTGGGATGATTCTTGCAGCGGTCGAGCTGGTCCCATCCGAAGCTCACCATGTATTTTACCCCTGCGAGGTTGGTCCAGAGATTGCCACCGATTAACGCCTTGCGGGCCACATAAAAAGGAGAAAAGCAGGTGTCGTAATGGGTGACCAGATTCGGAGAACCCAGCGCGCCCAAAAGCCGGGCCACCCAGCCGTAGTTGCCGTGGGAAAAGATCCCCAGATGCTCTCCGTGTTTGCCGTTGTCGGTGGCTTCCATCATTTTATCTACGATGGTGGCGTAGGCTTCTTCCCAGGTGATCCGGACCCATCCTGGGTTCACGCCGAAATCTTTTTCTTCCGGGTTGGTCCGCTTCATGGGGTACAAGAGCCGGTCCGGATTGTTTAAAAACCCCAACGCCGCCTTCCCTTTGGGGCACAAATGTCCCCTGCTGAACGGATCGGCGGGGTTCCCGGCGATGTAACAGGCCCGGTCGTCTTTCCTGTAAACCTTCATGCCGCACCCGACCATGCAGATGCCGCAGGCCGTGTTTACGACATCGTCAAAGTCCGGCTTTCCGTACATCGGAGAACGGAAGGCGGCGTGTGCTGTATCCTGAAGCCCTCCAGCCAGGGAGGCTGTGCCCAAGGTTAATCCCCAAAGTCCCATGGACTTTAGAAAGTGACGTCTTTCCTCACTCAGGGTTATTCCCGTGTCATCATACCTTTTGCCCATTTCGCTTCCCCTTTCATCGTTAAAGTTATTGCTTCACCTTTAGTTCAAGCCGCCTCATGCCCGAGGGTTACTATTCCCCAAGCCTTTTTGCCCCCGGATGCCTTCCGTTTATTGAGACAGTTCATTCCATAGTTCTCCCCAGGAAGCCGAGCCGTAAATAATTACACATTATTATAACGCCGCAAAAACCGCGGCAGTCAAATCAATAAAATGGATATCGTTATAAACAAATAAGAAAGGATTATAAGCATATCACAAAATCTGATACCCCATGGGTGTTCTGGGCAGGGGCAGAAAGGGCTTACGAAGAACTACAGGACAGGAAAGGCTGAAGAGTCAGGCCATTCACATCGGCAGAAGCCAAGAGGGTATCACGCAGTTGATCGGCGCATTGCAGGATGTGGTCTAAGAATTCTTGTTGGGTTTGAGACAGTAGAGTTCCTTTGCGATAAAAAACATAAAAGGTTTGCATGGGTTGGCCTTCATGGAGGCAGATTTCCGAAAAAACGCCGTCTTGGATGTCTTTTTGGACCATGAATTTCGGCAGCACCGCAAATCCTTGTCCGTTCTTCACCAGGCTCTTAATAGCCTCGATGCTCTCTGATTCGGCAACAATTTCAAAATGATAAAGCCTTTCTTTCTTTTTGGTTAAAAAGTCCTGGAATTGAAGTCGGCACCCGGCCCCCTCTTCCCTTAGGATCAAGGGAATAGTCCTGAGTTCCCTTAAAGAGAGCTTCAGAGGCTCCTCGCTCGCCTTTTCCTGCGCCGTAAAAATTGTGAGAGGCACCTGGAATAACTGGGTTCCAGTAAAAAACCGTTTCTTGAATTTCCGGCCGACGATTCCAATGTCCAGCTTCCCGTCGGCAATGCCTTCAAAAATCTTTTGCGCCCGCGTTACCGTTAAGATCACGCGACGATCTTGAGTTTTTTTTCTGAATCCGGTTAGCATCAGAGGGGCAAGGAATCTCCCGGCTATATAGCATGTTCCAAGCTGCATTTCAGTGAGGGCTTTATTTGTATGCCTTTCCATGGCCCGGAGCAGGTTATTGGCAAGATGGGCAATTCCTTCCGCAGAAGCATGAAGGGTTTTTCCGGCTTCGGTCAGAACCAATTTCCCGTTGGGTTTGCGCAGGAAAAGCGGCACCGACAGATAGCTCTCCAGGCTTCGGATTTGCATGCTGACTGCCGGCTGTGAAAGCAAAAGCGCGTTTGCGGCGTTGGAGATGCCATCGCATTCGACAACCTTCAAAAAAACTCTGAGGCTAAAAAGATTCAATTCCATGGATTTCGTCCAAGAAGAGTTAAGCAATCAATAACATACATCGGCAGGAACATCAAGAATAGTCTGCGGGATTGGGGGACGCAACGTTCGTGAAATGTTGACAAGTTACGGTCAATCCTCCTTTCGAAAACCCTGCCCACCCTCTTTATCATTTAAAACGAATGCCGCGACTTCCTCGCTAAGTGCATCCAGCCTAGCTCGCGACACTGGCTTGCTTACCGCTGAAGGAGTCAGGCCAATTTGTCGGGCTACAGCAGCACGACTGATCGTGAGTTTGTCCACACCGCAGAATACGTTCATTAGGGCCCCTTTGTTTATTAGAGTCCCTTGTTTGACTGTTCCCGCCGCTACTTTCTTGCGAGTCCAACGAAAATGATTATATTCTAAGTCAGGCAGATTCCTGGGACCGGTGGTTACACGTGGTCTCGCCGCAACTATATGAGAATATAGGATGAGACTGCCGACCCCGGCCTCGGTGCTGCCATGATACCACCTCACCGTGTGAATATCTTTACAATCAATTGGGTAATTTCCTTCCGTTTTTGCCTGTGGGAGTTTCATAAGTGCCTGATAATTCATAAATAAACGTCTGGCACGAGTGTTGCTAAATAAATGGGCATTATGAAAGCCAAACCAAACCCGATACATAAAAGGGGTGCCATAACGTACGACTGTCCGTACCTCGATGATTGCAGGTATCATGTGGCACTGAGTAACTGGCAGTTTTGGACCTGTGGCGAGTGTCCTTACAGGAAGAGGAATGCCGGCCGCTCGGCCGCGTTTTACCCCGTGGCCTATCGTCTCGATCGGTAAGGATGGGGGTGCCTTCAATTTTTTCGTCCCTTCGGGCTTGCCGATTTCACCGGATCTGCTTTGTTGGTGGGCACTTGAAGTAGACGTGTACGTCGGCATGCCCCCCGCCTCGCATCTCCGGCAAACTCGGCAAGCCGTGGATTTAGGATGAGACCGCTACTTGACTTTTTTCCGCGGCTACTATAAAGTGTAAAAAAGATCAGAAAATGATCCTATGGCTGTGTCCGGGTGGAGTTGACCGTGGGTGCAGCAGCAAGCTGGTTGGTTCAAT
>CAYTTQ010000154.1:0-4634 GCA_964440795.1 uncultured Desulfobacterales bacterium | reverse complement strand
CATCTGGAACTCATCGTCCAGCAGTTTATTGAAGGCGTCTATGTCGTCCGCCTCCAGAACCCGAATAGCAATTTGCGTGTCGCTAGATCGTTTCATTTCTACCGGGCGTATGTTGGCCTTTCGCATGGCCGCCTTCAAATCCTGGGCGGTCCGTTCGATGCGGTTTTCGACGGCCTTCTCAGTTTGCACTTCCAGCACGAGATGTACGCCGCCCTGGAGGTCGAGGCCCAGATGGATCTTTTCCGTCGGCAGTATCTTGAGATTTTTCCACCAGGAAGGGACGGTGGTATAAAGCGAAGGAATCACATAGACACACGCCAACAGAATAATTGCCAGGACGGCGAAGAATTTCCACTTAATCTGCTTCAATCACTTACTCCTTGTTTTCAAGTACTTCCGGACTTCCAACGAACTTAGCCAAACGGGATCGACTTTTTGAAAACATTACAGGTTCGGGACGGTTTCAGATTTCAATGGGGCTAACTGTTTGAATCCGCAAATAACGGAACCGATTGTTTTGGCCGTTCCGCGTGGGCGTTGCCCCGGTTGTAGGGGCGAAAAATTTTTCGCCCCTACGGAATCATCCATCGCCCCCAAGGAACTGCTCGACATACGGAACGCCCAGCTCGCCGGGTTCTTGCCGGAACCCTTATGCGGCAATACGGTTTCACACACCACGGTTGATCAAGTTCGTTACTTAAGACGTTGCCTTTGGGGCTTCCGTTTCCGCCTTCCCGGAAATATTGCCCCTGGCGACTTTTACACGCACCTTGTCTGAGATTTCCAGGGTGACCACCGTGTCGCTCAGGCCGGTAATCCTTCCGTGTAAACCGCCACTAGTGATCACGCGATCTCCCTTTTTCAAATTGCCGATCATTTCGCGGTGGTGCTTTTGCTTCTTTTGTTGGGGACGAATCAAAAGAAAATAAAAGATCACAAACATCAGGATCAGGGGAACAAAAGCCCCCAACCCGCCTGTTTGTCCCTCGGCGCCGCCGGTACCCATGGCATATGCAATGTCGATCAAAATAATACCTCCTTAAGTAACTATTTTCCTTGAAACCTTAAAACCTACATCTTTTCCCTGTTTTCCAGCCGCCATTCCATCCGGGTACTGCCCCGCACGCCGGCGACTTCAAGTATAACGGGCCCCGCTTTTTCCGAAGGCCTTCCCTGGTTCTCCAGTGCGTCGGGGGGGAACCGGACGATGTAGACGGATTTCCACGGTGTAATATAGGGGAAGAAATGAGAAAGCAAGGCATCCTTTTCTTTGATTCGCCGTATTTCCGTCGGTCTTATCCGTTCTTCCCCCGCCGTTACCATTCGAAGCCGCCACATCGAGTCGCTGTCATCGAAATCGTCCCAGTCTTCCTGGGGGACGAAAGCGGCCAGCAAGAATTCATACCCCATGTCCGCGGCCGCCACGTGATCTTCAATAAAGTCTTTCTTTTCTAAGGCGTTCAGCTTGTATGCCGCAGCGTATTCATATGCGTAGGCCCGCCGAAACGGCTTGGATTTGAACGTCGCCGAAAGGATCAGCTCTACTTCCAGCCCACGATGGATACGCGCTTCCCGTGTCCACTCGTCCAGATTCGCCTTGTAATCCCCTGTATGATAGGGCTTCGAGGAGTCGGCAAACTTTTGCACCATAGAACAATTCGGGATAAACAGCAATAGTGTACTCAGAAAAAAAACGAAAATGTCACGGTTTCGCCCCGACGTGCCCGTCACCTCAGTCTTCTCAGTCTTCATGGGCTCCGAATACCCTCTCGAATAAGATATCCACGTACTTAAGCTGGGCCTGGATGTCAAAGATTTCCGCGACTTCCTCCGAAGACAGATGACCCATAATCTCCGGGTCGTTTAACACCAATTCCTTAAATGAGGTCTGGTTCTCCCATGCCTGCATGGCCTGGCGCTGAACCATCCGGTAGGCCGCCTCTCGGGAGACCCCTTTTTCCGCCAGCGCGACAAGGACCTGCTGGGAAAAAACAAGGCCTTGGGTCAACTCCAGATTTTTGCGCATTCGATCGGGATAAACAACCAGTTTGTCAATCACGTTGGTCATCCGGTTGAGCATGTAATCGATAAGGATCGTGCTGTCCGGGACGATCACCCGTTCCACCGAAGAATGGCTGATATCCCGTTCATGCCAAAGAGCCACGTTATTGAGTGCCGCAGCTGCGTTGCTGCGAACGAGCCTGGCCAGGCCGGACAGATTCTCCGAGGATATGGGGTTGCGTTTATGGGGCATGGCCGAAGAGCCCTTTTGGCCTTTGGAAAAATACTCTTCCGCCTCCAGGACTTCGGTCCGTTGAAGGTGTCTGATCTCAACGGCGATCTTCTCGATCGTCGACGCCACGACAGCCAGCGTGGAGAAGTATTCGGCATGGCGGTCCCGCTGAACCACCTGTGTGGATACCGGTGCCGGCCGGAGCCCCAGTTTTTCACACACATAGGCCTCCACTTTGGGCGAAATGTTGGCAAAGGTACCGACCGCCCCGGAAAGTTTTCCCACACTGATGGTCTGCTTGGCCTGTTCCATGCGCCTGCGATTTCGGGCCATTTCGTCATACCAGAGGGCCAATTTCAAACCAAAGGTGGTGGGCTCGGCGTGGATGCCGTGGGACCGGCCGATCATGACCGTATGCTGATGTGTGCGGGCCTTGTTTCGGAGCACATCCAGAAAGCGGTCACAATCTTCCAGGATGAGATCCGAGGCGGCCTTTAGTCGAACGGCCAGGGATGTGTCGAGTATGTCCGAGGAGGTAAGACCGAGGTGGACATACCGGCTCTCATCGCCCACGTTTTCGGCTACATTGGTCAAGAAGGCGATGACATCGTGCTTGGTTTCCGCCTCGATGGCGTCGATGCGCTCGACGGAAAAAGCGGCCTTACTGCGGATGGTATGGGCCGCCGCTTTAGGTATCCGGCCCAATTCGGCTTGCGCCTCGCAGGCGAGGATTTCTATGTCCAGCCAGGTCCGGAACTTATTTTCTTCGGTCCAGATCCGCCCCATGGGCTCTCGTGTATATCGGTCGATCATCGGCTTTTCCTATGCTTTCCCCCTCGCACCGGCAAAATTGTAAACTACCCGGTCCAGGGCCCGGCTTTGGTCACCCCTGGGAGGCGATGTTTCAAGGCATCTTTCCACTTCTATTGTTCCGCGGGAAGCCACAAGGTGTCTCCGTCGAACTCTATACGGTGTACGGCCTCGTAGTCGATGCGATCGAGGAGGGCGAAGATATGCGTCATATTATAGATAACGACCTTTGACAAGGGATATATTTGATCCAGGTTACTTTCCAATCTCTTGTCCAGCATATTGTAAATATGGACCATGTTCTCGGAAAACTTCAATATCTTTCCCACGCCGGAGCTGTGGCCGCGAGGGTCCGGCTCATCGGCCAAAGGCGAGACCTCGATGCCTTTATGGTTGTAGTAGTCTTTGAGAAGTTGAAAATGAATGTTCCAGATATTATCTCCCGGCTGAACCACCCGGACGCCGTAATCGTTTCCATCTCCGCCGACAGTGCCGGTATCCACGTCGCCTTCCAGGATCTCCCCCCGCTGAAGCTTCAGGTCCTGTAAGATTTTTTCCATCCGAACCGTCCGGTCACCGACTCGAATCGACTCATCCGACTTGACCACCATGTCGATGCTTTTGTCTACCCCATAGGGCGCCTTTCTTTCTTTCATCAGGGCGTTGAGTTCTTCGCTTCCCTCCGATTTGAGTTTTCCAAAGTCGATCACCTTGTCCTTCGGGATTTCCACCCGCTTTTTTGACGCTTCCGGCACAGGGGTTTCAAGGGATTGTCGGCGATCCGGATCTTGCGTGGACATGTACCATAATATCCCGATGACGACGAAGAGAAGACAGGCAATCCATATGATGTGTTTACCCATTTATTATTCTCCCGGTGGCTTGATACAGCGGAAAGAAAAAGTTGATGCAATGCCTCTGGCTGCGATTCTATCCGATTCTATCCGGAGATCTTTAATTGACGGAGTACAAGATTCGGTCTGAGGTGTCAATATTATTTAAAAAACAGGGAATTTCGGATCTTTCGGAGACTTTCGGTTCAATTGGGTCCCCGTTTTCGGAATTCTCATGACGCTGCCTAAGAAATATGGACAATGTAATTGTATAGGATACGATTAGCATTGATAGTTAAAGTCGCGAATTAGGGCTTGTTTACGCGTTTGTGGGCTTCTTTTCGGGCCCACCCGTCGACTTCCAGGATGTCGTCGAGCGACGGGCTTTCTTTGAGGGTATGGGCGGCGACGACGGAACGAACGATTCCGGCAATGTCTGGAAACCGGATATGGCCGTCTAAAAATGCCGACACCGCCATCTCGTTGGCGGCATTCATCACCGCGGGCGCCGTTCCTCCGATCCGTCCGGCATCCAAGCCGATTTGGAAACACGGATAAAAGTCGGTGTCGATGGGGCGAAAAGTCAGAGCCTCGCAATCCGCCATGTTCAGAGGTGTAAGGCGGGGGTTGGGCAGTCGCTTTGGGTAGCTGAGCGCATATTGAACCGGTAGTTTCATGTCCGGAAAGCCGAGTTGCGCGATGATCGAGGTGTCGACAAATTGGACCAGGCTGTGAATGATACTTTGCGGGTGGATGAC
>CAYTTQ010000153.1:0-4638 GCA_964440795.1 uncultured Desulfobacterales bacterium | reverse complement strand
CCTTGAATTGCGGGTTGGCGATAGCGTAAGGGCGTGCGTCTATGGGAGAGCCTTTGATCTCTATACTGTCCACCGCCACAATGCGGTCGTGGGCCTTGAGATAGGTCAGCAATCGCAAGCAACCGGAGCCGGAGCAAATGACCCGATTCACTTTTTGCGGGATGGTCACTGTGCGCCCGGCCATATCGGTAATCCGTCTTTCTTCCTCGCAAAACGTGACGTCCGGCCAAAGCGTCAACCCTATTGCGAATATCAGGATGATACACAGCGCCGACCGAAGTTGACACTTTCCTGCCGCCCGTAAATACATCGTCCTCATCTTGTTTGCCCTCCTTCTTGTTTTTGCAGCAATATATCAACAAGCCCTCTTAAATCCATGGATGGCGTAACGCCGACCAACGCACCTTCAGGGACATCCATAGAATTATAACTTATTGTCGTCTAGCAGCCGATAGCCGTTTTCGGCGGCTATTTTTTCACCTCGACGCACTGCCGTACTCACCGCAGGTTGAGATATACCCAGACGCTTTGCAAGTGCCGTCATGGTCATACAAAGTTCCTTTGAGACCCAATGACACAGACAGGCGAATTCAGACCAGTTGCCCCGCGTCATTCAATGGTAGCCGGCGCACTCTTTATTGCCCAAGCGCCTGAATCAAATCCCGTAGGCCGATGAACGTCACTTCAGCCTCGGCGAACGAGCGTTGATAGGCTCGATCTACGTCGGCCGCCACTACGTATATCTTGCAGTCTTCATACTGACGTTGAAAAGCCTTCACTCCGGAAGGATTGAAGGCTGCCGCGGACCACTTGCACTCTATGGCAATTGGCGGTCCTTTTCTCCGGACCACGACAAAATCGACCTCGAGTCCTCGTTTGTTGCGCCAATAATGAATTCCTCTGGTCTGCAACCGAGCGTGCATTTCGTTTAAAACGAAATGTTCCCAAAGCAAGCCAAGATCTTCCTGGCGCAGTTCATACCATCCCCGATAATAACAGACGAAACCCGTGTCAAATCCGTAGACCTTGGGGGCAGAGACGATTTCGGTTGATTTATGGGTACTGAAAGGACGCAGGATGTGTACTACAAACGTTGCCTCCAACACGGCCAGGTAGTTGCTGATGGTTGTTCGACTCACCTCACAAGGACGGGCGAAGCGGGTGGCTTCGAAGATGCCGCCGCTTTGAGACAAGACCATTTCAGCAAATTTTTGAAAAGAATGACGGCGTTCGAGGCGAAACAGCTCTTGAATGTCTTTTGCCCAGTACGCGTCAATCCATTCCTGAAACTCTCGCTCCGGCAGATCTTCGTCGAGAAAAAAAGGGGGCAAACCGCCCCTGAGCAAACGGTGCTCAAGATCGTTCCGCCCGAAATCCACGAGATCGGAAGCCGTCATGGGCGTCAGCCATAGCTCCTCCTTGCGCCCTGCCAGGGTATCCCTAAATTTGGCAGAAGCGCCCAGGGTGGATGAGCCGGTCGCAATGATCCGGACATCCGGATAGTGATCTGCCCCGATCTTCAGCAATTCAGATGGATTCTGCAATCGGTGGACTTCATCCAGTATGATGCGACGCCCCTTGAGCGCCTCCAGGAACCCTTGTGGATCCTCCATCAACCGCCGAACCCTCGGAAGTTCACAGTCAAAGTACTCCACATCGGGAAGACTTTGGCAAAGACAGGTCTTTCCCACCCGCCGCACGCCCGAGAGCCACAGAACAGACCGCTGCCACGTATTTCCAATCTGCTTGAGCCAAAAAGCCCTGGTCTTCATGTTGACAATGTCGCATACAGTGCTACCAAATGCAAGGCTATTCGCGCATGGTTGCGTAAAAAGGGGGCGTTCCTAGCTTCGAAACTCTCTTAACAGGGCAAAGGAAAGAAAGGGTAAGAAAGGGGGTCGCATCTTAAGTATTAATTATTCTTTTTTTGATCCGGTTGATCCTGCCCTTGAGCCTTCGGTTGCGTGATATGGTCTTAACCACATGATTGTACCGCACCGTGATACCTGCGCCGGATATGTCCGCGACGTATTTTCCCAGTTGGGTTCCAGTTGCTGCGGTCAACTCCCTGCAAAGATAGATGGCTACATCACGGGCCGTATTCTTTTTTCGGCCCTTCTGAACAAGACGAGATTATCAATAGTTAATAATTAAGCTGCGACCCTGTTTTTTCCCAGGGGGTGTTTTTTCTCTTGACGACTCCTTTAATGGGCGACCCTGTTAGCTCCACTTGACCCCTCTACGCCTTTGTTTGGAGGATACATTATTTCAATTTCCTGCGCAAGTTCGACAACTTGGCAAGGCCCGACTCGATTCCGGAGTACAGTGCCCCTGGGGCGTCTATACGTGCTTTTCTCGGCATGCCCTTCTCATAGCCGTCCCTTTGTCAACCTCAAGTCCAAATGTCACGGACGTCGCGTTTGCTTCCTTTGTTAAGAAGATTCATCTTGCAATGTTGACATAATCTTTCTTCAATATTACAATGCCAAAAAACAGCGAAAATCAGCGTGTTGCATTCCTAGGAGCGATACATGTCAGGATCTAAAAACGGGCTACCAGATTATGAAAAACCTCCCATTGGTGAGGTAGTGTGCGGACTTGTATTTGAGAAGATCGAGCACTTTAAAGCGCCTCATCTAGGATTATTTTGGCAGAAGGTACGAAGTGATTTCCCAAAATGCCAACATGCGCCACCCCTAGACTTTAGTCCTGAATCTCCAGACCTAATGCGGCAGCTACCCTTACCCAGGGTTTGGTTCATAAACGACGAAGACAACATACTTATTCAGCTTCAAAATGATAGAATTTTGTTCAATTGGCGCAGAATTAAAGAGGATGAACCATATCCCCGTTACAGAATTATTATTGAGAACTTCAAAGAGGTCTTAAAGACGTTCGATGATTTTCTCGAAGAGGAAAGGTTAGGAACAGTAAAACCTATTAAATGTGAGCTCAGCTATATAAATTATATCCCAAAAGGGGAGGGCTGGGACACTCTTGACGACATAAAAGAATTACTACCTGACCTTGGATGGCGTCCTGGAGTCGATAACAAACGGTTCCTGCCAACGCCTCTCGTAATTGGCTGGAACAGTGTGTTCCCTCTGGAAACAGAAGAGACAGGTCGATTGAATGTGTCACTTGAATACGCAACTAGGCGAGCTGACAGGGTCCCCGTGTTGGTGTTAAAGCTGACAGCCGTTGGCCTAGGGAGTGACAACACGATGGAGGCAGTTTGGGATTGGTTTGAATTGGCTCACAAGTGGATCGTTTGCGGTTTTCGGGATTTGACGGGTACTAAGGTACAAGAAGAGACCTGGGGAAAGATATCCGATGGGAGGTGTATTAGTTGAGTTCGCCACAATCGCTAGAGCAAGTTAAGAATTTCTTCGCAGCACGGGCCATAGCGAAAAGTTGTACACTGGATTATCTCAGTGACCTCGAAATCCACGGTAGAATTGGCCCGATGAGACTTAGTTGTTGGGACGATCTGGATATTCCCCAAGAACTTGAAGCTGGCAAAGAGGGCTATTTTATTTCCCTCGCACTGACAGAGCCCAAGCATCAGACAGGAGCTTCAGCTTCCACGGCAGCAAATGAAGACGCGCTGGAATCTTTTACCACTGCCATTCCAGACAGTCCTTTCGATGAGATTGATCGACTCCAGGAAGTGGGCAAGAAGATTGAAAGGTTAATTGATTTTATACGGAGTGAATACAACATCGAATTTGCGGAGAGACTAGCCGATCGAATTGAAGCGCTGTACCAAGCTGCCATGGAAGAAGAGCCCGACCAAATTCCGATTTCACCCGAATCAGTTACCTACTTCCTGGCCTTTCTTCGAGAGCTTGGAACACCAAATTATCCGGACATTGTTTTAACACCAACCCACGAGATACGTGCACGATGGCATAAAGCATCTAATCGGCATTTTGCGGTTGCATTCCTTGCTTCCGGCGATACGCGATACGTGATCTTTACACCCAATCCGACTGGCGCTGAAAGAATTGATAGGTTGTCGGGTATTACGACTTGCGACGCCTTGTTCAAAACCATTGAACCTCACAAAGTCCTTGACTGGGTTTGTAGATGACAGGGGAAGAATTACCTGAGCAACATCACATTACACGATACTGCAAGTTTACAAGCCTTTCGGAAGACGGTCATCCAACGGGCGACTCTTTTTTACCGCGTGCAAGCGATGAAGCCTTGTCTGTTTATTGCTTGGAGTTTTCCGGACACGCAGACCGACAAAGCCAGTTGACTCAAGTGCGACAAGAAACTCGATTAACACTAAAGAGATCGGCTAAGTTCGCAGTGCTGAATATTGGGCACATGCTATGCCATGTGCACTCTTCTGAAAGCCACGACCGAACACTTACCGTCAAACATAAGCCCGAAAATGGAGAGCCAGCGCACAGTGGGGTTTATGGATATACCCATGAGGATGATATGGTTGCCGAACTGATTGCGGAAGTAGTTGAAGAGACTCATCCAGCGGTGTGACTATACCGGACTTCGTGCCCCCGTTTTTAAATATTGCCTATAACGAGACTGCTGAACGTGCCCACCTTGTCACCTCCTGCCTTTGTGATAAGGCCATAGAATTATAACTTATCGTCATCTAGCAGCCGATAG
>CAYTTQ010000152.1:0-4671 GCA_964440795.1 uncultured Desulfobacterales bacterium | reverse complement strand
AAAAGATGGATATCATCGTCAAGCTCGAGGCACACCGAACGGGTCCGGTGCGGTTCATGGATGCTTTGACTAGCCTGGTCATTTCCGACAAGATGTGGCTCACGAGCCTCAAAGAACTCAGTGGAAACATGCAGCTTGCAGGCAAGGCAACAGACAACAAGACGGTTGCCGATTTCATGACCAACCTGGAGAGATCACCCTATTTCAGTGATGTGGATCTGGTTTCTTCTAAACAAGTGAAGCTAAAGGACAAACGAATTTACAAAGAGTTCACCATCACGTGCCAGGTATCCAATAAGCCAACGTCCCCAGCAGCGAAAGCATCTTAGAAACCCATGCAAAAGCCGAAACTGCCAATTTTGCCATTTGATAAGATCGCCCAACTTACACGGGTTCAGCGAATTCTTATATGCGTTGGGACTTTTCTGATCATCGGCGGTCTGTTTATCTATCTTGTTTACATACCCAAGTCGGGCAAAATCCGTGAGTTAACCGAAAAGCTCGACAACGTTGAAACGCAACTTGTCAAAGCCCGTGCAGACGCCAGCAAACTTACCGGTCTGCAGAAGAAGTATGAAGAGGCCCAAGGCAAGTTTCGACTTGTCCTGCAACTGTTGCCGGACAAGAAAGAAATTCCCAGCCTTCTCGAAGATGTTTCCAGTGCTGGGAGAATATCCGGACTTGAGTTTCTGTTATTTAGGCCAACGGGAGAGGTTACACGAGATTTTTATGCAGAGATACCTGTTCAAATTAAGGTTAGTGGGGGATATCACAACTTGGCCCTTTTCTTCGATAAGGTGGCAAGACTCTTTAGGATCGTCAACATCTCAGATATTAATATCGTCGGAGCAAAGGGGTCCGGTGGAGAAGGTACAATTTTACAGGCAAGTTGCACGGCCACAACCTATCGATTCATAGAAGCGGAAGACAGAAAGAGAAAAAAGAAGAAGGGCTAATATGACCTTAGCCGGTTGCATTCAAAAATTGGCCGTTTTGGTCTCTATAGTTTTGGCAGTTGCCGCTTGCGGGGACGGATCAAAGTCTGATACCCCACAGAAGGCCACAGGCCTGCGAAAGAAGATCGCGGTACCCCAAAACGCTAAGGCACCTGGGGAAGAGACGAAGGCGGCAACTTCAGCCCAATCGCCTGAACCGACCCAACAGGTTCAGGAATCTGCCAAGGACACCGCAGAACCTGTCCCGCCGGAAAAGAGGGGCTTGATTGAACCGAAGGAGTCAGAAGGCCTGAAGCTGGCAGAAGGGCTCGGCAAGAAAGAAGCGACACTCTATGATCCAAGGGGCAAGATGGATCCCTTCAAGTCCGCCTTTGACTGGAAAACCGAGGCGGAAGCTCCCCCCCCGTCTGAACAAAACGCCAAGAAAAAACGGATACCTCTCACACCACTTCAAAAGTTTGAGCTCGATCAACTGCGACTCGTGGCCATTGTGATAGCGCCGAGTGGAAACAAGGCCTTAGTGGAGGACACCGGCGGCAAAGGGTATGTCGTTTCAAGGGGAACATACATGGGAACAAATTTCGGCCGGGTTCAAAGCATACGGAAAGATAGAATCATCATCGAGGAGGAAGTGCGAGATTTCGTGTCCGGCTCAATGAAAAAACGCACAAGGGAACTGAGAATCAAGCCAGAGGCTGGAGAGAAATCATGATGAATCGCAAATGCAGACAACTTATAGGTGGGTCAACATTGTTCGTGTTGACTGTTTTTTTCGCCATTTTTGGATGCGCACACAAGGATGTCACTAAGAGCCGTCCCACCCAGCCCGAGCCAATATTTGCATCGAAAAAGGCGATTTCGCATATTGACATTTCTGAAAACCAAAAGTCCAGTGTCGTAAGTATTCGAGGCAACAATCCGCTCACCTATACGGCAGTTAAGCACCAATATCCCTTGGGAGTCGTCCTCTACTTTCCTGAAACCACCCTAGAGGGTATTCAAGAGGACTACACCACAGACAACACCATAATAGAAACAATTCACGCATCTGAGATGAAAAGGAAGACTACCGCTTCCCGCATCGAGATTCGTATGAAGAAAGATGTGCCCTATGAAGTCAAACGACAAGAGAATAAGGTTCTGGTTGCCTTTTTAAACCAAGTGGACGACGTACCACAAAGTTCGGGAAGATCCTTGGGAGAGCCCAAAGTCATTGGAAGACAATCCGTCAGAGGTTTTGAACAGGAAGCCTCCGATGTACGAAAAGTAGATGCCCCTCATTGGACCTCGAAGTCTGCTGAACCAATCCAACCCGCCGATGAGCCGGCTTCAGAAATTGCTGAGGACGTGGTGAAAACGCCTCAAACGAAATCGGCTGTCGTCACAGCAATCAACTTTGAAACTCTGGGCGAGGGCAAGTCTCGCCTCGCGATAACGACAACAGAAAAGGTAGTCTACAAGGTGCGAAAAAGCTCTGACAAGAGGCTCTTGTTAATGCTTCCCAATGCTAAGATCCCCAAGTTTCAAAGGCGGCCCCTCGTTACGACCCGATTCAAGAGCGCTGTGGATCGTGTCATTCCCTTGGATGGCGAAGAAGGGCCGGCAACCATCGCCATCGAATTGCGAGAAGCGGTACCCTACCTTGTCTATCAGGATAGCAACACCTGCCTGATAGATTTTGAGGCCTCTTCAGTACCCCCAAGGCCAATGTCTGAAACACCTGCTGAACCTGCTTGGATCCGGGCAACGAGAAGTGATGGTACTGTTGCACTGGTGGAAGCCCCGGAAAAGCAGGAGCCGCCGGACCGGCAGCAGCGGTCTTCTCTTGCCGAAAAGAGTGACGAGCCGTCCCGTGAGACCGCCAGGTCAATGTATCGTGGAGAATGGTATGGTGATGCCCTTCCAACATTCACAGGGGAACGAATATCACTGGATTTCCAGAATGTTGATATCCACAACATATTCAGGATTTTATATGAGGTTAGTGGGAAGAACTTTGTCATTGGAGATGAAGTGAGCGGGAGAATGACATTGAAGCTGAGGGATGTTCCCTGGGACCAGGCTTTGGAGCTTGTGCTGCAGACCAACAGCCTTGGCGCGACTGTAAATGGCAATATCATCCACATTGAGACGCTTGAAGCCATGAGGAATCGCCGTGTGGCAAAAAACCAGAAACTGCAGGCAGAGCGAGACGCTCAAAAAAATCTGGAGCCCTTACTCACCGAATACATTGTGCTGAGTTATGCACCAGCTAGTAGGATTAAACCACAAATAGAGGCACTGAAGGCAGATGAACGAGGCACCATTGCAGTTGATCAGGATACAAACATGATTATCATTAATGCTACCCGTGAACTGATGGGTAGAGCAAAGCTACTGATTCAGAGATTAGACGAGGCCTACGAAGAACTTGCCACCCGCCAGGTAATGATAGAAGCGCGGGTCGTAGAGGCTAATACCAATTTTACCCGTGATATTGGGGTACAGTGGGGAGGCGACTATACTGCCACGGGCCATGATGGGAGTGCCGATGTAACGGGGACACTTTTTGGCACTGGCGCTAGCACATCTAATGCCACACCGAATTTTGCTGTGGATCTCCCACCAGCAAGTTATAGCAGCGGCTTGGGATTTACTTTTGGACGAATTGGTGGAACAGTTCTGAATTTAGATCTCAGACTTTTGGCTATGGAAGAAAACGGTAAAGGGCGGACCATATCTTCTCCGAAGGTTCTCACTTTGGATAACAAGAAAGCCACAATTAAACAAATCACCAAGATTCCCTACCAGGTAACCGATGACAATACGACCAGTATAGAAACAGAGGAAGCAGGAATAGAACTGAGTGTGACCCCCCAGATCACCAGAGACAAACGCATACGAATGACCATTTTTGCTGAAAAGGGCGCTCCCGACTGGTCCAACACGGTGAACGGAAACCCTGCTATTGATACCAATACCGCGGAAACTGAACTATTCGTGAACGACGGGGAAACCATTGTGATCGGGGGTATCTTAACCACAACCGACACCCTGTCCCAGGCCGGCGTACCATGGTTTTCTAAGATTCCCCTTATCGGCTGGCTATTCAAACAAAAAAAGACTGTTAAAGAAAAGAACGAATTGTTAATTTTTATCACACCAAAAATCGTTGAGCTGGAAAAACCCCCAAGGATTGATTCCTAGCAATGAATACACGAACTATTTGGATAGCCGCTTTGGGAGCACTCTGGATTGCCTCGACTATTTGTTTCTTGCACGTTCCCAGTGGCTCATGTGAAGAACCAAAGATACATCTCGAGAAACTCGAGACCGGTTTCTATTATACCGTCCAGAAAGGTGATACACTGTGGGATCTTTCTCAACACTTTTTCGACTCCCCATGGATTTGGCCCGACCTTTGGAGAAAGAATCCTGATATAACCAACCCTCATTGGATCTATCCAGGTGATCAGGTTCGCATTTACAGAAGGACAGGCAGTGAACAGATTAATGAACAGATTGATCAGGGACAAACACATGAGAGAAGTGAGCTTAAAGACACTGAATCCGAGTTACACGTACATTTCTTTTATCCTGCGATTGACAGTGTCGGCTTCGTGAAGAAGGTACCTGTAAACCCAAGCGGTACCATATTCAGTGTCAAAGAAGGGAAATTCTTGATCAGCACGGCAGATCTGGTCTATGTCCGTTCAGCCGACACCGCCCAATTCCA
>CAYTTQ010000151.1:0-4730 GCA_964440795.1 uncultured Desulfobacterales bacterium | reverse complement strand
CAGAAAAGACAGCCCCAACGGAATTTAGGGTCTCTTGGGGCCGAGTTTTAGGCGCATTGAAATTTGAAGCGGCCCCAACGCGCGACCTTCTCAAACAGGACAAGTCAAGTTCGTTGGAAGCTCAATATCGGCGTCGGATGTTTATTTCATGGCATCCAAGATGAGGCCGTATAAATCGGTGTTGTCGAGCGCTCTGCCCAACCGCCAACTGCCCGGCCCCTGGCTCCAGATAAGGGTGTCTTGGGCGGTATGTCTTCTAGACGTCCATGCCGTGTCCACCTTGTCACCCACCGCCGATAGCTTATCCGCGGGTCCGCCAATCATCATGCCACCTGTTTCGTGATCTGCGACGACTACAATCAACGTACTCAATCGTCTGAGCGGGTCCGCGGCCACCCATTCGTGAACGATTCGTACCGCCTCGTCAAAAGCCAACATCTCGCTCAACAGATACTCCCTATCATTGGCATGTCCTGCCCAGTCAATTTGAGACCCTTCGATCAGACAAAAGAAACCATTTTCGTCCTTTCCCAATATTGTCAAAGCGGTTTCGGTCATTTCGGACAGCGTAGGCTCCGTTTCCGGATATGCAATAGTCGGGTCGACTCGGAAGAGCTCCTTGGTTTTACCCCCCGGGTGAAAAAGGCCCAGCATTTTCCTCACCCCTGCCGACAACGCCCCGTCCATGTCCTCTTTGTTTTCTACGACGGTATATCCGGCCGCCACAGCCTCATCGAGCAAGACATCCAAGTAGTTCTCCGCCGACTCGCCAAGGAGACATGCGCCTCGGTTCTTTTCAATCCCTCCCCCAAGGACTACGTCAATTTTTCGCCCAATGTACTGACGGGCGATCTCTTCCCCGCACGTGCGATGATGCACATTCGACCCGAACGCTGCAGGGGTGGCGTGGGTGACATCCGACGTAACCACCAAACCCGTCGCCTTTCCCATCGATTTGGCTGCGTCCAAAAGCGTGGGAACCACGGTTCCTGAATCGCATACACCATCAACGTCGTTATCGTGACAGGATATTTCACCGTTGTTGTATTTTTCCCCGGTTGCCCATGCCGATGCTGCGGCGGCAGAATCGGTGACCGTCCCGTTTTCGGAGTGGGTACTCTGATATCCAATGTGGGGAAGCAGCTCGAGCTGTAACCGCTCACCGTCAGGGCCGTTTTTGAAGATACGAGCCGCCGTGACATAGGATATTCCCATACCGTCGGGCACCATAAAAATGACGTTCCTGGCTTCTCCCTCCGCGCTAGCAGAACCGGGAATGCCAAAAATGAACGTAATTGCCACTACAAGACACATCATCATTGTGAATCGTCGAATCTCACCTTCCATAATGTTCCTCCTCCATCTCTGTTCCTGCGAGCGGATTATCAAACATCCCGCTGTCACCGCCCTTTCTGACGCAGCACGACACAATCTTTTCGCGAAAACCCGGGATTGATACATATTTCTTGCCGGCTTCAGCGGACCTCTACCGTCTGAATGTCGTTTTCCAACAAAGCCTTGAGACGGGAGAGGTACTCCTCAGAGGTGGGTGCTTCCTGGAGATAAGCGGGATCGAGGGCTTTGGACGGGATGAAGTGTTGCAAGGTGTATAGCGACGCATGCCGGATGAGCCGGCCGATCTGTTCAAAATCCTTTTCGGTAAGTAGTGATTCGACCACCGTGGTCCGAAACTCACACGGAACCCCGGAGCCCATAATGACTCGGACACTCTCACGGATATCTTCCGACACTACTGGCGCCCTAGTGATATCGCCATAACGCTCCACCGGTCCCTTAATATCCATGGCGATATAATCCAACACGCCTCGGCCAATGAGTTCTTTCAAAACCCCGGGTCGGGAACCGTTGGTATCCAACTTCACCAGATACCCCAGTTCCTTGATCCGGTCAATCAAAGCGGTCAGATCCGCCTGGATGGTCGGTTCTCCCCCCGTGATGGTCACCCCGTCAATGATACCTTTTCGCTTCTCTAGATACGCAAAGATAGGGCCTGTCCTCAAGGCGGTTTTAAAAAGAGAGGGAAGGACCAACTCGGGATTGTGGCAATAGGGACAACGGAAGTTGCATCCCTGGGCAAACAAGATGGTACAAATCTTGCCGGGATAATCCACGAGAGAGACTTTCTGCCAACCCCCAATCTTCATGAATTAGAAGTCAAACACCTCTCTCATCCGGTACTCCGCCTGCTTGCCTTCGTTCCATTGTTTGACCGGCCGTAAATATCCGACAACTCGGGTGTAGACCTCGCAGGCCGTCTTACAGGTGGGACATGTTACCTGTTCTCCCGAAAGATACCCGTGCTCTGGACAAACACTGAATGTGGGGCTGAATGTGAAATAGGGAATCTGATAATTCTCGCAAACTTTCTGTACGAGCTGTTTGACACTTGCCGGGTTGCTGACACGTTCTCCGGCGAATGCGTGGAAGACCGTCCCCCCCGTGTATCGACTTTGAATACCGTCTTGAAGGTCCAGAGCCTCAAAGATATCATCTGTATAGTTCACGGGCAGTTGGGAGGAGTTCGTATAAAACGAACAGCTTCCCGGCTTCTTTTTTCCATTGCCGTTGGCCGCTATGATGCCGGGACATTTTTCCCGATCAATACGGGCCAAACGGTATGAGGTGCCTTCGGCGGGTGTGGCCTCTAAATTGAAATTATCCCCGGTCTCCTGCTGAAAAGCGATAAGTTTTTCCCGCATGAAATCCAGAACCTTTTCGGAAAAGGCCTGGCCCCGGGCATGCCCGATGTCCTTGCCGAAGAGATTCAGGCAGGCTTCGTTCAAACCAACCAACCCAATGGTGGAAAAATGGTTTTTCCAGTATTCTCCGAACCGTTCCCTTACCTTCCGCAGATAGTGCTTAGTATACGGATAGAGATTTCCTTTGGTAAATCTTTCCAGAACCTTTCGCTTAATGGTCAAGCTTTCCTTGGCCAAGACCATCAGATTTTCCAGGCGCCGAAAAAAGTCTTCTTCTCCCTCACTTGAATAACCCAGTCGAGGCATGTTGATGGTAACCACCCCGATGGAACCGGTAAGCGGGTTGGAGCCAAAAAGCCCGCCGCCCCTGGACTCCAGTTCCCGATTGTCGATACGCAGTCGACAACACATGCTTCGGGTGTCTTCCGGATTCATGTCGGAATTAATGAAATTGGAAAAATAGGGAACGCCGTACTTTCCGGTCATTCCCCAGAGTTGTTCAAGATCGTCTTTATCCCAGTCAAAATCTTTGGTGATATTGTATGTGGGAATCGGGAAGGTGAAAACCCGTCCCTTGGCATCTCCTTCCGCCATGACTTCCAAAAAGGCTCGGTTAAACAGATCCATCTCGTCCTGGAATTCTCCGTACGTCTCAGATTGCATCTGACCGCCCAAAATCACTGCCTGATCGGCCAGATACTTGGGCACGGTGAGATCCAACGTCACGTTGGTAAACGGCGTCTGAAAACCAACCCGGGTAGGCACATTGATATTGAAGACAAATTCCTGAAGGGCCTGCTTTACTTCTTTGTAGCCTAAACAATCATACCTGACGAACGGGGCCAGGAAGGTATCGAAATTCGAAAAGGCCTGGGCCCCGGCGGCCTCTCCCTGCAATGTGTAAAAGAAATTGACTACTTGGCCGAGTGCACTACGAAGATGCCGGGCCGGCCGGGCTTCCACTTTTCCCGACACCCCCTTGAACCCTTCCATGAGGAGGTCCTGTAGATCCCATCCCACACAATAGACGGAAAGCATATTCAAATCGTGAATGTGGAAATCCCCGCCGGTATGGGCATCCCTGATTTCCGGGGTGTAGATCTCCCGAAGCCAGTAGACCTTACTCACTTCAGAGGAGATGTAATTGTTAAGCCCCTGTAGAGAATAACACATGTTGCTGTTCTCGTTTATTTTCCAGTCCATTTTTTTTAAATACTGGTCCACCAGGTCTACTTCCATCTTGTCGGCGATCTCTCTGAGCCTGGCATGTTGATCTCGATATATGATGTACCGCTTGGCGGTGGTACGAAACGGGGACGAAAGGAGCACCTCCTCGACAATGTCCTGCACGTCCTCAACCCCCATGGTCTTATCACCATGAATACCTTCGGCCATACTCAAGACCCGGATCATGAGCTTTCTGGCCTGTTCCCGACCAAATTCACCCGTCGCCTGGCCGGCCTCTTCAATGGCCTGTGTAATCTTTTCAGCATCAAATGGCACGTAGCGCCCGTCCCGTTTCCGAATCATCTCAAACATCTTTTTGAATCCCTCCCTGTGTAATTGACAACTATATGTTGGGGGCAGGTTTCGTTCATAATGCTATATATGGCTTTTTGCAAGCAAAAAAAGGTGCCGTCGCAAAAATCTTGTCAAATGAATGTAACATCTGACACACTCAATTTCACTCACTTTTCTTATATGGCAAATTCAGCTGATTAGGAGTCTGTTGGAGAACTTCCAGGAGAGCGACTTTGAACGTTTTTCAAGGCAGTTCTTCAGTGAAGCGAAGCGTCAAGAAACGCCAACTGTTTTGAGGCATTGGACGCCGGTCTTCACCTGATTTCATTTGGGCCTTTCCCAAGGAGCGGCGCCGGCAGGAGGAAGGGCCGGGCGGCAGGATAGCCGCCCGGCCTCAATAGCAAAATCAATGTCTCAAGTTTCGCACCCCCTATTTTGATCAAGTCGTAAAAGTCCGATTTTAGATGGCTAAGTAAAAAGTTCAAGATC
>CAYTTQ010000150.1:0-4827 GCA_964440795.1 uncultured Desulfobacterales bacterium | reverse complement strand
GGCTGTGTCCGGGTGGAGTTGACCGTGGGTGCAGCAGCAAGCTGGTTGGTTCAATTCCCCCCGATTTTGTATGCTCGGAAGAAAGGCCGCTATTATGCCGACGTCCGTTTACGACGAGTGGAAAGAAGAGATACATACCATGTCTCGCCTGATGAGTCGCCGGTATCTGCGTAAGAAGAATGAAGATGCGGAGGGAGAGTCGAATGATCTAGCCGACGAGCGGTATGTGTACTCTTACGATGAAGAAAACAAGCTCCATATCCTACAGAATCTTGAGCAGGGTAATTGGTTGGAAGTGGATGAATTTGACCGCGAATACCGATTTTGTTCCCCCAATAACTTGCCCTATTGTTATTACTACGATAGTGACAACGACCGGATAATCGCCTGAAACGCCAATTTTAGCGGAAAGTCAATCCAACACCGTCGACTACGCGAACCCTTAGCGAATGTGCAACTCACAAATTTTTCGAAAGTGATGCCCATGAATGGCGAACGTGACGGCTAAGGGAAACAATCCCGGCCGCCGGAACAGTGTCCACGCCAGAAGCTTCCAATACTGAAATCGTCCTTTAGCCAGGATACCGAGCTGAATGTTGGACCGAAAAAATGCCATGAATCGTTGGAAGTCGAGTGGGATTTCAACCTTGGGCGCCTTATACTCCCGCAAAAAAGTCCGGACGCGCGAATAATAGTGTTTTGGGGAATAAATGTGCTGCATGATATTGCGGTATCCGTTGTGTAGGACATCCAGGTCCATCTTGGGGATGATGTTGGTCGTGCCGTCGACATTGTCTCCGGACATGTCGCCGAGAAGGCGGCCTTCCCGTTTCAACCGCTCATAGAGCCTGGTGCCCGCCGGTGCTTGAAGAAGCCCGACCATCGCCGTAACAATGCCGCTTTTTTGTATAAAATCAATCTGCCGCTGAAAGATGGAGTGGGTGTCGTTGTCGAAACCCACAATAAACCCGCCCTGCACTTGTAAGCCGGAGCGTTGGATTCGTTTAACGCTGTCAACCAAATCGCGGTTTTCGTTTTGAACCTTGTTGCACTCGTTCAGACAGACGGTATCCGGGGTTTCGATGCCGATGAAGACCGAGTCAAAGCCGGCCTCGAACATCAAAGCCATTAGTGGTTCATCATCAGCCAGATTGACAGAGGCCTCGGTGAAAAAGGGAACGCCCTTTTTGCCCTTTTGCCACTCAATAAGGGCCGGCAGAAGCCGGGTCTTCAAATACGTTTTGTTCCCGATAAAGTTGTCGTCTACAAAAAAGATCTGGCCGCGCCATCCGGCATTGTAGAGCGCATCCAATTCCCGAGTGACTTGTTGAGCGGTCTTGATCCGGGAACGATGCCCAAACAAGGATGTTACGTTGCAAAACTCACAGTTGAACGGACAACCCCGAGAGAACTGGAGGCTCATGGACGCATATCTTTTTAAATCCGCTAATTCCCACATCGGCGTCGGCGTTTCTCGAATGTCACAAAACTCCGTCGTTTTGTATGTATGCTTGACCTGTCCATTTTGGAGATCCGCCAGAAAAAGGGGAAGGGTGACCTCCGCCTCGTTAAGCACAAAATGATCAACGGCCTCGAAGTTCTCGCTCTCGCTCGTAAAGAGGGGGCCGCCCGCAATGACTTTAAGGCCCGCTGCCTTACACTGGGAGATGGTTTCTCGTGCCGAGTCTCTTTGAACGACCATGGCGCTTATAAAGACACAGTCCGCCCACGCCAGGTCCTCTTCGGAGAGTTTTCTTACATTGATATCGATCAAACGCTTCGACCACTGTCGAGGAAGCATCGCTGCCAGCGTAAGCAGACCGAGAGGGGGTAGGGCCGCTCGCTTTCGAACGAATCTAAGCGCATGTTTGAAGCTCCAGAACGTATCCGGGAATTGTGGATATATTAATAACGCATTCATTGGTTTTCTTTCATTTGCTTGATCAAACCTGGAAAAGGTTACGGTTTATTTAGGAGAATCCAAGTCATCGTTTTCTCCGACCGCCATACCGAGGGCCCTCACCTGAGGGGCGAACCTCGTTTACCTTCAGACAACACCCATTGAACTCATATTCGTTGAGTTCCTTTTTGGCCAGGTCAGCCTCGGCCCTGTTGGACATGGCCACGAAGCCATAGCGTTTGCCCTTGACGATATTTACGCCGTCGATATCGCCATAACGGGAAAAGAGCTCTTTTAACTGCTCCGTCTCTTGGGGGACACTTACACAATGGCTGAGATTTCCTACAAATAGCTTTTTCCCCTGCATCCGATACCTCTCCCTTCACTGTCCGGAAGGTTTGTCAATGCCTCTTCTCTTGGCTCCGATCGTTAGGGCTCGCGCAAAAATAACTTTACATTTTGCCATCTCGTCGATCGCGTCTATTGAATCCGTTGCTTCAATGCCTTACCCGGCGTAAATTTGACCACCTTGGAAGCCGGGATATGAAGTTTCTCTCCCGTTTGGGGGTTTCGCCCCTCACGGGCCGATCTTTCCACAACCTTAAAGCCGCCAAAACCGGGAAATGACGTCGATTCCCCCTTTTCCAGTGCGGAGGAAATACCTTCCAGTACGGTGTTAATTATGTCCGCGGCAGCCTTTTGGCTAACAGCGGTCTTTTCTGAAACAAAAACGGCCAATTGGTTTTTAGTCATCTTTCACTCCTTCATGTTGATGTTCGGTATTCGTTAATGTACATATGGTTCATTCATTCATTATCGGGGTCGTCCCACTGCTCGGGCAGCGGTTGAGGGCCCGGGCGTATTCCCGCAATATCGGGGTCTTCATCCCCGTAATCGGTCCTTGCCTTGTCCCTGCGTTCCTTGGCCTCCACCCGCTTCGCCTCTTTGGCCTTTCGTTTTTCGAAAAGCCGAACTTCCTTGAGACGTTTTCGGGGCGTTGCTCCTGACTTTTTACCCATGTAAAACCTCACACATTTTGGTAACGACTTTTGTTCCCCTGGGGAGTGCTGTTTGTCGCATATGGTGAGAAGAGAAAGCGCACCGAATCACCTTCATCAAGTGTCTTGAATCCGGATCCGCCTCCTTTCTTCTGTTTTCGTACAGTTTCAGGAGTTAACTCTGGAAAAGGCTGAAAAGTCACATCTGTGAGAGAAAAAGATGGAATTAAAGCGGGTTCCAAAAATAGGGATCCTTACTTCTATACTCGATCCCGATCCTTCACAAGACGAAGGGTCAATGGGAAGGTGATAGCTGAACCGATTGTCGTAAGACTATTCGTCCCGCCATACTTTGTCAATCTAAAAAGGATAAAAGAGCAAGCAAGCGGGATCATAGGGGAGGGTGGGTCAAAGGAAACTTATAATTCCAAATGCTTATAGTAAACTTGGAAACAGTTTTCACAGATGAATTCCTTGGCGTATGCGCCGAAAGAGTCTTCCAACGGCAGCGGCGTGTCAGGCTGAATTTGCAGTCAGCATTTCTTCCAGTTTCCAGTCCAGGAGAATTCTTATCCGACGGTTTTCTCGCTTCTCTCTGTAAATAAGGTGATTTTGTTCCAGGCCGTAATAGAACAGGCGCTTGGTGATTTCCACGTCGTTACGGCAGTAGTCCGTTAGTTTTTTTATCTCTCCCTGTCGGAACCATTCCACGGCCTGGAGGCCTTGGGCCGTCTTTCGGTGATTCAAGGTTTCTTGGGCGAGATGATCCAGACCGAGCCTGAACCCGAGCCGGCGATGGATGTCTTCCAGGATGTCAAAGGTCTTTAGCGATTGTAATTTCTTTTTCGTATAGGCGCTTAACACCCGGTAGTCAAACCGTTTCACATTGAAACCGACCACTAACTCCGCGCTTTCGAGGTGTGCGAGGAGGGCTTCCACGCGATCTTCGTTATAGACGAAAAAATCCTCTTGTCGACTGTCAAAAACGACACCGACCGAGACCTGCATCAGGTGTGAATTTTTCCAACCTCCCACCTCGTCGGCAGCCTTTTGGGTTTCCAGATCGAAAAATACGATGCTTGGTCCGTCGGGCTTGGAAGGTGGCGTGTCGGATATGACATGGTGACCGACTTTAACCGACTTGTTGTCCAGCGGCTTCCCGGCGTCGTCGGGGATCATTTCACTCAAGGGGATGTAGCCCAGGAGGCATTCCAGGACGAGAGTCGCCGCATGTTTGTCCAACGGCTTGTTTCCGGAGCCACATTTTGGTGAGTGAATACAAGAGGGGCACCCGTTTTCACAGGGACATTCTTTAATGTGAGACCAGGTTTTTTCAAGCAGTTCCAGGATGATCTCGAAGCCGTGCTGGGCCAGACCGACGCCACCGGGATACCCGTCATAGATAAAGACGGCACTTTTTTCGAGCTCTGGATGGTGGGCGTAGGCGATGCCGCCGATATCGTTTCTGTCACAAAGACAAAACAACGGAAACATGCCGATGACCCCATGTTCCACTGCGTGAATGCCTCCCATAAAATGATGCCCCAGATCTTCAACATAGGTCTGGATCACCTCGTCGATCTCAATCCAGAGGCCTACCGTTTCGAAAATCTGCGGGGGCAAATCCAGAGTTCCCCTTCCCACCAGTTCATGGCCGGGTACGGACCGCTTTTCATAACCCGTAATCACCTCGGTGACCTTGAGGTGGCCTTCCCGAACGACAAACCGACCTTTGGGGCGACTCCGGTTGACGTGGATGATTTCCGTTTCTTTGTCGCTTTTAGTCCGAGTGAAGTATCGGACGTCCGCAGGGTGCGCGGTTACATTCTTCTTAACCAGATCCATGGACTCGATGAGGTATTGCCGTCCCTTGTGAAGATAGACTTGCCGTCTACCTCCCTTCGGCCGTACTTCATGTACGCATTTTCC
>CAYTTQ010000149.1:0-4842 GCA_964440795.1 uncultured Desulfobacterales bacterium | reverse complement strand
GTAAAAAACAAGTTGGTCAATATTGTGGTTTAGAAAAAGGGGGATAGGCTGAAGGGTTCCGGGTTCAAAGGTTCACGGGTTCAAGGTGAAACGGCGCACGGTGCAAGGTGCAGGGCGTAAGGCGCGAAGATGCGAACGGCTAAAAGCTAATGGCTAACGGCTAATCGCTAACTGCTAACTGATAGCCAACAACGCGGATGAAACCCAAAAAAGGATCCTTTTAATCCTATGAATGCTGTCAAATTATTCTTTTTTTATTTGTGTCCGACCGCGTGTGTTTGTCGCGCCGGACTTGTTGAAGCGAAGCAGAAATCCCGCCGTCGAGGTCTCGACGAAGCTCGAATGGGCGAAGGCGGATCTGCGGCTAATATCACTATTTTTTTGGGCGAGCCCTTAGTGCCGACAAGTCGTCGGCACTATCGTCTGCGTCCGTCTGCGTGTGTCTGCGGCTAATTTCTTCCGCTGGGCACTCCGGCGGCCAGCGGCGGGGCTGACCCCTGACCCCTGAAAACTGACACCTGAAAACTGAAAACTGAACAACTGACATGACGAACCGCATCGCAACGGCAGCAGCCCTGGGCGCCTTTTTTATACTCGCAGGATGTGGATACCACTTCAAGGGGGCCGGATTGGAGGCGCCGGAAGGGGTTAAAACCATTGCCATTCCGGTGCTGGAAAATCAGACCGCCGAGTCGGGTATCGAGAGCACGGTCACCGGGGATTTAATATATGAATTTATGCGGAACAAGGTGGTTCAAGTCGTGGAGCAGCCGGCGGCCGACGCCGTGTTGGAGGGGCGTATCCGGTCTTTGGACGTGTATACCGTTGCCCATACGACAAGGTACGATTCGGATATACAGCGGATCCGGGTCCGGCTGGATCTTCAGCTGAAAACCAGAGATGGTCGAATTTTGTGGGCCGTCCAAGGGCTTTCCGACGACGAGCCGTTTCAGGTTTCCGACGACAGGCGGGTGACGGAGCGGAACAAAAAGGAGGCCGTGGGCCTCATTTCCGAGCGGCTGGCGGAAAAGGTTCACTCTCGCATTCTTGAAGATTTCTAGGCGACCTTTTTGAAGAATCGTAGGTGTCAGGTTGCACCGGCAGGCGTTACCTGACAAAATATCTATGAAGCCGACAACGCATTCACCTGTCGGGTCAGGCGAGATATCTTTCTGGCTGCATTGTTCGGGTGTAAAGAGCCTTTTTGAGCCGCTTTCTGAATGACGGGTATGGCCGCTTCGAGGTCGGCTTTCGCCGTATCCGGAGACTTGGCCTCGATGGATGTCCGTACTGCTTTGATGGCCCCTTTGACCCGCGTCCGAATCGATTTGTTCCGAAGATTTCTTTTTGTGTTTTGCTTGGCCCGTTTGATTGCTGACTTATGTGTTGCCAATGTCTTTTGCTCCTTCCCCGAACGGATTAAATCTAAAAAATATTGGTATATCTTTTTTTTGTCAAGTCAAAAGTGACCAAGTCGTCAAAGTCGGGTGTTAAATAGTGTCCGAAACCCACCAGATCACTCGGGCTGCCGGTGTCGTAAGCGGGGCCACTTTCTTGAGCCGGATTCTCGGCTTTGTAAGGGACGTTATAGTCGCCTGGTTTTTCGGGGCCGGGTTGGCGGCAGACGCCTTTTTTGTGGCCTTTCGAATTCCCAATCTCTTGCGTCGCCTTTTTGCCGAGGGATCGTTAACGATCTCTTTCGTTCCCGTCTTTAGTGAATATCTCTACAAACATGGCCGTGCTGAAGCCTTTAAGTTGGCCCGGTCAACGTGGTGGATCTTGACCATTCTGTTAGTGGTGGTGTCTGTGTGCGGGGTGCTCTTTGCCCCCCTCATCGTACGGCTGATTGCGCCGGGATTTTATGCCTCGCCGGAGAAGTTCGAATTGACGGTGTTGTTGACGCGGATCATGTTTCCGTACATCTTCTTTATCGCCTTGGTTGCCCTGGCCATGGGGATATTGAATTCTCTGGGGAGTTTCGGACCGCCGGCCTTTGCGCCGGTGTTACTCAATGTAGCCATGATCGCATCCGTTCTCTTCATTGCTCCCCGTTTGGGGCAACCGGCCCTGGCGCTGGCTGTGGGGGTGATTATCGGGGGTGCCTTGCAGTTGGCACTCCAAATGGTGAGTATGTTCAAAAAGGGCTTTCATCTCTTTGTCCGAGGGCCCTTATATCATGCCGCGGTCAAACGAATCGCCGGACTTATGACACCCGCCGTCTTCGGGGCCGCCGTCTATCAGCTCAATATATTCGTGGGTACCCTGTTGGCGTCTTTGCTGCCTTCCGGCAGCGTTTCCTATCTTTACTATGCCGACCGTTTGGTTCAATTTCCCCTCGGTGTTTTTGCCATCGCTCTGGCGACGGCGGTACTTCCGACACTGTCCAGGCAAGCGGCGCAGGAAAACATGGCGGGATTGCGCGAGTCATTTTCCTATGCCCTTCGAATGGTCTTTTACATCACCATCCCGGCCATGGTGGGACTCATCGTCTTAAGGGAACCCATCGTTGAAGTCCTGTTTCAAAGAGGGGCATTCGGTCCTGCCACGACCCGGTTGACGGCGGAGGCCCTCCTCTATTACGCGGTGGGGCTTTGGGCGTTTTCCGGTGTTCGGGTGGTGGTTTCTACTTTTTATGCCCTTCAGGATACCAAAACGCCGGTCAAGATCGCTGCCGTTTCCCTCCTGGCCAATATCGTTATGAGTGTTCTGCTAATGGGTCCCATGCGGCATGGGGGCTTGGCCCTGGCCACGTCACTGGCGTCCGGGTTGAACCTGTGCCTGTTGGTGTTTGCCCTGAGAAAACGTTTGGGCCGAATCGGGGCGCGTGATATACTCCGATCGGTCTCGCGCTCGTTGGTCTCCGCTCTGTTCATGGGGCTGGTCGTCGCCGGCGGTGCTGCATGGGTTCTGCCCATGTGTGGAGAGGGGGCTGGGTATCTCGCGGCGGTTGTGCTGGGGAGCATCGGGCTGGGTGCCTTGCTGTATGGGATCAGCAGCCGGCTGCTGGGATGTCGCGAGTTGGAGGCCTTAAGGGAAATGATTAAAACGGGCATTCGGAGGCGGGACGCGTAAAGTTTACCTTATGGAGAGTGCAACCAAAATAATGTTCGTGGCCGCGGTCGTCCTCTTGATCGGCTTTCTGTTTGTCATTGCATTGAGTGAACGAGGGGCGGTAGACCTCTACCAACTCAAGCTGGAACGGGACCGGGCGGTGCAAGCCAACAAGCGCGCCCGGTCGGACAACGCCGAACTCTATCGAACCATCAAGCGATTGGAGGAAGATCCTGCGTTTATTGAAAACATCGCCCGGACGGAATTCGGCATGACCGGGAAAAACGAAATCGTGATCGTGAAAAAGCGTCCCGATGAAACTTCCGACGCTTCGGATGGATCCCGGTAATATCCTGTCTGTCTTTTTTTAAAATAGAAGCATCGACGGTTTTATCCCTTATGAATACCCCCAATGACCCGAACATAGACCTCCCGCCGACGGTTACGCTTGCCAGGCTTTATGAAAAGCAGGGCCTTTTGGAACAAGCGGCCGACATGTACAGGCGGCTCATCGTGCAAGGGTCGGATAATGCGTCTTTGAAGGCGGCGTTGGACGCTGTTGAAAAGAGATTGGGTGGGAGCGAGAAAAAGGCTGGGCGATCCCAGGGTTCCGATCTGTTGCCGGTTCTCGAAAAGTGGCATCGGGCGGTACGGCGGCGAAAGCATCGACTGGTCAACGACCGGGACGGTATTCGGCTTTTGTTTATTCATGTGCCCGACCCGAGTACCGGGGAGGTCGAATCACCTGTCGTTGGGCCAAGAGACGACAAAGACCTCGGGGCTGCTGAAAAGACCGCTATCGGTGGAAATGTGACGGTGGCGTCTGTCTTCAGTAGCGACTTGAAAACGATTACGGAGACCATTCGGAACGCTTCTCAGGGCTACGACGCCTTGATTATTCGGTGCGAGAATGACGCCGTCGGCGAGGAGGTCGGCGGCGCCCTTTTATCACTGGTGATTCCGGTTATTGAGATTATTCAGGAAAATATATATGCCAAAAATCCGTCCGTAAAACCGATGCTTGCTTCCGCGGTGACGGCCCAGTTGGTAGGGCTGGGTGAAGATAGCTTTCCAATGGCCGTGCGGGCGGCGGCGGACATGGTGAAGTCTGTGAACACTGCAGGCATAGAGGCAACGGATTAATAAGAAAAACGTTGACCTTTACTTTGCCATCTTAAACCGGCTTTTTACGACGCCATCGATATTACATTGTTCGGTTTTTTTATGGTGGGTTTTTGAGCGTTGGAGGTGAGTTATGGAAACAAAAGAAATCTCAAAGAGTGAATTACGGAAAATAATGAAGGAAGCCGTCACGGCAGTACTCACGGAGAGAAAGGATTTGCTTGAAGATGCAGTATCTGAAGCGATTTTGGACATGAAATTGGGTTTGGCAATGGAAGAGGCCGACTCCGGGGAGTATGTTTCTGAAGAGAGTATTTTGTCCAAGCTTACGGAATGACTCATGAAGATGCTTTACACCAAGAGGTTTAGCAAGGATATTGATAATATTGGGCATGACTTGAAGCTTAAAAAGCGCGTTCTGAAACTTCTTGAACAGTTGAAGCAAATAGAGTCGCTGGATGAGTTGGGAGACGTCCGAAAAATTCAGGGATATGACACATATTACAGAATTCGTGTTGGGGACCATCGTCTTGGAATGAAATTTTCGAAAGATTGTATAGAGATGCTGCGTTTTTTGCACCGCAAAGATATATATAGGCACTTCCCTTAGGGTTAGCGCAAAAATAACTTCACAGAATGGGCGCTCGGATTTGGTTCGGATTTGGCCGA
>CAYTTQ010000148.1:0-4860 GCA_964440795.1 uncultured Desulfobacterales bacterium | reverse complement strand
GTCTTTCCCGTTGAACCGGAAAGCGGTTTCTTTTCCAGCCTGGCCTTCGGGGCGGCGGTGTTGAAGCGTGGAAACAATCTCATCTGGTTTCCCGAAGGGGGACGGTCTTTTTCCGGACGGTTGCAGGACTTCAAGCCCGGTATCGGCCGGCTGTTGCATCATTTTCGGGTGCCGGTCGTGCCGGCAATCATTCGGGGCAGCTTTGAAGCCATGCCCCGGGGAAGTTTTCTGCAATCCTTTCACTCCATCCGAGTCAGCTTTGGTGGGCCGCTCGATCCCTCCCGTTTGGAATCGGAAGGCGAGGGAAAGGAACCCTACCAACGTATTATCCACGGGCTCAGAAGCCACATGCAGGACATGCTGGATGAATCGCCTCAACGAGAATAGAAAAGCCGTATGGGGCTGGGTGATTTATGACTGGGCCAACTCGGCGTTTGCCACGATCGTGATGGCCGGTTTTTTCCCTATCGTGTTTAAGCATTATTGGAGCTACGAGGCCCACGTCAATACCAGCACGGCGCGACTGGGTCTGGCCAATTCAGGTGCCAGTCTGATTGTGGCCCTGATCGCCCCCCTGGTAGGCGCCATAGCGGACCGGGGGTCGTCTCGCAAACGGTTTCTCGTCTTCTTTGCATATGTGGGGGTGTCGGCCACGGCCTGTCTTTTTGTCATTGGCAAAGGTCAATGGCAATGGGCGATGCTGGCTTATGCGATAGGGATCATCGGCTTTTCGGGCAGTAACGTCTTTTATGATGCCCTTTTGACGAACGTGGCCGACCGCAAGAATATCGATTATGTGTCGGGCCTGGGATATGCGTTGGGTTATCTGGGCGGGGGGCTTTTGTTGCTGATAAGCGTCGTCATGACTCTGGTCCCCCAGCGTTTTGGGCTTGCCGACGCCTCTCAGGCCGCCCGGGTTTCTTTTCTCCTGGTGGCCCTGTGGTGGGGAGGTTTCAGCCTCTTTATCGCCTTTTGGGTAACGGAAGGCCGACTGCAACGACCTGCCGCCGGGCAAGCGATCGCAGGCGGATTTCGGCAGCTGGTTGACACCTTTCACAAAATCCGCCGGTTAAAGCCGGTCTTTTTGTTTCTTGTCGCCTACTGGCTGTATATCGATGGCGTGAATACGATTGTCCGAATGGCGGTCGATTACGGCCTGTCGCTCGGGTTTTCACAGCAGGACCTGATCCTGGCCTTACTGTTGGTTCAGTTCGTGGGATTTCCGGCCGCGCTGGGGTTTGGAAGGTTGGCCGCCTGGTGGGAAGCCCGAAAATGTATTTTTCTGGGCATCGGATGTTACTGCTTTATCGTTTTGTGGGCGACGTTCATGACGTCCCGAGTCGAGTTCTATTTGCTTGCCGCCGCCGTGGGCCTGGTCCAAGGGGGGATCCAGGCGTTGAGCCGGTCTTACTATTCCAGACTTATCCCGCCGGATCAGGCGGGAGAATATTATGGATTTTACAACATGATGGGCCGGTTTGCCGCCATTTTCGGCCCTATCCTTATGGGCGGGGTAGCCCTGGTTACCCGCCGGTTTCTCACACCCCCGTCGCCCACCCCGGATGAACTGGACAGAATCGGCCAAACGGCGGCCCGGTGGAGTATTGCTTCCCTGCTCTTGCTTTTTCTCGTCGGCGCCCTGTTCCTTTATTTTGTTCGAACCAGCGAAGACCCAAAGACCCCCTAGTGTGCGGAGGGCTACGAGAAGCCGGAAAGAAGAATACATGATTTGCCTCATTGCCATCCTTGCCTGACTCGTCCATAGATAAAGGAAAGCGGTTATCCGAGTAGGTGCCGTGTCAGTCAATGTGATGACGATAAAAGAGAGGAAAGATGTCGAGAAGCCAAGCAGGGACATGTCTGATCGGGACATCGGGATATCAGTACGAACACTGGCAGCCGGTATTCTATCCCGAGGGCCTGGCGAAAAAAAAGTGGTTCAATCATTATGCCGAGCATTTTCAGACCGTGGAGATTAACAACACGTTTTACAACCTGCCCAAAGCCGAGACATTCGACCGGTGGCGAGAACGTACACCGCAAGGGTTCCGCTATGCGCTCAAGTTCAGCCGCTATGGGACCCATATGAAGAAACTCAAAGATCCCGCTGCCAGTATCGGGCTTTTTCTGGAGCGGGCGGAACACCTAAAGTCCTTTCTGGGGCCCATCCTGGTTCAACTGCCCCCCCGTTGGCGGGTCAACCCGGAGCGGTTGGCCGCATTTTTGGACGAGGCGCCGAAGCGGTGCCTCTGGACAGTCGAATTTCGAGAGCGGGACTGGCTGTGTGATGAAATCTACGATGTGTTGAGATCTCACAAGGCAGCCCTTTGTATCCATGACATGTTGGAGAATCACCCCCGAGTGCTAACCGCCGACTGGACATACCTGCGTTTCCATGGGGATCATTATTCGGGCTCTTACAACCACCAAGCCCTTTCCGCATGGGCCCGGTGGATTAAGGATCGGCTGGCTGAAAACACGGATGTCTATGCCTACTTCAATAACGATGACCGCGGTTATGCCGTGCAGAATGCACTGGACCTAAGGGCTCGCGCAAAAATAAGTTCGCAGAGATGGCACTCGGATTTGGCCGATCCGATTGAGCAAAACCGCAGACATAGCGAGCTATAATGTAAAAGAGGGGGTTGTAACCCTATCGGGATCGGTACCTGATTGGGCGGCCCGCGAAAATGCCTATCGGGCCGCCGTCAACACCCACGGCGTGGTAGATGTCGTCAACAATTTGACAATAGCGGATTGATATCGAAAAGGAGGAACGCATGGAAGTAAGAACCGATGCATTTAAGGATCAAGAAAGGATTCCCGAGCGCTATGTGATGCCCGGTGCGGGAGGGGAAAATGTCTCTCTTCCGGTGTCATGGAGCGATCCGCCGGCGGAAACCGCTTCCTTCGCCCTGACCATGGTAGATCCACATCCCGTGGCAAACAATTGGATTCACTGGATGGTGGTTAACATTCCCGCCGATGTCCGATCGATCAAAGAAGGAGCATCGGGACAGTTTATGCCGTCCCGGGCCGTGGAACTGATGAATTCCTTCGGCAAGGCCGGTTATGGTGGGCCGCAACCACCGGCGGGGTCGGGGGAGCACCCTTACGTGCTTACTATTTATGCACTGAGTGAGGCCAACGTCGATCCCGGGGAATCTCCCGGCTTGTCGGATTTCATGAGTCGGATCGACGGCAAAGTGCTGGACAAGGCGAGCGTCACCGGCGTGTTTGAAAGATGACACCGAGGCGCGGATGTGATCCTGTTCCTGGGAGGGTATTATCATGAATCAGCCGGAAACTTTGCTGAAAACGCACGACGGGCTTTTAATCGTGGACGTACAAAATGATTTTTTCCCCGGATGGAAATTGCCCGTGGAGGGGGCTGAAGCGATCATTCCCGTCCTCAACCGGTGGATAGCGGCGGCCCAAACACAACTCATTCCCATATACTGCTCTCGTGACTGGCATCCGGTCCGTCATACCAGTTTTCATGACGGAGGTGGCCCATGGCCCGTTCATTGCCTGCAAGACAGCCCCGGGGCCCGGTTTCATCCGGATCTCAACCTTCTCGACAGTGTGGTCAAGATAACCAAAGGGGTCCGATTCGACCAGGACCAAAATTCCGTGTTTGACGAAACCGGTCTTGCCGATCAACTGAAACGCGATCGTGTCACTCACCTATGGGTGGGGGGATTGGCCCTCGATGTATGTGTGTTGGCCTCTGTTCTGGATGCCCGTCAAGCCGGCTTCGATGTCAGCTTGATCCGGCAGGCGACCCGCCCGGTCGATGTGCAGGAAGGCGAGGCCGCACTCGGCAAGATGCGGGAGGCGGGGGTATCGATTTTTGAGGAATAACCGCGTCTGTGCTTGGGGCGTCTTGAACATAGCCATTTCCATTTCCTTGTGATATGGTCCCTTATCTCATATGTGTCTGTTCTGTCGGCTTATGTGGAGGTGCCGGCTGAGACTTCCGTTTTTTTATAAGCGGGTGAGATAGGGATGTGCGCGGGAGGGGGGACATGGCTGACCAGACGAAGGTGCTGATTGTCGATGACCACGAAATCGTTGCCAAAGGGATTTCGGAAATGCTGGCTTCAGAGGCGGATTTCGACGTGGTGGGATGGGCCTCCAAGGCTTCCGATGTCATAGAAATGATCGAATCCCTGAAACCGGATATCGTAGTGATGGACCTGCTTATGCCCGACAATGGGATGGAGGCCACCTATCGTGTGTTGGATCGGTACTCCGATGTTTCGGTGGTGGTATACACCATGTTTTCTGACAAGGAGCACATCATTCCCCTGTTCAAGGCCGGCGTGTCCGGTTATGTACTGAAAGAGGATTCGTTCACTGATCTTGTGACGGCGTTGAGGACGGCGAAAAAGGGGGATGTTTTTTACAGTGGAAAAGTGCAGACGGTGATACAGGACCACATGCTGGAGGCGGAGCTTGGGGATGCCAAAAAGGTGATGGAGTTAGAAGACGGGATTGCCGTTCTTACCCCTCGAGAGAAGGAGATATTCCCGTTGTTGGCCGACGGTGTGCCGATTTCTGAAATCAGTAGACGGTTGGCCATAAGCCCAAAGACCGTTGAGACCCATAAGTACAATATCATGGATAAACTGCACACAAAGTCTTTGGCCACATTGACCAAGGTTGCTTATAAAAAGGGTTTGCTCGAACTCTAGCCGACATGTTTCTTATAAGACGTTAGGGTTGATGGCGTCTAAAAAAGCCGGGTTAATCTGCCCCACGGCTTCCTGTCAGCAACGAACTTGATTGACCTTGGTGTTGCATGTTGCATAAGGTTCGGGACGGTCTCAGATTTCAATGGCGCTAAAACTCAGCCTT
>CAYTTQ010000147.1:0-4991 GCA_964440795.1 uncultured Desulfobacterales bacterium | reverse complement strand
CGACAAGCTTGTCGGTACTATCGTCTGCGTCCGTCGGCGTGTGTCTGCGGCTAAAAGCTTTTTTTGTTCTTGTGTAATAATTAAGATGGGACCCTGTTCTTCCCCCGTGTGTTGACATATCCGAAATTTGATTTATCGGAAAGCGAGATCGAATATTTGACATTGTATCGCCCTCCGACACCTGAAAATACAAACTTGAACTTGTGATATTCCGGTTTTCGTGGTAGTGTCATTTCATGATCCGAAGACAAATTACCGACGAATTGCTCGAATCAGCCAAAGAATATCCTGTGGTCACCCTTTTTGGGCCTCGTCAATCTGGAAAAACCACGTTAGCCCGGATGACCTTTCCTCAAAAGACCTACTTTTCTTTAGAAGAACCCGACACGAGATTAGCCGCTGAAACAGATCCGCGCGGATTTCTGAACAATGTGCCTGAGGGTGCCATACTGGATGAAATCCAGCGTGCGCCCCAGCTCCTATCTTATATTCAGGGTATTGTGGACAAGACCAACATGCCGGGCATGTTCCTGTTAACCGGCAGCCATCAACCGGAATTACACCAATCGGTCAGCCAGACATTGGCCGGGAGAACTGCAGTACTGACACTGCTGCCGTTTTCCCTGAGTGAATTGAAGAACTACAAAAGTGAATGGGACCCTTTTGACATCATTAGTCAAGGCGCGTATCCCCGAATCCATAATGAGGGACTAAACCCTACGCGGTTTTTCAATGGTTATGTTCAAACCTACATTGAGCGCGATGTCCGGGCGCTCATAAACCTTAAAGAGCTCCGCACGTTTCAGCAGTTTTTTATATTATTGGCCGGGCGTGTCGGGCAGATCGTGAACTATTCAGCACTGGCGAATGATGTGGGCGTATCAGCTACAACCATCAAAAACTGGATCAGTGTGCTAAAAGCATCCTTTGTGGTGTTTGAATTGTCTCCCTTCCATGAAAATATACGCAAACGAGTCGTCAAGTCTCCTAAGCTCTACTTTACGGATGTCGGACTGGCGGCGTTTCTTTTAAATATTGAGACGTCGGACCAGGCAGCCCGCGACCCGCTTCGAGGGGGCCTTTACGAAAACCTGATCCTTCAAGAAGTGCTCAAAGAAAGCCTTAACAAAGGAGACCGGCCGGACATATTCTTTTTTCGGGATACCCTGGGCAACGAAGTGGATCTTATCATCCGGAAGGGCCGCACCGTTATACCCATAGAGATCAAATCAGCGGAAACGTTTTCTGCTGACTTCCTCAAAGGGATCAATCGCTTTCGTCAGCTGGTCAAGGCCAAATCTACTGCAGGATGCGTTCTATACAACGGAAGGGACGATTACACACTGAAAGAAACCCAAATCTTCAATCCAATGATCCACGGCTTTTCCTCCCTTGTGTCCTAATTTCCATCTGCCTTCACACTTTCAATTCTTCCTTGATTGTGCGATCAGGCATAGGGCTCCATTGTTGACCCTGGATAGAAAGCTTAAAACAGCGGCTCAAGATTTAGATATCGAAATTTTGGAGGTTTGATATGCAGGTCTATACATATTCAGAAGCACGTCAGAAACTGGCTCTCGTGCTTGAACAAGCTGAAAGAAGTGGGAAAGTTTTAATCCGAAGAAAAGACGGACGGGCGTTTGTGTTGTCACCGCAAAAGACAGCCAACGTATCCCCCTTAAATGTTCCATCAATTAATGTAGATATCACTACAGAAGAGATTGTGGGTGTTGTGCGGGAAGGGCGTGAAAGGTAAATGGTTTCAGAGTGATAGAGGGGAATCCATAAAAATATAAGTTGCTATTATACGCCGAGGATGGGAAAGAAAGAAAATGTCAGACAGGACTGACCCCGGCAGGCGCAGGGTAGATCCTGTCAAAAAAAGCAAAAGATATATGAATGGCGAGGAATGATATTTTTCAAAGGTCTCCTTTTGGTATTCCCCACACAACATGCATCGGTTTCCCGTAGGTATCCCTTGAAAGAATCGACTCTGAGGGATAAATCGGCAGTAGTGTCTATGCGCGCCAGATTTCCCTCTTATGGTCAGGGACGGTTTTCGAGGAAATCTGAAACACTGAGCGCCGCTTGAGACATGATGGCTCTTAGAAGACCAGGAGCCAGTTCTTTGTGATCGGGTATTGTAAAGGTTGGTCGGTTAGGGTGGCTCAGAATTATTATGGCCCAGTTTGATGCGCAATGCTGTAACCCAGCCTCTGGAAAGCCTTCACGGCATTCTTGCCGGAGATGTTGGCGAGTCTAGCCAACCGCTACCTCGCCGATGAAAGCCTCCTCGGGCAAACTATAGGACCTATCTGTCACTCCTTTTTGTTCTTCAACTTCCATATATGCATTGATGGCTTCCCTAACATTTTGCTTCGCCTCTTCCACGGTCTTCCCTTGACTGACGCAACCCGGCAGATCAAGTGCATCTGCAACATAGCCTTGGTAATCCTTGTCGTAATAAAAATATACACGGTATTTCATATTAGGCACCTCAATCGACATGGAGTTGTTCAAAAGAACGGCTCTATATTAACCGGTTGGAGCCGACAGATCAATGATTTATAGAAAGAAGATATAAGTAGTATTTGCCTATCCCTATATTTCTACAGCAAACCTTGTCCTTTGCCCGAAGGGCACCGCATCCTCAGTGCCGACAAGCCTGTCGGCACCGTCTGCGTCCGTCTGCGTGTGTCTGCGGCTAAAATTTCCTTTCTTGGCGTCTTGGCCCGACCGCAAGTAACCGCAAGAACAAGTGTCTTGGGCATTGGCTAAGTATGGGCAGTTTCTTGATCGGCAGTGCTTGTTTCGACGGGCTGCAATCTAAAGACGCGTGCCATTTTCGCCGCAGCATCAATGTCTCCACTCCGTAATGCCTCCCGAACGTCATCCAGTCTTTTTGCATCATCAAGCGATAAGTAAGGAGACCAGCCTTCATCCGTATCGATGAGTTCTACATCGATCTTGGCCACATATTTCCCCTCGTGGATCAGTTTTGTGTAAACTCTTTTATTCATGGCTTTCTCCTTGTGAAATCCTTGGACCATCTCATAGGATTCGGCCTGTATGCCGTAACCAAAACTGCGGGGGAATTCTTACCTTTTGGTATTCCCCACACAACATGCATCCGTTTCCCGTAGGCATCCTTCTGTAACACCAATACACAGGCCCCCTTACCATACTGGGGATAATCTTCCAAAACGATCCCTTCGAAAACGCCGTCTAGAACATCCCTTACATAGATGTTGTCCTCTGCCAGTTCATCATAGCCGTGATCGGAAATTATGACATCGTTTCTCTTGACCAAATGTAGAACTCGCTCGAAAGTATTATTCATGCAATCAACGCCAGGTATATATCGAAATCACAAAAGCCGTGAGCCTATGGAAAGAAGAAGGTTAAATTGAGTTCTTTATATCACGGCCGTACCTTTCAAGTCCAAGGGTCTGCGAAGGGCTCTCGCAATATCTTGACATGACCCATGTACCGCCTTCCGCCGCGATCTAAGGTCATTCAAACCCCAAATCAAAGTGACGTCTTAAATATACCAGCGTCTCACGTTATTGACAACTACATTGGTCCACCTACCAAATCCACTGTCTTCCCTCTAAACACTCGCCCCGTCCGTGATGCTAAAAACACCAAGCCCGGCCTTTAGCCGGGCTCAATAATCCTGTAGATCCTGTTAATCCTGTCAAAAGACAAGAAGCCAGACAGGATTGACGGGGTTGATGTTCGAGAGTTAGATGTCCCGGTTGACGACAATAAAGATTCCCGGTCCCTCCGAATAGTTAATAATTAAGATGCAACCCGGTCTCGCTTTTCTCCTCCCACGACGTGAACGAGCGGAGCGATCCGACAGCTTGAACGACTTGAACGCTTCTTCTACCTCTTGCCCTGAACCTTTCTTTCTCTTTATCCTTCTCCGTAGAGGCGCTTTAACGAATAAATCCCTTCCAATCCGCTGATTGCCTTTCCCTTCTTCTCGTGTTTGGCGGAAAAATGCCCTTTAAAAACGGCGTATAGACGACCGACAAATTCTTTAGAGCCGATGACTCCGCTGTCGGCGAAGTACCGAGTCCTGCAGCGGAAACGATCGATCGTCGTGATGTTTTGCTCCGTTCTTTTCTTTGAATCATTAATCCCGCCTTTGGCGTAAAGGAATCCGCGGTAATGATTCAATCGCTCCTTGTCGTTTATTGCACCGCCGTGGTTTTCATCAGGTTCGAATTCTCTCAAACCAAAGTCTAAGGAAAGAAAACTGGCCTTGTTGTTCGTTTGGAGATGATATCCCAAAGAGCACCAGCGGTAATCCTCCGGTCGTTTAACGATGCCTGCTCGAACCGGGTTTAGATCGACATAGGCCAGGAGGTTGATCAGCGTTTCACCGTTTTCCACAATCACACTCTTAAAACGCTCACCCCAGAAAAAGCCCCGGCGATTGTGCTTCGTGTTATAGTATCTTGAAAGTATAATTTGCCTGTCCCCTATATCTTACTGTTCTTGTGTGTCCGTTCGTGTGAGTCTGTGGAAAAAAACACTGGTATTTTACCCGAAATTGCTTTGAGCTGTTTCGGGTAAAGGATACAGGTCCGGCCCTGCCCGTCTGCCTCTGCCCATGCCCTGCCCATGGCAAAACTTGTCCTTTGCCCGAAGGGCACGAGACCCTCAGTGCCGACAAGCCTGTCGGCACCGTCTGCGTCCGTCGGCGTGTGTCTGCGGCTGAAATCTTTTTTTGTTCTTGTGTATCCTTTCGTGCGGATCCGTTCTCTTGGGGGCACCAACACTGCTTAGAAGCATCATTTGGAGGTCAAAACCGGCCCCCTAAGGCCTAAAACAGGACCTTTATTAAGCCTTTTGAGCAGAATATCAGTTAGTTAACTTGGTCCGACCCTGCCCAATTTAAGTTTAGGTTTGACGACCTGGTTTTTAAGAAAGAGTGATGCGTGTGAGGTCGCCCCCGTGTATCCTTCCCGGGAGTGGTCCAC
>CAYTTQ010000146.1:0-4996 GCA_964440795.1 uncultured Desulfobacterales bacterium | reverse complement strand
TATATCGGCGAGCCCGAAAAGCGCCTGCTGCATGTCAGAAGGGGTCACGGCTGCACAGGCTCGTGGCAGGCCTACGAGGTGTGAGTCCGGCGGTGCGCGGAAGCCGGCCGCCTCAGCGTTCATGGGGCAAGCCGGACGAGAGTGCTATCTACACCGATTTAGCGTGTCCCTTCGGCAAGCGTGCGTAACCACAGAAATCTGCCCGGGACCGTGCGTCTCGGCACCGGCTCATCACGCTAAACGCCAAGGTTTTCGCGGTAGTTCCACGGCATCCAGCGCTCCGGGTTCAACTCGAGCTCGGCGCTGTGCTTCTCGAGTATCGTCAGGTAATCGAACGGGTCGGCGCCGTTGAGAAAACAGGTGTGGATGAGGCTCATGTACAGGTCGCCGACATCCGCGCCGCGTTGGGTCTTGAAGAACAAGGAGTTCTTCCGGTGCATGATCGCCCGCTTGAGCAGCTGCTCGCAAAGATTATTATCGAGCGGCGCTCCGGGCACGTGAAGAAACCGGGTAAGCGGTTTCCAGTGCTTGAGCATATAGGAGATCGCGCCGCCCAAGCCTGAGTTCGGCTCGACGGTCTTCTGCTCGAGCATTTGCGACAACGAGGCATGCAGGTCGTTCATCAACGGTGCGCTCTTATCGTGGTGGAAGGCGAGCCGTTGTTCGTCGGACAACCCCTCGCGCTTGGCGATCGCATCGTGATGATACACCTTTTGCAGCGTCTCCAGCACCATGCGACACTCCTCGGGGAACAGGTCGACGAGGTTCACGAAGTTCCTGCGTGCATGCACCATGCAGTTCGCGAGGACCACCTGAAACGGTTTGGGCAGGTTACGCGAAAGGGCGTCACACATCTGGATCGGTGGAGCACGCCCGGCTTCCCGGGAGGCAAGCAGATCGGCCAGGTTTTCTCCTGCATGCTTATTGCCGGTGCAGTACAGCGCGACGGTGTGCTCCTCAAGGCGTGAGAAGATTCCGGTGGTGAACAAGCCGGTCCGCGACGGGTCGGCCGGTTGGCTCGCTCCGGTCATGAACTCGAGGATCTTTGCCTCGGTATCGTCGTTATGGATGACCGTCCCCTGCGCTCCCTGTCGAAGCAATTCCTCGTAGGCAGAACGAATTGTATCGGCCTTCTTACTGACGATCTGCCACTGCGTGGAGGCGGGAACCGGAACTCCGAACCCGTCTTGCAGCTTTTCAAGCCGGTTGAACGGGAAACCTGAGCCGTATTTCAGAAGCGCAATCATCGAGCCGACGGTCTCGTCGTACTTCTTCTTGCTGCAGCCGGCCGGAGGATCGGCGGTGAACACCGCTCCACACAGATTGCAGCGGTAGCGCTCGAGATCATAGCGAACCGCCTGTAACGGGGCGCTTCCGCGGATACACAGAACCGATGCCGATTTCTTCAGCCGGTATACTTTCCCTTTCGGACACTCGGGACAGCGGGCTCCCGGACTGAAGCTCTCGTGTGCCACCGCTATCCGCTCTGCTCCGGTGTACTCAACCGCGCCGTTACGGCCATGGCCTTTCACTTTGCCCTCCTCCGAAGCGTTCGATGAATCGCCGCCGGTTATTGCAGGTTTCTTCGGGTCCTTGAGCACCCGGTCGCTCGTTTCGGTAGGCGAGCCGAACAGCATCTGCAACAGCCGTTTGATCGAGCTGCTCTTCTTCTCCACCGCCGAGTGGAGCACCTTGATGGTTTCGGCCATCGCCTCCACCGCCTGCTCGTCTCCTTCCCGCATCCTGCCGGATTTCACTCGGCCGACCAGGCTGTCAAGCTCTTTCGGGCTCATCTCGATGCGCCGATACTCCTTCATCGCTTACGCACCTACCGAGCACAGACGAGAGCGAAAGTCTTTGACCGTCGGGTAGGCCCACACCGCTTTTATCGACCGGTTTGCCTTTCCGCTCTGGTCGTTCTTTCCTCGCCCGGTCGTCATGCCGAGATAAATCCAGTTGGCCGCCTGATAACAGGTACCGGCGAACCGCTCGGTGTCGACAAAGGTGGTCAGCAGATAAATCGGGTGTCCGTAGACGGTCTGCCAATCCTCGATGACCCGCTTTGCTGTGCGTGCCAGCAGATGGGATGCGAGATTCGATACTCTCACCCAGGGCAGGATGAGAAACCGCGTGTTGTAGGCGACGAGGAGGATGTTACCCTTGCGCTGTTCGGCACTCCAGCCGATAAACCGATCGCGGCATCCGATGTGCCGCGGCGCGGAAGAAAATGCCAAACAGGCTACCGGTCGCTCATCGGCGAACACGACGTACTTCAACTGCTCGCCCACCGGATGGCAGTAGCCCAGATAGTGGTACTGCTCGATCAGCCCGTTGTACAGCTTCTCCTCGTCGGTCCCTCGCACCCGACGGATCTCGAACGCTCCCACGCTCTTGACCGATCCGGTGATCGGCGTTTGATCCACGGCCACGTGAGCCGGCTTTGCTCTCTTCGCCCCCAGCGGATTCGGCGGTGAGTGTTGCTTCTCAGGCAAGCCGATCAGTCCCACCCGGTGCAACTGCAGCATCATGGAACGACACACCATGTCCCGCAGCCGCCCATTTGGTTGCACCCAGTTCCATGCCTCGCACAGCCGCTTTGACAGCGCCCGCCGGCTGTCGTGCGGGTGAGCGGCGATGAGCCGGTTAATGAAGGCGATATCCTCGTCGGTGATTTCTTTGCCGCGATAGCGTAGCAGAACGTCCATGCCTGCAGTGTGGCACATATCGCGGTGGAACGCAAGTGGGAGTGCTACAGTTTTTATCTCGATTTTTCTATCCGGGCAGGCTGCGCGAGCTGTCGATTCCTCGCCACATCCCCGCCACCCGTGCCGAGGATGGATCGCCGTTCCAGATCAGAAGGTGCAACTCGTGCACCGCCATCGGACACACCGGTTGATCCTCCCGCTCCGGCCACCAAGAAAACCGGCCGGCCGAAAGCCGCTTCTGGAACAACCAGAACCCCTGGCCATCATAAGTCAACAGCTTGATCGTCGTTTTACGCCGGTTGCGAAATGCGAAGATGCACCCACTGAACGGGTCAGCTCCCATGAGCCTTCGGCAGATCGCCGAAAGCCCGTCGATGCCCTTGCGGAAATCCACCGGCTGCACCGCAAGCAGTATCCGCATCTGCGGCGTCAGCTGGATCATCCTCGCTCTTCTCGCAGTGCCTTCACGATCTCACTCGCCTGAGCACATGCGCCCCCGCTCAGTCGTACCGTCAGTCGTGCACCGCTGCCGTCTTCGGTTTCGATCGTGCACCCATCGGCGTATCCAGCGCCGAGCCTGCCAATCTCCACGAATCCTGAAGCGAGTGTCGGTTGCTCCAACCGCCGCTCACCTCCTCCTCCACGCTGTGCCGCAAGACGTTTCTCAAAGTGTCCGCGATTCAGCGCCAGCCTCCCGGCAACTTGCTCAACCGTGTAGTGGCTTAGCAAATCCACTGCCACCTGCCACAGTCGTTCCGGGATCCGTTGTCCTCGCCTTCTGCTCTCGCGCCAGGCGTGAAACTGTCCTTTCGCCTCCGCCAACGCCTCTCGCGCGCCCGCGCGCTCCATCTTCGCCATTCGCATGCCTCCTCGCTATCGAATGGCTCATCGTACCGCCCCCGCGCGGTTTATCCACGCACGCTTGCCGAAGGGACACGTTCTTTCAGGTGCTTCAAAAAAGCACTCTGAACCGCCCCGGGTTTTCCGGAGACTGTTTTATGTGAATCTATACATTTCATTTGAAGCCTGCAATTTCCTTCTTGATTTCCTGGATTTCGTTGTGCAATAAAAGATGAATCTGAATTTTGCCTCCTGTGATGACCCATCTCGTGATCTTCCCGGCGCGCCCCCGCCCGCGCCGGGCCTTCACGCGTGTAAGCCGAGGCCACCTACAGAGCAGATTACGTGAAAATGTGGCAGTAGTTACAAGCGTGCCAATGGCCTTCCGTCAAAAAGGCCAGATACATGCGTAAGCATGATTCTAGCGAATTCTGTTTCCGGCGCCTATGTTGCCTCCGGCGGCCAAGCCGCCGGAATGCTTTCCTTGAAAACGCGATCAAACGTGTTTTCTTCGATATAATAAGCCGCCATGATGGCCGCTTCCGGCTGTTAACGTAACCGGATTGACCACCCGAAAGTGAAAAGCCTCAAGAAGGCCCTCACATGGCGGGTTATGCGCCCTTTGAAATTTGCTAGAAGTGCGAATTTGAGAAAAATGTTCGGGTGGGGTTAGACTCGGCATCGGCATCGAGAATCGGGGATGAGATAACGGCGGCGGCGTGCCGTCACCTATCGGCAAGGTCGGCTCAAGTTTTGTCGGTAGGAGCGGCGATCGGAGATCGTGCGAAAGAATCGGCGAAAAGAATAGAAAACAAGATCGGACGAAAGGTTAATCTGTTGTCGATCCCGCCGGATTGGAAATGACAGAATTTCGGCGAACATTCAGTTTGCCGCCAAAGATAAACCTGCAAGTCCAGGGACGGACTTGTATGAAGCGGCCGGGGCGGCGTCGTGCCGCCCTCGGCCGAGCGCGCTTTTTAGGAATCGGTTATTGGGCTGCCGGTTCGGGCTCCATGATACTTTTCAGGATATCTTCGACGGCTTTGTTCGGTTTTATGAACAGATCGTTCGCGATCCTGAGCTCTACCTGCCTGCCGTACTGGCTGGAAATCATTTGTACAAATCGGTGAAGCGCGACGGCGCCGGTGATGGTTTGGGAGAAGACGACGGCGTAGGTGGCGTCGAGAAACTCGGAACGGAATGAGGCGACAAATCGGTCAGGGTTGTCTTCAACACCGGCGATGGTGATGACAGGTGTACAGTTACTCCTCATCCCAGGGGCCTCCTTCATAGATCTGGTAAGGAACCACCCAGAAGCCTGAGACGATGCCGAACAGCGAAGAAGGAAAGATTCGGTAAAGCGGTGACCGCCGGGGCGCAGAGGGAGCGGAAACGAAAACCGGCTTGAGGTTGTAGACAGCGGTTTTGAATGCGAGGGTTGAGCCTTTGCC
>CAYTTQ010000145.1:3484-5003 GCA_964440795.1 uncultured Desulfobacterales bacterium | reverse complement strand
GGAGACCGTAAGACATGCCTTGTTATTCGTCCCTAATAGACGTTTAATCGTACTTGTTACTTATGAGATCATTTCCACAACGCCGAATCACCTCCTTTCTTCGCTGTACACACTGCCTTGCCGCTACCCCTACGAAGCCGATTAACGATGACACCTCGTATATCCCCACTGGTAGGGTTTGGGTGAGCCAATGTGGAGTACATGTTTATTCGGCCCGGATGATTTGACGGACAAGTCGAAGGCGTTTCCCTGTGTTTTTGTGTCATTCTGTTTCCTCCTATCTATCGGCAAAAAAGGGGGCCACTCGATATCCATGTGACGCGAGTTACGCCTTCACTTTGTGGGTGTCTTTCTAAACACCGAGAGCGTAGGACATACCAGAACAGCCGCTGTTACCTTGAGTCGATCAAGACCCGTGTAAGCCGCTTTCGCAAGACTTCCAGCTTCTTGGACTTGAATGCTTTTCTCGTTTCTTCCAGGGTTTCTATGGCCTCTTTGATAGCCCCCCGCAGTACGGCTTCACGGCAATGCCCGGGACAAAGCCCCACCCGCAGTTTCTTTTCGTCCACGCTTTCTCCCAGGATCGACGCGATCATAGAGTGGTGCATATCAATGCCCCGGTGCAGCTCCTTAACACTATCGGTGATGCTTTTAATAATTTTTTCTTTGTCCCCGCTCATAACTTTGACTTCCCGTTGTTAGTTTTATTAATCTAACTTTTAACTCCAAAAAAAAAAGTCCAGTCAACACCCAAAAGCCGATCAATCGATAAAACATACGACTATTACCTTTCTTCGCCCGCACCGCAGGAACGGCACTCTTTCAGCGAGTCAACCTTTTCCTTGAACTCACAAGAAAACGCCTCGGTTTGCTCCAGGCACTTATCCGGTTGCCGGCCGTGCTTGCGATAATCCTGGAAGTGGTCAAGCCAATTCTCACCGGCTCTGGGACAAGCGTGAATAAAATCCATAAAGTCGGTAAACCGGTCCAATGTGGCCGGACTTAGGGCGTGTTCCATTTTACAGGCTTCTTCATTGGCTTTTTTGGGCCCGACTTTTAATATGTCTGTAAGAAATTTATACAAAAGCGCATGCCTTCTGTGCATTTCCCGGCCCACTTTAACCCCTGAATCGCTCAACTCGACGTATTCGTACTTTCGGTAATTTACCAGCCCCCGCTCTCCCAAGGATTTCAACATGCTGGTCACTGTGGGCATCTTGACTTGCAAACGCTCGGCAATATCCTTGACCCGGACCACCTTTTGACCCTGGTCCAAATCATAAATGGCTTCCAGGTAGTCTTCCATGGCCGACGTAACGGGTCGTTTTACGGTATCACCCTTTTGGGGCTTCTTTTTTTTCATACTTGCCTCGATGTTTGTGGTGGTTAATCTTGTTAGATACCACTAATATCATGTCTAAAGTTTCACGTCAAGCCTTTTTCGCCGTTTTTTTTCTGTGGGGCAATGTGTCGAATGAGCACAAAGTCCTGGTAATCAAAATCGAGTATCGTTCAAAGG
>CAYTTQ010000145.1:0-3384 GCA_964440795.1 uncultured Desulfobacterales bacterium | reverse complement strand
AGCCTTTCTTTTTTCACTTTTTTTGCAGATATGTATTGCATCTTAAGAATGTATGCAATATATTTGCATGCACTAGACAGGCCGATATCTTTTTTGTGCTTATCAATGTTTGTATTATGTCAATATGATATTGTTTTCTAGCGCTGATAGGTCGCAAGTTGGCTGTGTTATATTTATTTGCATCGTTTGACAGTAAAGAGACGAACCTCACACGAAAGGAGGAAAAATGGACCGCTTGATAAAGTGTTTGATTGTATTTTGCGGCATTTTACATGTGTCATCGGGAAGTGGGTCTGCTGGCAATAAGCTCCCCGTGTTTGTGAGTATTGTACCTCAAAAATATTTTGTGCAACAAATTGGCAAAGACTTGGTGGATGTCCAAGCTATGGTCCAGCCGGGTGCCAGCCCCGCAACCTATGAACCCAAACCCAAACAGATGGCTGATCTTTCACAAACAAGAATTTATTTTGCCATCGGCGTCCCGTTTGAAAACGCTTGGCTCGAAAAAATCGCCGCTGTCAATCCGAATATGCGGGTGGTCCCTACGGACCGTGGTGTCAAAAAGCTCGCCATGGCGGCTCACCACCATGACGATGAACACGCCAAGGAAGACCACCAGCCTAACCACCACGAAGCCAAGCATCATAACGAAAGAGTTGAGCACCATAGGGAGGCGGGACATAACGATCACCACGAACGTGCCGGGCTGGATCCCCACATCTGGCTGTCGCCGCCGCTGGTGAAAATCCAGGCCCGCACCATTCTGGCGGCGCTCCAGGAGATTGATCCGGCGCATCGGAGCGTCTATAAAGCCAACTTCCAGGAATTTGCAGCGCAGATCGACCAACTTGACGCCGATCTGAAAAAGATATTCGCAGGGAAAACGGGCCCGAAATTCATGGTATTTCATCCGGCCTGGGGATATTTTGCCCATGCGTATGGGTTAAAACAGGTGCCCATAGAGATTGAAGGCAAGGACCCCAAACCGGCTCAGTTGAAAGCGTTGATACAGCATGCAAGGCGAGACGGGATCAAGGTGGTTTTTGTTCAACCCCAGTTTTCAACTCAAAGCGCGGAAGTCGTGGCCCGAGAGATTGGCGGTGAAGTAGCATTTGCCAATCCCTTGGCTGAAGACTGGATGGCCAACTTGCGTCAGGTCGCAGACAAGTTTCAGGCGGCATTGAAATAGGCGGATGGACGTTTTATGGCGATCATCGACATAAGAGATCTTGACTTTGCCTACAACGGAGAAACCGTACTCAAGGATGTGAACCTTACCATCCGGCAGAAAGATTTTGTGGCCATTATCGGCCCCAACGGCGGCGGCAAGACCACACTGCTGAAAGTGATATTGGGCTTGTTGACGCCGGCAAAGGGTACCATTCGCGTTGATGGGAAACCGCCCAAAGAGGCTGCGCCATGCATCGGTTACGTGCCGCAGGATATTCACACGAACCGCAGCTTTCCGATCACGGCCATCGACGTGGTGCTGATGGGAAAGCTTGACGCTAAAAGGCGCTTTCCCCGACGATCTGCAGCCAACCGCCGAGACGCCTTGGCGGCCCTTGAACGTATGGGAATGAAAGCCCTTGCCGACAAGAAAATCGGCGTCCTATCGGGAGGCCAACGTCAAAGGGTGTTTATCGCCCGGGCACTGGTCACCCAGCCCAAGCTGCTTTTACTGGATGAACCGACCGCCAGCATCGACACCAAGGGCCAGGCGGATTTTTACCGCCTCCTCAAAAAACTCAACAAAGACATCGCAGTTTTGGTGGTCAGCCATGACCTGCTGGTGATATCCCGCTATGTGAAATCGGTGGCCTGTGTAAACAAGAAGCTGCATTATCATGACGAGGCCGAAATCACCGGCAACATGCTCGAAACCATGTATCCCTGTACGGTGGAGGAGGTCTGTCCCGTGGAATTGGTGGCCCACGGTCTGCCCCACAGGGTACTCATGGACCATGAAGAGAGCTCCGATGATTGAAGCGCTTCAACTTGATTTCATGCGCAACGCCCTCGCCGCCGGCCTCCTGGCCAGCGTCATTTGCGGCATCATGGGTACTCTGGTGGTGGTTAACCGCATTGTCTTTCTTTCCGGCGGCATCGCCCATGCCGCATACGGTGGTATCGGGCTGGCGTTTCATTTTAAATGGCCTTATCTGCCGGCCACTATCGGTTTTTCCCTATTCGCCGCCATGGTGATGGCGGCGGTCAGCTACACCCTCAAGCACCGCGCCGACACGATCATCGGGGTCATATGGGCGCTCGGAATGGCCTTTGGCATTATTTTAATCGACATAACGCCCGGCTATAACGTGGATCTGATGAGCTATCTGTTTGGCAGCATTCTCACCGTTCCCGAGTCGGATCTGTTTCTCATGGCCGTTACCGGAGTGATGATGACGATCCTGGTTTTCTATTATTACCAGGAGCTCTTGGCCATGTCCTATGATGAGGAATTCGCAAGAATCCGGGGGGTTCCGGCTAAGAAACTCTATTTCGGCCTGATCGGCATGCTGGCCGTGACCATTGTTCTGGTCATCCAGGTCGTCGGCCTGATTCTGGTCATTGCTCTTTTAACCATCCCTCCGTTCATTGTCGAAAAATACGCTAACACCCTGGCTCAAATGATGGTGGCATCAAGTTGCCTCGGGGCTGTGTTTACCATTTCCGGCCTCTGGCTGTCGTATCGATACAATCTCACATCAGGTGCTTCGATTATTATGGTTTCCGGTGTTGGCTTCATGTTATCCTTATTCACGGATTGGCTTCGCTTCCCTAACAAGAGAAGAGAGATAAAGGGCTAATACCTTCTTATAAGTAAGGACGTCATATGTGCCATCGATGCGATTATGACGAATTGCTGTCAAAGGCAAATCTTCAGGCTACTGCCAATCGGATACGAGTTCTGCAAATTATCGGGAACAACAACTTTCCGCTTTCCGCAGGAGACATTTACAAGACTGTAGAACGTAGCAGGGCGATGAACCGTGTGACGGTCTATCGCATTCTCGATCTCCTGGTTGACCACGGTGTCGTTGAACGTATCAGCACGGGCGGCAGAGCATTTTGTTACGGTTTGGCCCCAAATGATTATCATAAGCCCCACCCTCATTTTTACTGCAAGAATTGCGGGCGGATGTACTGTTTAAGCCCGGAAGATCTAGTTGTTGACACGGGGCCGCTCTGGAAGACGTTTCCGGGTCGAATCGATAAAGTGGAATTGCGTGTCGACGGGATTTGCAAAGATTGTGAAAAGCATCAAACGACATGATACTACCATTTTTCGGAGTGCAGTAAAAGGAAGGCCCCAACAACTGTTCAAGCGATTGTCGGGCACGGTGAATCGCTTCTTGTTGCCTTGGGCTGGTTGTTTCGGCC
>CAYTTQ010000144.1:0-5072 GCA_964440795.1 uncultured Desulfobacterales bacterium | reverse complement strand
TTACCGTCATATGAACTCAAAATGAGTTAAAAAGTAAAGAACGTCCCCTCCGCCCTATAGACGTCCCCAATATCCTACTACCACCTTCGGAGGCGACTACTGATGTAACTCATTGACGGCGAGCTTGCCCCTTCATGTATCATATTGGGTCCGGCCTCAGTCATCATAAGTTTCCTGATTCTCAAATAGACTAAGCTGCTCACCCGTGTCTTCCGGGATGGCATAGTGAGGGACACTATCATCTTGGAGGCTGTCTGAACATTGTTGATCGATCGCAGCAAAGACGTTCTTCATATTTGCACGGTCAGTTTTGCCATTCTTATACAATTCCAACGCACCTTCTTGAAGTAGCTCGCGATTTCCCACCGCTGTTTCCGGCATTCCGTCATAAACAGGCGCAAAAAGCGGGATACCCATTTTCAGACAAGTTCTCCCTGCAGCAATACTTCCTCCTTTGCTTGCAGACTCGATTAGAATCATCGACAATGTAAGGGCACAAATAGTACCGTTCCTTTGCATGGCGTTTCTTGCACTCCAAGGAACTCCAGGGAGAAATTCACTTACCACGGCGATTCTGTCCCAATCCCAAATATCCTTCAGGTCACGCTTCTTTCGGAAATTGAGAATCCCCTCGCACAAAACCAGTGTGGTGGTTCCGCCACATTCCAGAGCCGCTCTGTGAGTTGCCATGTCAACCCCGGCCGCATAGCCTGATACGATATTGATCCCTTCTCCCGCTAGTTGACCAGCACAGTCCTTTGCCGTAGCTATACCTTTATTGCTAGCCTTACGAGATCCGCAGAACCCAACGGACCGCTTATTCAGGAGTTGGTGATTGCCACGGATCATTAAAAGTGGCGGTGCCTTTTTCTGCAACAACTTTTTAAGCTGTTTAGGGTAATCTTCATCAAGTATTGTAATGTATTTTACGCCTTCATTCTGAAGGTTTAGCCAATCAGAGGTAACGTTTTCCTTGTTGGACAGATAGCCTTGTATTGTTTTCTGGTTGAGCACTTTCTCTAATCGCTCAGGTCCCAGGTCGCCTCCGACAGACTCTATTATGGAATTAGTCTTCACCACACCGACACCAGGGGTTTCCAAGAGTCGAAGTATCTGGAAAGCTACATCTTGTTCGCTCATCCTTTACACCTGCTCACATTGTCGTCATTACTACAAGTCTTTTCGCAAGAAAGACCAAAAACCTTCTTAGCCCCCGCTGCAAGCAACAGCATAGCAGTATAATTCATGGTCACCCCAGATTGGTAAAGATCATCGACCAGAAGTACTATGTCGTCACGTACTTCAGAACCGTCCACTTCAATTGTACCTTTAACAGAGGACAGCTTATCCTCCAATCGGGCCTGTTTGCTAGGGGGTCTGGCTCTTGTCGTTCTGACAGCCTTTGATTTGTCAGGTTTACCCAACTTATCTGACATTCCGTGGGCGAGGTATTCCGGAAGGTCAAAAGGTTTATCCGGATCAGATGGTGGAATCCCTACTATACAACTCATGCTGCTATAACATGTCAGAGTATTGACTGCTTCTACACATGCCTCAACCAGGGCGTCCGCAGCATAATGGGTTTCAGGGCTCGCCGGTTTTCCATAGGTTTTTGCCTTTTGCCTAAGACTTCCGATATGCGTATGTTCGTTCTCGGGATTCCCACCCTCTCTGTCATAATCTATAGCAAAAGAAAGTGCTAAGGCATCTCGCAGCGCCACATATCCGCTCACCTTTTCCAGCCACTCTTTCACAGCCGGGATATCCTTTCCTGAAACGTCCTTTAGAAATGTATAATACGCAGTTCCTTTTGAGTTAAATGGTATATGGTCCGGAAAAGAACACATTTCCTCAAAGGCAGGGACAAAAGTTTCTCGGAAAGGAAATATCAGATTCCAATCTTCCTGCCAATCTCCCAACTCTCTGGGCTGCTTTAGGGGCCTGTCAAAATCACAAAGACGAAAGCGCCTCGGAACCCAACGAATCATCTCTTCGATTCGTTCTTCAGTTATTGGTTTCTGCGGTGGACCAAGATCGAATGTAATCATTACAAGGCTTATCAACTGCGAGGTTTATTTGAGCTCTGGTATTTTTCCTTACTCGGCCTCACTCTTCCAGAAAGTAATCAGTATCTATGCTTTTCACTTCATACGATGCCACTGGAGATACTCCGACGTTGTGTTCGATCATTAGTTCGGCAAGGTGCTGGCCACCTATCAAAATGATTTTGCTGTCGATGTTTTTTACGTATTCAACGGCCTTCTTGCTGAAGTCAGATGTGGTGATGAAAATCCCCTTTCGCGCCTTTTGGCCTTGGAGAGCGCCCGCAAACTTCTGAATCTCAGGACTGCCGACACTATCTTCCCACCGTTTGGCCTGCACGTAAATGATATCCAGTCCCAATTTGTCTTCTTTGATAATTCCGTCGATCCCCCCATCTCCGCTCTTTCCAACTGCCTCGCCAGCTTCTTTGCGAGACCCGCCGTATCCCATTCGAAGCAACACATCGACAACAAGGCGCTCAAAGAATTCCGGCGAACCATTCTTTATGGTCTGGAGAAGTTCGGAAGAGAGGGTGTCTTTCAGCTCTTGATAGGCTTTTTCCAGCGTTTCTTCGGGATTGACATCGTCAGTGCCAATAGTCGCTGTATCTGAACCGTCAATTTTATCTTTCTTCGGTTTCTTAAACTCAATAAACTCTGGGAACTGCTCAAGATACTTCACATCAATATTTTCAGGATTCTGGGAAAGGACGTCCTTTCCTCGCTCCGTAATCTTGAAGACACCTTTCTTTGGTGACTCAATAAGGCCGGCCTTTCTTAAATACGTGGAAGCCCAACCTACCCTGTTGTCAAAAAGCTTTGCCGTACCGCTAGGCAACATCTCTTTTCGCTCTTGTTCCGTAAGATTAAATTCATCCGCCAAGTGATTGACGGATTCACGTGTAGTGTGCTCCGTTCCGTCAGAGGCAAATCTCAAGAGTGGCAGCATAATCGATTGGTAATCTGGAATAGCCATTAGGAACTCCTTTCAAGTATGGCCAGAAACGCAATTGTTCCGTTCTCTCTTCAAACCTATTTCCTGAAAATGGCCGCGGTTTACGTCCTTGTAAGTGTCACAATATTCTTCCTGATCATGGCGTGCGTGTCTCTTAATCCTCATAATCTGGTGGCCTGATATTGAGCCATGACAAGGCTTTGTTTTGAAGCTTCGTACCTTCCGGAATTCCCTCTCTGGCATAATCAAAAGTGTTGCCGCCTTCACCGGAAGCCAAGAAAGGATTCTCTTCATCCGGTTTAATCGCAATTTTGTCCTGTAATGCCCGAAAGTCCTCTATTGACAGCTTTGTCTGGAGCTCTGATATGAAAAGAGGATCCAAATGCATTGTTGAAGGCCACTCACCATATAAAGAGAAAAACGATTCTAACGTAATCAATAAACGGCTCCAGTTCCGTGATTCTCCATTTGGCACTGTTTCCTCCTGTATAGAGCTGTCTGTGCTTAAGGATGAGGAAAATTAGCAGTTATCAATCTGAAGGCTGTTACTTGGAAATCTCAGGGAAATACCTCTCGAAGGTCTTAAGAAATTTCTCAAGGAGCTGTTTGTCTTCCAAGCAAGATAAAGGGAAGCTTTTCCAGGTTTTTGCCGCCCTTTCTGGGATAGAAATATCACCAATGCTATTTATGTCCTCTATCATGCGGCACTTCATTTCATGGTCAAAAGGAAAGTCTTGAAAAACAATGATAATTTTTCCATTTGATTCAACTCCAAAAAGACATAATTGCTTTCCGCCTAGTTCTACTGTTGGGAAAAAGGTGCCTATTTTCGCACCAGCACCCCATTTAATTCGTATACCTTTAGATTCGTACCAGTTAAGAATACTCCTTACAATATTTGCCTCTCTTGAACCAACATTTGTAGTCAAGTCTTTGAAGAAAAGGTTTTCATCCCAGATGATTTTGCTAGATCTTGGCGTCAAGTTCTTTTTGACCTCACCCCCAAACAACTTCGGGATGATTATTTCGTAATCGTCGAGCTTGTAGAATTTGAACTGCACCCCGTATATATCAAACTTGCTATTTTGGTTCACATAGACGATTAAATCCTTCAAGCGTGTATCAATTGAATCCATCAAAATGATGAATTTGAGGTTACCGTCTTTCAGATTGGTTTCCGTCAACGACTTAAGGACCTCAGTTGCTTCATCGCTCAGCTCAAAACACTCTTTGACCTTGTCTTCAAATGACAGTCCAAATTTTCCCTGTATGTCTTCATCGACTGTTTTCAGAAACGATGCAAATTCCAGTTGCCCGGACCACAATGCGGCTCCATAATCCAGGGCTTGAGCAATGACCGTTCTTTTGTCGGGGTTCTTGTAAAGTTTCGTTTCAACAATGTAGATTTCACCGTCCTTGTCAATCGCCAAAGCATCGATCGGACCCGAATTGGTTGGAAACTCTCTTTTCAGTATGAGAAGCTTTTTGTCTTCTCTGAGCTCCTGAACAGGAATAGATTCTGGATTTACGTGAATGTATTGCTGCAACGACCTTTCCTGCTCAAAAGCCGAAGGGTGAACAATTTTGGCCTTGGCCCCATTTCTAGAAACTACCATAGTCATCGTATATTCTCCCTCGGTTGCCTTATGGTTTTATGCGTTTAGTTGACTTCTCAAGTTCAACACTTCTTGGACGAGCAAAAAAAATGCCACAAATCAGTCGGTCGCAGTCCACCGTCGTGTCACTTTATCAGAAGCAAGCAGCCGCGCGTTTTTGAGATATTCAAGCACAATTCCACCGGAGCCTTCAAAAAGTTTGGGTGCCGGGGGTCGGGCCGTCATAGTTTTTTGATATTTAGTCGAATTGCTACCAAACAGAGGTGCTTCTGGTGAGTTCAAAAGAATCGCATCTCAATTATTAATTAGTCGTTTTTTGATCCGGCTGATCCTGCCCTTGAGCCTTCGGTTGCGTGATATGGTCTTAACCACATGATTGTACCGCACCGTGATACCTGCGGCGGATATGTCCGCGAAGTATTTTTCCAGTTGGGTTCCAGTTGCTGGGGTCAACTCCCT
>CAYTTQ010000143.1:0-5405 GCA_964440795.1 uncultured Desulfobacterales bacterium | reverse complement strand
TGTAGGAAGGTCCTTCTTATAACAAGAATAAGGTCGTGTATCAACGAGGATCGTGTCAGGAAAATCCGGCCTGCTTTCCCTTTAAGGTATTTTATGCTAATACAAACCGATAACCGCCACCGAAAAACCGGAAACGTAGGAGGTATCTCATGAAACGAATCCTCTTTGTTTTTTTACTCGTTTTGGCTTGTTGGGGATGCAACGAAGAGTCCCGTCACATCCAGGTTACATACGACCAAATCGCAAATCTCCGAGCGGGAAACCCCGTCCTCTTTGAGGGCCGCCCGATCGGGCGGGTAACCGACATATTCTACTCCACGCAGAACAAATATGTGATCGATCTGGCCATAGACATGGCCTTTGCCAATGCGGTGACGGAAAGTGCCGTCCTTTCCATCGTGGACAATCCTCACGTGGAAGGCGAAATGGCCGTTCAAGTGGTCAACCACGACCCCGGTGCCCCTCCTCTGAAAGAGGGGGCTACGGTTCAAGGACGTCCCATGACGACGACGGATCTGGGCAGAATCGGCAATGACATTCAAGGCAGTATCGAAGATCTGAAAAAGGGCATTACCGGCTTTCTGGACGGTCTCGGCGACATTTCAACCAGCGAAGAGTTTAAACGACTACAGGAAGAACTCTCGCGAATGGGCGAAGAAATGAAACGTTCCGGAAAAACCGTTCAGGACAAAGTACAAGAAGAAATCTTGCCCCGGATACGCCAGGAGCTGGAACAGCTTCGCAAGAAACTGGAAGAACTGGGCCGAGAAGAAGAGGTAAAGTCCCTGGAAGATCAGGTGGAGGAAATGATGGGCCGGGAAATATGAGTGAGGGGGCGAATGGCGAATATATTGAAAGTTCTCATTCACATATGCTGCGCGCCTTGCGCAATTTACCCGCTTAAGGTGCTGCGCGAGGAAGGATATGAGGTGATGGGATATTTTTACAACCGAAATATCCATCCCTATCAAGAATGTCTCCGCCGAGAAGAGGCGTTAAGAGACTATGCCGAGTCAGTGGACCTAAAGGTCATCTATCAGGACGGCTATGACATGGAAGGCTTTCTGCAGGAAGTGGTCTTTCGAGAAAGCCACCGCTGCTCGTTTTGCTATCACGACCGGCTTAAATCAACGGTATCCGTCGCCCGGCACGGCAAGTTCGATTATTTTACGTCCACCCTGCTGCAAAGCAAGTTTCAAAAACACGATCTCATAACAACCACGGGCGAACATTTGGGAAAAACCCATGGAGTACCGTTTTTATATAAAGATTTCCGACTGGGTTGGAAGGAAGGCATCGACACCTCGAAACGACTCAACTTGTATCGCCAACAGTATTGTGGTTGTATCTACAGCGAGAAAGATCGGTTTTTCAAAGATCCCTCCAAATAAGCATCCGCACTTTCCCCCGGAGTGAAGTGCCTGGACCTCGCCGGTGTTTTTCCCATAAGTGGAACAAGTTTTCCCTTTTGTAACTTTTTATACCCCCCCTCCACCACACCACCCGGCCACACGTCATCGACATAACCAACTATAAATTCAGGATTTATCGCCAGATGGACCAAATGGCACATCACTTGATGTACCGATGATGTATCCGGCCGTGAAACGGCCATTAGGGCTGAGGTAACGATGGCACGCGTATTAGGTGTTTACATATTCTTCTGGCTGGTATTGTCCGGCATACAGGTTTAACGCTTCTTTTTAGATGCTTCCCAGATGTCGTCCATCTCCGCCAGCGAAGCGGCTTCAAGCGACCGGCCTTTCTGTTTCAGGGTCTCTTCCACGAACTTGAATCGTTCGACAAACTTTGACGTCGCTTTCCACAGGGCGGTTTCGGGATGCACCTTAAGCGCTCGAGCCAGATTCACCATGGAAAAAAGCAAGTCCCCGAATTCCTCGGAGACCTCCGAAGATCTTGGGTCGGCTTCCAGCACCTCTTGAAGCTCTTTGAGTTCCTCTTCGACCTTTTCCACCACTTCGTTGGAATCGGACCAGTCAAAACCGACTTTCGAAGCCCGTTGCCCCAACCGATAAGCCCGCATCAAAGCCGGGAGCTCCTTCGGAACGCCGTCTAAAAGGGAAACATCGGCTTTTTGGGCGTATTCCTTCTCCTGGGCCTTGATCCGCTGCCACTGTGACCGCACCTCTTCGGCGTTGGACACCCGGCTTTTCTCCCCGAATACGTGAGGATGGCGCCTGACCATTTTGTCGATGATGCCTTGAATAACGTCTGCCATCGTGAAGGCCTCAGATTCCTCAAAGATCCGGGCCAGAAAGAAGACATGAAACAGCACATCTCCCAGTTCTTCACATACGCCCGCCCGGTCGCCCGACTCGATGGCTTCCAGAAGTTCATAAGCCTCCTCCACAAGATGAGGATGGATACTCTCAGGCGTCTGTTCGCGGTCCCAGGGACACCCGTTTTCACCTCGAAGGCGTTTTACGAGTTCAAACAGTCGATCATAACGGCTGCCTGGCCCCAGAGATGCTACCACGATTCTTTCAACACTTCGATCTTGTCTCGAAATTTCGTCTTTAACTCAGCCGGTACGGCGGCCACCAGGGCTTCCGCAGTGGCGATCACATGGGGGGTAAGACGCGAATGTCGCAACAAAGGGGATTTTTTCGGTAGGAAAGCAGTCAAGGCGATCAGTAGCACGGATACGATCAAGACAGCCTTTACCACGGCAAAGGTGCCCCCAAAGACCCGGTCCGCCCAGCCCAGGGAAACCGCCTTAAAGATGTGCTTGAGAATAACGCCGACCACTCCGACGATCAGCAATATGACCACAAAAATCAGGATGAAACCGACAATCGACAGGTAGGCAGGATTGGAAATCAACGAGGAGAACCAGCCTGAAACGAGGGGATAATAACTGTATGCCCCGTAGAAGGCGATAAGAACGCCTACAATAGAGGTAATTTCTTTTATGATCCCGCGAAAAAGGCCCCGGACCAGACAATAGCCTACGATCAAACAAATGATTATATCTAAGGCGTTCATTGGCCTTCTATATCACGTAACCCGTCCATGATAAACCCATGGATAAACATCAGCGGATATCTGTTTCCAAACTTGAAACTTTCCCCCGCCTTTTTTCCGCCGGGCGATGAGGAAGAACCGAGAAGAGACAGGCAAAGCGTAATGGCACGAATCGACGTTACAACCGTATGACGATAAACGACTCAAAGCCCGTTGAGCATCTAACAGATGCCCCTGTCCAAGTCAAGGCAATTTCCATGATCTAAATCCACAGTTTGCCAAGTCACATGGACTGTGCTAGAACGCAGCCAGCGAACAGAAAGAAGGCCTATAGCAAGAAGATGTCCACTGGTACCGATACCCGTAAGGTCGTCCTGGCCGACAACTCCCATGCCGGCACATTATTTGGTGAGCACAACAGACACCTGGATCTGATCCGGAAAGCTGTGGGCATCGAGGTTAACGCCCGGGGCACGACAGTCACCCTTCGCGGCGACCCCATCGCCTTAGACCTTGCCGAAAAACTGCTTCTAAATTTGTATGCGCTGGTGGAGGAAGGGTACCCCCTTTTCCCAAGCGACATCGATTATGCGATTCGGATCTTGAGTAACAACGACCGTGTCGATCTCAAGGAAATCTTCCTGGACACGGTATATATCACCTCTCAAAAAACCCCCATCGCCCCCAAGGGGGTGGCCCAGAAGAAATACATCGATGCCATCCGAAACTTTGACATCGTTTTCGGCATTGGCCCCGCCGGCACCGGCAAGACCTATTTGGCTATGGCCATGGCCGTGTCCTACCTTACTTCGGGCCGGGTGAATCGCATTATATTGACCCGACCGGCCGTTGAAGCCGGTGAGAGCCTGGGTTTCTTACCCGGTGACCTGTACGAAAAGGTCAACCCTTACCTGCGCCCGCTTTACGATGCATTGCATGACATGATGCATTTTGAAAAAGTGACGCACTTGATACAACAAGGGGCTATCGAGGTAGCGCCGTTGGCCTTTATGCGGGGAAGGACCCTCAATGATTCTTTTGTCATTTTGGATGAAGCCCAGAATTCCACCTCCGAGCAGATGAAAATGTTCTTGACACGTCTCGGTTTCAGCTCTAAGGCTGTCGTCACCGGCGATGTCACACAAATCGATCTGCCGGTGGGTCGCATATCCGGCCTGGTGGAAACAAGGCAAATCCTATATGATATCAAAGGAATAGCCTTTATTGACTTCACGAAGAAAGATGTGGTAAGACACCGACTGGTTCAGGATATCATTGAAGCATATGAAAAAAGTGAGCAAGAAAAACAATAGCATATTGAAACGAATGCAGGAGCACAGAAAAACGGGAACCGCTTTGCAAAACCGCGGCAAGGCGGTTTACCGCGCTGTCACCGAGCATCCCAGATTCCCGCTTTTTATTCTGGCCGCCACGGTCCTTCTCACAACGGGGATATTGTTGGTTTCCAGTACCCAGAAGATCCCATCGTACGCGGTGGGCGATGTGGCCCAAACAAACATCAAGGCCCCCAGTGACTTGTTGATAAAGACCGCGGAGGAACCGATCCGTCTCGTGGAGGGGGAAATGCTGGTGCGTGAAGGCGCAAGGATCACCCCGGCGCATGTTCGGAAGCTGGATGCCGCTCGCGGCGATTTGGAACGAGGGCATACCATGGGAAGAGGCCTGGGGTTCGGCCTTCTTATAACCGCCCTGCTCGTGATTGCCTACATGACCCATATAAGTACCGATTTAGGACAAACCTTGTATAATAAGGATTTGGCCTTCATCTGCGTCATGCTCCTCTTTATCTTCGCGTTGGGTGCGATTTCCACTCACTTCGCGGTTGGGATGGCACCCACCGGTTCGGCAAGTATGGACGTATCCAGACCCATCGCCTATGCCTTTCCTCTGGCTTCCGGCTCAATGGCCGTATGTATTTTTATGGGGATGTCCGTAGCGGTACCGTTTGCCCTTATTTCCGCCCTGTCCACGGCTTTCCTTTTTGGCAATACGTTTGAGATGGCGCTCTTTTACCTGTTCAGCGCCATGATGGCCGCTTATTGGGTTCGAAATTGTAAAGAACGCCGGGTTCTGATTCAAGCAGGCGTCAAAACGGGATTGGTAAACATCGTGTTGGCCACGGCCTTAACCCTGCTGTCGGGCAAGGACCTCCAACCGACTCTCATCTGGGGTGGGGCTTCTGGCCTTATTGGTGGGCTCGGGGCCGGAATCCTGACCACCGGCCTTATTCCTCTTATCGAGATGGTTTTCGGATATACGACCAACAACAAATTGTTGGAACTGGCCAACCTGGATTATCCGGTCCTCAAAGAGCTCACCATCGCAGCCCCCGGCACCTATCATCACTCCATCATTGTCGGCAGTCTTGCCGAAGCTGCCGCCACGACCATCGGTGCCAA
>CAYTTQ010000142.1:0-5406 GCA_964440795.1 uncultured Desulfobacterales bacterium | reverse complement strand
GACGGAACGAACATTAATGCCGGCTGTGGATCGGAACACAGGCAACGCTTGGCGGAAGCGGTGGTCCGTAAGGGGTATGACGCCGGGTTTGCCTTTGACGGAGATGGAGATCGAGTGATCGCCGTTGACGAGTACGGTCAAACAGTGGCCGGTGACCGCATGCTGGCCATTTGTGCCCGGGATATGAAGGACAAGGGCGATCTGGATGGCAACCTGGTGGTTAGCACGGTCATGAGCAATATCGGGTTGGGCATTGCCTTGAAGGCGTTGGATATCGACCACGTGACCACGCGGGTGGGGGATCGGTATGTCCTGCAGGAAATGCTGGCCCGGAAGGCTCAACTGGGGGCTGAAGATTCGGGACATATGATATTTTTGAAACATAACACCACCGGCGATGGGATTCTCGCCGCCCTAAAGATTTCTCAAATCATGCGAAGCGCCGGGGTTCCGCTTTCCACCCTGTCCAAAGTGATGGACGTGTTTCCGCAACGATTGACCAATGTGACGGTCAAGGAGAAGAGACCGATCAAGGATATTCCCGAGATCATGTCCAAGGTTCAAGAGGTTGAAAAGCGGTTGGGAGACCAGGGGCGGGTACTTATCCGATATTCGGGTACGCAGTCGATGTGCCGGGTAATGGTGGAGGGCCCTAATGAAGGGGTTGTACAAGCCTCCTGCCGGGAGATCGCCGACGTAGTCCGTGCCCACCTCGGGGACGGGAATGAGTAGTTGATGGCGACGGCTTGGTCTTTTCCCGCCTTGCGGGACGAATGCTTCAAGCTGCGCCTCAACGGGGCGGAAGCCGAGGAGAGGGGTCTATCCTTGGTGGGTTGGGCAATCTGCTCGACGGGGACAATCGGTAGAAAAAGGGGTTTAACCGTACGCCGTCTTCATTCCTAAATCCGCCGCGATCGATTCGGCTGCAGCCTCTCCGGCTCGGACACAGTCGGGAATGCCCACCCCTTCGAATCCATTGCCCGCCAGGGCCAAACAGGTATGTTTGTCCACTTTTTCTCTAAGGGCTGCGATCCGGTTCAAATGTCCGACATCATATTGGGCCATTGAGTCGGGCCAGCGGCTGACCACGGTGAACATAGGCGACCCGGAGATGTTCAATAGGTCATTCAGGTCGGCACAGGCCAGCCGAATCAGCTCCTCATCTTCACGGCCCGCCATATGGGGATGCAAGGCACCGCCCATGAAGGCCCGGAGCAAAACCGTGTCTTTTGGGGCGCGACCTTGATATTTTATGCTGCTAAACGAAGCGGCGATAATGTCTCGGTTTTCAATCAAGGGGACCACGCAGCCAAACGCGTCGAGAGGGTGGCCGATTTGACGGCGTTGGTAAGCCAGATGCACCACCGCCGAGGAAGCATATTCGACTTGTGCCAGGTCGTCGGCCAAGGTGGGGTCCGTGTCCGTTATGAGCCGGCCGGCATGCTTGGAGGGACCCGTAATGATAACGGCGTCGGTTTCTATAGCGGTCCCATCCTCCATACGGATATCCCACCCAGGAGGGGCATCTCCGGCATGTCTCGTTATCTGAACGGCCTGCTGACTCAATCGAAAATCCGCGTGTTCCAGGCGGTTTTGTAATGCCGCGATCAGTGTTTGGAGACCGTCCTTGAAGGTGACGAACATGCCGTATCGAGCGCCGCTGCCGGACGTTTTTCGGGCCTTGGATTCTTTTCGCATACCGCGGATGACACTGCCGTGTTTGGCTTCCAAGTCCAAGAAGCGCGGCATGGTCGCCCGGAGACTCAACCGCTCCGGTCTTGCCGTGTAGATACCGCTGATCAAGGGTTGAACGATCCGGTCCAGGGCTTCGCGGCCGAAGCGTCGAATGACGAACGATGCCAGGGATTCATCCCCGTCGGTTACGCGGGGCGGAATAAAATATTCCATACCCATTCTCAGTTTGCCCGGGATCGAAAAAACGGGGCTGGCCAATACCGGGAATACCTTGGTGGGCGCCATGAGCAAAAACCCTTCGGGGATGGGCTGGAGCTTTCCCTTTCGCACGACCATAGCGGACCGGTGGGCCTCGTTCGTAGAAATGAGTTCCGATTCGATACCCAGCCGACGAATCAAGGCCATGGCCCACGGCTTGATAGTGACAAAGTTGTCGGGGCCTGAGTCGATAAGGAACCCGTCTCGCCGGATCGTATGGATAACGCCGCCCGGGCGGTTACGGGCATCGATGACGGTAATGTCCACGGGCGTCTTCGTCTCGTTGGAAAGTTCCCACAATCTGTGGGCCGCGCTGAGGCCGGAAATGCCCGCCCCGATGACGGTGACGTGTTTGGGGGATTGTTTATTCGTCATAGATGATACTTTCGTGAATTCAAAATCCCGAAATGTCTTTTACCATGTCCGCCATGGCTTGAATAAATTCCGGATCGGAACCGACACTTGTCGCCCGGGTCAATCGAATGCCTTCTGTATGCGCCGTTTGGCGGGCTTCCACGTCAAGGTCATAAAGTACCTCGATATTGTCGCATACAAATCCGATGGGCGCAATCGTAACGTCTTTGACGCCTTCTCGGGCCAGTTGTCTTAAAACATCATTGATGTCGGGTTCCAACCAGGGATCTTGGGGCCTTCCGCTGCGACTTTGGTAGGCTACGCGCCATTGGCTGCATCCCAAGCTGGAAGCGATGCGTGCCGCCGAGTAGGTGACTTGTTGTTCATATAGCTCGCTTTGAGGATCAGAGCGGGGCAGGCTGTGGGCGGTAAACACGATATAGGTCGCCTTTTGTTCTCGATCGGCCAACTCGTTTCGGCAATCGGCGATATGCCGGGCATTCGTATTGATAAAGCCGGATTGGTCGAAAAAAGGCGGGGTATAGGTAAATCTCAAGTCGATGTTTGTCGACGTAAGGGCCGTGGCGATTTCCTGCTGGTACTGATCCCAGCTTGATCTACTTTTGAATACCGACATGATCATGCCCACTGCGTACCGGATACCGTCCCGGGCCATGCCTTTCAACGTGTCTTCCAACAGGGGGTGCCAGTTGCGCATTCCGACATAAACGGGCATGGGGACGGGGCTGCTTGCCAGCAGTTGCTGAAGGGCTTCGGCCTGGGCGAAGGTGACTTCATTGACCGGGGATTTTCCGTCAAACATCTCGTAGTGGCAGGCAACACCTTCAAGCCGTTCTTGAGGGACCCGACCTTTGGTCACTCGGGTGAGAAACGGTCGCACGTCCCGGCGGCATTCCGGTCCGCCGAAGGCAATGAGCAAGACCGCCTGGGCGGCATTATCCTTAGGGGCATTCATATCGTTTTGGGTTTTTCACCGGTTGGGCTGTCGAGCCGACAGTTCGTGAACGGCGTCAACGAGTTCAGCCACGTTTTCAGGGGGCATATCGGGAAGGACGCCGTGGCCGAGATTGAAAATGTGTCCCGGCCGACCCTGGGCCTTGTCGAGGATGCTTTTGGCGGCGCTTCGGATTCGTTCCGGAGTTGCATAGAGGACGACGGGATCCAGATTGCCCATGACGGCGACCTCGTCGCCCAGAAGAGACCAAGCCTGGGCCAAATCACAGCGCCAGTCCAAGCCGATCACGTCCCCTCCCGCCTTTTTCATCAGAGGTAAGAGCATCGGGTTTCCCGTGCTGAAGTTGATTACGGGAGCGGACTTGTCCAGGCTGTCGATTAAGCGTTTGACATGGGGAAAGACATAGCGGCTATAGTCGTCAGGAGACAATGAGCCCACCCAACTGTCGAAAACCTGCACGACATCGGCCCCGGAAGCGATCTGGGCGTTCAGATATTTGATAAGGACACGGGTCAGCTTTTCCATCAATTGGTGCCAACAAGCCTCATCCTGGTACATCATCGTCTTGGTATTGACGTAATTGGAAGACTTTCCCCCTTCAACCATGTAGGAAGCCACGGTAAAAGGTGCGCCGGCAAAGCCGATAAGCCCGATATCCGGCCGTAAAGCCTTGCGGGTGATCCGCAGCGCATCGAGGAGATAGGTGAATTCGTCGGCGTCCACGTCCCTGAGGGCCGCCACGTCTTGGCCCGTTCGGACCGGATTGGAGATGACGGGGCCCTTGCCTTTCACGAAATCCAAATGACACCCCATCGGTTGGGTAACCAATAAAATATCGGCGAAGATGATGGCCGCATCCACACCCAGTCGATCCACTGCCATCAAGGTGACTTCGGATGCCAGTTCGGGCGTTTGGCACAGCTCCAACATAGACACGTTTTTTCGGATTCTCAGGTACTCCCGTTGGTAACGTCCCGCTTGCCGCATGATCCAGATCGGGGTATAAGGCGTTTCTTGGCGGCGGCATGCCTTTACAAAAACGGAATCCTGCGGGCTGGTTATTTCCAGCGGAGACGCATCCCAAAGCATGTCCGTCCGGCGCCACCGATTGGTGTCAATGCCGTTTTTCACGGCGGCCCGTTTTTTCAAGAGCAGGTCGTGGCCCCGCCGTGCCGTTTCACGAACCAAATGGCTCATTTTGGTGCGGTCGGGTTCAAAGTCCACCGAAAAGCCGTGTTCCCGGACCGCCCGGCTGGCAATGGGTCCGACGGATCCGACGCATATGGTCTTAAACGATTCTCTGAGTGCTTCCTCCTGGCTATCCCACCGGGCCACCCGAAATAGGTGCCGCACCTGGGCGCCACTCGTAAACAAACAAAAATCCGCCGGCTGGGGAGTGCCGGAGATGATTTCTTGAACGGCCCTTTGCAACGGACCGATGTCGTCGGGCAACTCCCAACGATACAGCGGCACGCTCAGGACTTCCGCGCCGCGGTCTTGCAAGCCCTGGACAAACTCGGGGTTTTTTTGTCCGTATTCCTGAACGGCGATTCGGCGTGTTGACGGGGGATAGTCTTCGTCCAAGACAGACAGCAGGTCGGCCGATGTATACGGTTCGGGAACGGTAATGGTAGGGGTTATTCCGAGTTCCTTGAGTGCAGCGATGGGTTTGGGGCCCAGTGCGATAATTTCTATTTCCTTAAGCTTTGAAATAAATTGAGACGGGTCATGTTTGGCGGAAACGCTTTGTATCAACAAGCGGGTGCCGACTCCGGTCATTAGAACCACCGCGTCGATCCAGCCGGCGAAAAGCATGTCGGCGAACCGGAGCGCTTCTGCATGATGGTCTACCGGCACTTCGCGCATACTCGGTACCACCTGCGGGTTTCCGCCGGCTTGTGTGATCAATGTTTCCATCTCTGCGCCTTGGCGGGTGGCGAAGGAGAACACCCGCTTTCCCTGGAAATCAATAGACATGGCAGGCTGCACGGATCCACGCATGCTCTTTCCACCGAAAGAACGATGCCCCGGATCTCCTTTCTTTTCTTTAGGTAAACTCTTGTAAGTATACGAAAACCCCGTATATTTGTCAATATAAAAGGTTGGAAGGTGAAAAGGTTCAG
>CAYTTQ010000141.1:0-5448 GCA_964440795.1 uncultured Desulfobacterales bacterium | reverse complement strand
CGGGCGTAGGATATTTGAGAGGAGCTGTCCCTAGTACGAGAGGACCGGGATGGACAAACCTCTGGTGGTCCAGTTGTCGCGCCAGCGGCATAGCTGGGTAGCCATGTTTGGAAGGGATAACCGCTGAAGGCATCTAAGCGGGAAGCCCACCTCAAGATAAGATATCCCTCCAACATGGAAACATGTTGGACTTAAGGCCCCTTGTAGATGACGAGGTTGATAGGCCAAGGGTGTAAGTCCAGTAATGGATTCAGCTGATTGGTACTAATTGGCCGTGCGGCTTGACCTCAACTTAACATTGCTTACAGGCTAGTTGAATGAACGTTTTTCCGTATACATCTCAGCGCCAACGAAACGTTGAAATAAAGTTTCGGTGGCTATAGCGAAGAGGAAACACCCGTTCCCATTCCGAACACGGCAGTTAAGCTCTTCAGCGCCGATGGTACTGCCCGGGTAGCTGGGTGGGAGAGTAGGTCGCCGCCGATTTTTTTCATAAACCCGGACGAGTCCAATCGCCCGGGTTTTTTATTGGCCCGCGGGCCATTTTAGAATTGCGAATTGAGGAATTGGGGAATTATGGGATCGTGGCGGCCTCGGGTCTCAAAGATGAACGTCGAACGTCCAACGTCGAATATTTAGGGGCGGTTCGAGTATCTGTTTTTCGTTATTGGGTGATGGCTGAGGGGACGATGGCCCCCTTCTTTTGCGGCCCGCCGGTTCCATTCAGTGTTCAAAGTTAGACGTTCAATGTTCGACGTTCGGGTCGGTTCGAATCCCTCTGCTGTTTTCAAGCCGCATCTCTTTAGCGGCGCTGCTGTTTTCAAGCCGCATCTCTTTAGCGGCGCAATCCCTCAATCCCTCAATTCCCAATCCCTTAATTCCTTAATTTTGACATACGGCCGAAGCTTTTCCAGCGTCTTGGGGCCTATGCCGTGGACGGATTGGAGCCGGTGCCACGTCTCGAATGGACCGTGGTCTCTTCTGTAGTCGATGATGCGTTTTGCCAGTCTGGTGCTGATTCCCGGAATGAGGCGAAGGTCTTCAGCCCCGATCTCGTTGATGGAGACCGGTATACCGAGCAATAGTCGTTGTCTGAGATCGGGGTCGGGAAGGTGGAGCGTTTGGGCGGGCCGGTCGGAAGGCGCGGCGGTGCCGGTTCTGCGGTGAGCGTTGACGGCATGACCGACGAGGGCAACGGCTGCAATCAGTAAGAGGAAGATGAGTTGTGCGGGGGTAAAGGATTTCATGTCGGTGGTCGGGCCGTTTCATTCAGCCGAGCTGGGGACGGCGATTTTACTTGTGTGAATTGTCGAGTTCGAACGGGCTGGTGACGGGCTCAGCCTTGTTCAAGTCCCAGGGCTTGGTGAAGGACCCGTACCGCAAGTTCCGTATACTTTTCTTCGATGACACAAGAGATCTTTATTTCCGAAGTACTGATCATGATGATGTTGATGTTTTCTTGGGCTAAAGCGGTGAACGTCTTGGCCGCAACGCCGGCATGGCTTCGCATCCCCACGCCGACGATGGAGACCTTGGCGATATTCTTATCACCGTAAACCTGGTTGGCGCCGATGCGACGGGCAACATCTTGCTCGATGGCGAGGGCTTCTTCATAATGGGATTTGGGAACTGTAAATGTCACGTCGGTAAGCCCCCCCTTGCGGGTGTTTTGGATGATCATATCGACGACAATGCCTGCGTCCCCTATGGGAGTCAGTATCTGAGATGCCACGCCGGGTTTGTCGGGAACCTTGGTGATCGTTATTCTGGCTTCGTCCTTGCTGTAGGTGACTCCCGATACGACCAATCTTTCCATGTCCATGTCTTCTTCAACAACCATGGTTCCTTCCTCCTTCAGGTTGAACGCCGACCTGACGTGAATGGGTACGCTGAATTTCTTAGCAAACTCGACGGATCGAATCTGTAGGACTTTGGCTCCCAGGCTGGCCATTTCCAGCATTTCATCATAAGATATTTTATCCAGTTTTCCGGCCTTTTCGCATATATTGGGATCCGTCGTGTAAACGCCATCCACATCCGTGTATATTTCGCAAGCATCCGCCCCAAGCGCAGCCGCCAGGGCCACCGCGGACGTGTCCGAGCCACCGCGGCCTAGGGTGGTGATGTTGCCGCTGGTGTCCCGGCCTTGAAAGCCGGCGACAGCGACAATCTTTCGCCGAGAGAGGTATGCCTTAAGGCGATCGGCGTTAATTTGAACGATTCGTGCTTGCCCGAAATCGTGGTCGGTGACGATTTCCGCCTGGTAGCCCAACAGAGACCGGGCCGGAAATCCCATCGATTCCAAGGTCATGGACAAGAGCGCAACCGTTGTTTGCTCTCCAGTGGCAAGGAGTACATCCAATTCCCGTGGGCTCGGGTGATCACTTATTTGGGCGGCCAGGGTTAAGAGTTGATCCGTTACTCCCGCCATGGCGGAAAGTACGACCACCACATCATTTCCGTCTGCGTGTAGTTTAGCGACATTTTCCGCTACGTTGCGGATTCTTGATAAATCACCAACAGACGTACCCCCATATTTTTGGACGATCAGTGCCATGGTATGTATGCATGCCTTCCTTTGAGCAAGAGACGAATCCTCAATCCTGATTCAGGCGGGGGTGAGCACCCTGCACGAATCTTTAGTCGAAACATTTTGTTAGCCAGTTAATGGCATCTTGTCCGTAAGGTGTCAAACAGAATTCTCGCCTGGTTTCGTCGACAACCGATATGGCGATGTCCACCCTTTCAGACGGCAACTCATCGCCGAGCCTGTCGGCCCATTCGATTACGGTGACGCCGTCGTCGGCGAGTATTTCTTCCAGGCCGATATCTTCCAGTTCTGAACCGTCTATGATTCGGTAAAGGTCCACGTGATACAGCCTGATGCGTCCTGGATATTCGTTGACAATGGCGAAGGTGGGACTCGTGACCACGAATTCCTCGGGGACTTGGAGGCCATTGGCAATGCCCTGTGTGAGCCGGGTTTTGCCGGACCCGAGTTCCCCGCTAACGGCGATAACCGTCCCGCGTGGGACGTGTCGGCCCAACCGGATTCCAAGGAAACGGGTTTGCTCCTCAGATCCGGTATGGTATCGGACGGTCTTCACTCAGGACTCCAAAATAACGAAGGCCAAGGCATAAGACCCGTCGTCGGAGAGGCTTAAGAAGGTATTCTGTATGCCGTTTTGCCTGACTATAAATTGGGCCTTGCCGTGGAGACGGAATTTGGGTGCACCGTTCTTGTTCCGGATCACTTCTATTTGTTGAAAGGAGAGCCCGGAACGAAACCCCATTCCCAAGGCTTTGGCAAAGGCCTCTTTGGCTGCGAAGCGCATGGCAAACCGGGAAGCCGGGCTTGCCTTTTTCTTGCAATAGGCAATTTCTCCATCCGTGTATACGCGGGCCATAAATCGGGTTCCCCAGCGATTGAGCGCCGATTCCACCCGGGAGATTTTAACGATATCCGTTCCAATGCCATAAATCATACTCAGTTGTCAGTTATCGGTAATTCGTCGTTGGATGTTCAGCGTTCGAAGTTCACTATCCTAAAGATCCTTAATCAGTGCCGCCATGTCTCTGACCGCCCGGTCCAGCCCGACCATGACGGCACGGGCGATAATGCTGTGGCCGATGCTGAATTCGTCGATCTGGGAAAACCCGGTGAACGCTTTGATGGTATCATATCCGAGGCCATGCCCGGCATTGACCCCCAATCCCAGACTCTGGGCCAATTTCGCGCTCTCCACAATGCGCTGGAATGCATCGTTTCGCTCTGGGTCGGTCAGGGCGTCACAGAAAACACCGGTATGAATTTCCACGCTTTGCGCGCCTGTTTGGGAGGCAATCGTAATCTGTTCCGGGTTCGGGTCGATGAATAGACTGACAAGAATTCCGGACTGCCGAACAGACCCGATGGCCCGGACTACCTGTTCGTTGTCTTGGGTGAGATCCAGACCGCCCTCCGTCGTGAGTTCCTGTCGCTTTTCCGGAACCAGGGTGACCCAGTCAGGTTTGATATCGCCGGCAATGGCAATCATCTCCGAGGTGGCTGCCATTTCCAGGATCATTTTGGTCTTTATGGTTTCTCGAAGGATTCGTACGTCCCGGTCCTGAATGTGCCGTCGGTCCTCCCTGAGATGTACCACCACCCCATCGGCACCGGCATGTTCGACCATGGCTGCCGCTGCCACGGGATCAGGGACGGAGATACCGCGTGCTTGACGCAGTGTCGCCACGTGATCCACATTTACCGCTAAAGTGGGCATTTCCCAATCCTCCTGCTGTTCTCAAGCCGCATCGGTTCAGCGGCGCGATCCCTCAATCCCCCAATCCCTCAATCCCCCAATCCCTCAATCCCTCAATCCCTCTGCTGTTTTCAAGCCGCATCGGTTCAGCGGCGCAATTCCCCAATCCCTCATTAAAGCAATGCCAGGAGCTCTTTTTCCTTACTTTCCATAACCGCTGCCGTTTCGGCGGATGGTTCGTGGTCATAGCCGAAAAGGTGTAGTATACCGTGGATGAGAAGTTGATCGATTCGACGCCCCACATCCATGCCCGCTGCCTCCGCTTCTTGTTCGGCCGTGTCCGGGCAAACAACCAGATCGCCCAACAGATCGGGATTGACTTCGGAAAAAGGACCTTCTCGCATGGGGAAAGAAATGACGTTGGTGGGCCCGGATCGGTCGAGATACGTCTGGTTCAACCGGGCGATTTCGTCTTTGCCTACAAAAAGAATAGAAAGCTCGGCGTCAGGACACGCCAAAGCCTTCAGCAGGGTAGCCGCCTTTTTCCTTATCTGCTGTTGATCGACGATGTAACGACTCTGTCTGTTGTCGATGTGGATTTGCATCAGTACCGGTAACACTGAGGCCGTCCATGGCCGGGGCCGGATTATCGCTGGGATATTCGATCCGCCGATGGTATATGCCGTTGAGTGTCTTGTCAAAGCTTTTGGCAATCTCGTTGAGGTCCTTTAAGGTCAGGTTGCATTCATCCAGTTGCCCGTTAAGGACGACCGTGTTGATGACATTTCGCACCAACGTCGTAATATTTCTCCGTGTCGGGGTTTGCATGGTTCTTGAGCTGGCCTCGACACTGTCCGCCAATAGGACCAGGGCCGCTTCCTTGGTTTGCGGTTTGGGGCCGGGATACCGGAAATTGTCAACGTTGACCGCCTCTTTGCCTTTCAGGCGCTTCGCCTTTTCGTAAAAATAGGCGATAACATTCGTGCCGTGGTGTTGCTGAATGATGTCCGTTATATCTTTGCCCAGCCGGTAGCGCCTAGCCACCTTTACGCCGTCTCGCACATGGGTGGTGAGTATGAGGCTGGACATGGAGGGTGCCAGGCGATCGTGTTTGTTTTGCGACGACGACTGATTTTCCACAAAGTAGGCGGCCTTGTTGATCTTGCCGATATCGTGGTAGTAACCGCCCACTTTTGCCAGTAAG
>CAYTTQ010000140.1:0-5462 GCA_964440795.1 uncultured Desulfobacterales bacterium | reverse complement strand
TTCATGTTCGAAAGACTCTGCCTCGGACTCTTGGGGCTTTGCGCCGCGTGGCATATCGGGGCCGCCCGGTTGCGTAAATATCGGTTCGGTAAAAGATCCGCGTGAGTTGTTCCCAAACGTTACAAGCGGTTGCCAGGGCTATGGCCTTAACAGAGGACATCTTTCTGTTGAACACGCCATCAACGCTTATCGGTTCACCCCCTAATGTCGGATCGTGGACGGAAAATAGCATACGCTACTACAACGCAGGAGGCCGACCATGTCAGTAGAATTAAGAAATAAACTTGTTTCCTTACAAGAAAGACTGGAAGAACTCAGAGGCTATCTTTGACATTGACGGCAAACAAGAGCGCCTTAATGAAATAGAAGCACTGATATCAAAGGGTAGTTTTTGGGACACGCCTGAAGAAACCACGGGCATATTGCAGGAAAGGACCATCCTTACGGAGATGGTTCAAGAATGGGAAAGGTGTGTGGCGCGTCTTGAGGACGCAGCCATACTTCTGGGTCTGGCCATTGAGGAATCCGACGAATCCGCATTTAAGGAAGTGGACGCAACACTGGAATCGGTATCCAAGTCGGCCGACAAAATGGCTTTTGCGCGGATGTTGAGCGGAAAAGACGACAAGAGCAATGCCATCGTGTCAATCAACGCCGGTGCCGGGGGTACGGACGCTCAGGACTGGGTCGATATTCTCTTTCGTATGTACATGCGTTGGACTGAAAGAAAGGGTTTTAAGACCGACATTGTTGATTATCAACCCGGAGACGAGGCCGGCGTGAAAAGTATCACCTTTATCGTCAATGGTCCCCATGCCTATGGGTACCTGAAAGGGGAAATCGGAATCCACCGGCTTGTTCGTCTTTCCCCTTTCGACACCAATCATAAGAGACATACCTCTTTCGCCTCTGTTGCCGTCTACCCGGAGGTCACGGAAGATGTCGTCATCGAAATAGACGAAAAGGATCTGCGGGTTGAGACCTTTCGGGCCAGCGGCGCCGGCGGTCAACATGTCAACAAGACAAGCTCGGCCGTACGCCTTGTGCATTTGCCCACGGATATCACCGTCCAGTGCCAACAAGAACCGTCTCAGCACCGTAACAAAGCCTTGGCCTTGAAAGTGTTGAAATCGAGGCTCTACGAGGTGGAAGAGCAAAAAAAGGCCCAAGAAAAGAAGGCCGACTACGATAAAAAGGAAGAAATCGCCTGGGGCAGCCAGATCCGGTCCTATACCTTACATCCCTATCAGATGGTCAAAGACCATCGTATCGGCCTGGAAGTCGGAAATGTGAATGCAGTTCTGGATGGGGACATTGACTCGTTCATCGAGGGTGTGCTTCTTGCATCTGACTGAGTCCTGACTTCCGGTCATTAAAGTTTAACAGGAAAGGAGAACATCGTGGCCAAGATACTCGTGGTGGATGACGAAAAGAGCATTCGAGCACTTTGTGCCGAAGAATTGGCCGATGAGGGCTATGACGTGATCACGGCGGGAGAATGTCATGAGGCCGTGGAACTCATTGCTTCCGAAGACCCCGCCGTGGTAGTGCTCGACATTCGAATGGACGATTGTGACGGACTCGATTTTCTTCAGGAGTTGAGAAACACGCACCCGAACCTGCCGATCGTTCTAAATACGGCCTATGATTCCTACAGGGAAGATGTGAAATCTGTAGCGGCAGACTACTACGTGGTCAAATCGTATGACCTTACCGAGTTGAAATCAAGAATTGCTTCCTTACTGGAGAAAAGAAGAGACACATGAAACCGATTTTTCGATACAATGTCCTGGCTAGAGTTCCGGAAAGACTCAAACCCCTTCAAAAGATCGCTCACAATCTTTGGTTCAGTTGGCACCAAGATGTTCAACATCTGTTCCGACGCATGGATGAAAAGCTATGGGATTCATCCAACCACAACCCCGTGTATATGCTGGGCAACATCAGCCAACAACGCCTGGAAGAACTGGCCCATGACGCCGGCTTCTTGACACAGGTCGATCGAACGAATGAGGAACTGGGACGGTATCTCTCCGCCAAGCCGCCCCTCGAAGGCTCAGAACAATGCTGTGTCGCGTACTTTTCGGCAGAGTTCGGCATTGCAGAATGCCTGCCGCTCTATTCCGGCGGCCTGGGTATCCTGGCAGGCGACCATTTAAAGTCTGCAAGCGATCTGAATTTACCCCTGATAGGTGTCGGGCTCTTCTACCACAAAGGGTTCTTTCAACAGTATCTGAACGCGGACGGCTGGCAACAAGAGGCCTATCCTGAAAACGATATTTCCACCATGCCCCTAAGACTCGTGGAAGACGGTAAGGGGAAACCGGTCACCGTGGAAGTGGAAATAAAGGAAGAGATCGTCAAAATCCAAATATGGCAACTGTTGGTAGGCAGAATCTCTTTGTACCTGCTCGACACCAATCTTCAGGAAAACAGTGCCCACCATCGCCACATCACGGCGCGTCTCTATGGTGGCGACTGGGATATGCGGATTCGGCAAGAAATCGTATTGGGCATCGGCGGGGTACGGGCATTGAACGCGCTGGGAATCGAGGCATCTGTCTTCCATATGAACGAAGGTCACTCGGCGTTTTCGGCATTAGAAAGAATTCGGATTTTGAGGGCCGAGCGGGGCCTGTCGTTTGACGCCGCCCGGGAGTTTGTCGTCGCCACCAACGCCTTCACGACTCACACCCCCGTACCGGCGGGAAATGATATGTTCTCCCCGGAACTGATCCACACCTATTTCAGTCAATACGTCCATAGCCTGGGCATCGCCTTCAAGGTCTTTTTGGGGTTCGGCAGGCAAAACCCGCTTGACGAAGCTGAGACCTTTTCCATGACCGTATTGGCGTTGAGGCTTTCATCTCACGCCAACGCCGTCAGCCGTTTGCACGCCACGGTCGCTAGACGCATGTGGCACAAGGTTTGGCCCAAGAATCCCATCGAAGATATTCCTATCTATCCGATCACCAACGGGGTTCACGTCCCCTCCTGGGTCTCCGAAGATATGGCCGAGCTTTTCAATCGATATATCGGCCCCAACTGGATTGAGGATCCCGACAGCGGGAAGGTCTGGGGACAAACGGAACGCATCCCCGATTCAGAACTTTGGAAAACCCATGAAAGACGTAGAGAACGCTTGGTTGCTTTCACCCGAGAACGGCTCCATTGCCATCTCACCCGGTGCGGGGTTTCCGCACGTGACCTAAGGGCCGCCAAGCGGGTATTGAACCCGGAAATCCTTACCGTGGGATTTGCCCGACGGTTTGCGGAATACAAACGAGCGACCTTGCTTTTGTTGAACGAAGAGCGACTCATTAAGCTCCTCACTCACCCGGAACGGCCCATACAGATTATCATTGCAGGCAAAGCCCATCCTCATGACAACGGTGGCAAAGAACTTATCAGACGAATCATCCATTTCGCCAACCAGCCTGAGATCCGACACCGGTTCGTCTTCGTGCAAGATTACAACATTCGGGTGGCCCGCATGATGTTACAGGGATGTGATATTTGGTTAAACACCCCCAGAAGGCCCTTGGAGGCCTGTGGCACCAGCGGCATGAAGGCGGTCGCCAATGGTGTGCTCAATGTCAGCACATTGGACGGATGGTGGGATGAAGGCTACGAGCAGCGATACGGATGGGCCATCGGCCATGGAGAGACTTACGAAGACCATCAACTTCAAGACGAGGTGGAAAGCCGAGAACTTTTTGACCTGCTGGAAAGAGAAGTGGTTCCCCTGTTTTACGACCGAGGATCGGACAATCTGCCGGCCGGATGGATTGACAAGATGAAGGCGGCCATGACCGGATTGACTCCGACGTTTAACAGCCATCGCATGGTGCAAGACTACCATACCCAGTGTTACGAAAGCATTGCCCGACGTTATTCTTATCTGGCCAGAGATGATATGAAGGGGGCCACCCAGTTGGCCGAGTGGCGGCAGAAAATAATGACGAACTGGGATCAAATTGAAATCCGCAATATCATGGTCCATGATGAGGTCCCCATAGCCGTTTCCACGCATGTTCAGATTACCGCAGATGTCTTCCTGGGCAAATTGGAACCGTCGGATGTGGATGTGGACTTATATTTCGGGCCGCTGACCTTTGAAGGAGAATTCACGGAAAAAAACACGATTACCATGAACAGCCGCGGACCCGGTGAAAACGGAAGCTATCACTACGAAGGGGAAATCCCTTGCACTGAAACCGGCAAATACGGATTCACCATACGACTCATGCCCACCCGCAGCCAGATGGAAACCCCTTATTCCACGGGGCTTGTCATATGGGCCGACGAAGGGGCATTCGTTAAAAAACAAGGCTAGGAGCCTGTCGGAAAACTTGGCGTTTATCTCAAACGCTCGGATACTCAAGCGAAGATGACCCAATATCCGTAATGCTAATTTCGTTTCATCCCTGCATCAGAGGTGATGCCAACTTTCGGCTTACTCCCGCGCACCTTTTCTCCGCCAAACAGATGCAACGTGTCAAGTCGGCCCAAGCCGTCGTCGTCACCCAACACGTAAAGCGTGATCAGTATACCGCCTTAAAACAATGCTGTCCTGCTGTATTCCCCAACTATGACCATCGGTTTGGATTCGAGGGAAAATACGGCAATGTTCAATTGTTTCGCAAGTTCGAAGCCCCTCATCCTGAGACCCGACTCTATGATTCGGTAAAGGAATTCAAGAAACGCCATTTAGCGGGCCAAGAACCCCTTGGCGGGTTTCCGCTGATCTTAAAAGGAGATCGCGGCGGAGGCGGCTGGGCCGTCTTTTTGGCCCGAAATCCCAGAGAGCTGGAACAACACCTCCAAAAGCTTGAAAATGAACATCTCCACCCCACCAAACGATTCATCGTTCAACGATTTGTCTCTCATCAGGGTGCCGATCTTCGGGTGGTGGTCATCGGCAAGACGGTAAAGACGTACTGGCGGTGCCAAAACCAGTCGGGAGAAATCAGAAACAACGTGGGGCGGGGGGCAGTCATTGTTCACGACATGGACCCGGGGTTAACTGCAAAGGGCGTTCAGTGCGTTAAGAATTTTTGCTCAAAAACCGGAATCAATCTGGCGGCCTTTGATGTTCTCTTCGACCGAAACCAGGACCACCCCCCGGCGCTTCTGTCGGAGATTAACTTCCTGTTTGGCCGAAAGGGCCTGGGTGGGTCTGCAACTTTCCATACACTTTTGAAGGCGGCTGTCGACGTCTGGTTACAGGATTTGCCCCAGAACAAGGCATTAGAGCAAACAGACAACCAAGGAACGTCCATCAGCCCTCGTCTAAAATTCGATGAACCTTGCCGGCGGCATGGGAGACCACGTCATTAGGAGAAAGCCTGCCTCGGACAAAAAGAGCCACACGAGATTTTTATTCTCATGCGGCCCTTTCACAAAACCTTAGGGCTCGCGCAAAAATAACTTCACAGAATGGGCGCTCGGATTTGGTTCGG
>CAYTTQ010000139.1:0-5483 GCA_964440795.1 uncultured Desulfobacterales bacterium | reverse complement strand
TATGCGGGTCGGACCAAGGTAAGAGGCTTAAAATAAACGCTAAAGCATAAAAAGTGGCATGAATTATAGCCTTCTAAGCCCAAAAAACACCTGTAATTGGCACGGTATTGCTATAATCTCAACAGATTAGCTTGGTCCGACCCACAAAAATACAAAACACTATGCGCCGTTCGCATCCAAAACATTTCGAATCGTTTCCGCAATGTCTTTGACCATAAAAGGCTTCATGACGAATGCTCGTATCCCCAGAGCCGACGCCTTTTGTTTGTCCATTTGCTCGCTGAAACCGGTACAAATAATGACAGGAATGTCTGGACGGATCCCCATCAGCGCTGTAGCTAAGTTATCCCCTGTCATGTTGGGCATAGTCATATCGGTTATTATTAGATCATACTTGTCAGGCTGTTGTCGAAAAGCGGCCAGCGCCTCAACACCGTTTTTCTTTACCGTTACGCGATACCCAAGGCGTGTGAGCACTTGCTCCCCAAGCTTTACCATCGAGTCCTCATCGTCTACGAACATAATTCGTTCACTCCCGGCGGGAATGGATCGGTCAACCGTTTCTGCTTCCATGTCGGTTTCATGTTCCAGCCGGGGTAAAAGCACCGTAAAGACAGTGCCCTTGCCGGGTCTGCTCTGTACAGCGATGTCTCCTCCGTGGCTTCGAACAATCCCGTGTACCACGGAAAGCCCCATGCCGGTCCCCTCTCCAACGGGCTTGGTGGTAAAGAAGGGGTCAAATATCTTTTCCATCAGCTCAGATTCGATCCCGGCCCCCGTATCACTAACAGTCAGCATTATATAACCACCGGCTTGGAGGTCGGGATAATCGCCGGCCTCCCTTTCATTGAGTTTAACCGGTTTGAGGCTTACTTCCAGAAGACCCCCCGTTTCCTGCATCGCCTGACTTGCGTTGGTACACAGATTCATGACAATCTGATGCATCTGGGTCGGGTCGGCCATCACCGTGCACGACACCTCGGCGATGTCTTGTCGAATGTCGATAGTCGTTGGTATGGAAGACCTTAACATCTTCATGCATTCCTTAACCATTGGGGTAAGATCCACCGGCAAACGTTGCTGCTCGGACTGGCGGCTGAAGGTCAGGATTTGTTTGACCAGCTCCTTCGCCCTGTGCCCGGCCTTCATTATTTCATCAAGGCCCTCTTGCACCGGGCTGTCGGCAGGGATGTTCAACTTTGCAAGCTCTGTTTGCACCATGATGGGGGTAAGGGCATTGTTAAAATCGTGGGCAATGCCTCCTGCAAGCGTGCCGATCGACTCCATCTTTTGGGCCTGACGCAGTTGTGCTTGAAGCTTGCTCTTTTCTTCTTCCTCCCACTTCCGATCCGTAATATCGGTAAATGTGGTATATACTTGAAACGGATGCTCTTCGTGCGGCCGGAACAAGGGTATTGCCGAAACATTAAGCCAAACCCGCTTACCCGTTTGCTGATTCCTCACACCCATCGTGAAATCAATGACCCGCTGGCCGGTGCGCAAGGCCACCATGGAAGGATGCTCCGGTCCGGGCAACTCGGAACCGTCTTCGCGTATGGGATTCCAATCCGTATTGGAAGAGGTTTTGCCCTCTATCCGGTCGGGCGATATACCCAGGATACGCGCAGCGGAAGGGTTTATAGAAATAATTTCCCCGTTGGGGACCTGATACACGACCCCTTGAGCCATGGTCTCAAATAAACGCCGGTATTTTTCTTCGCTTGCAGCCACCTCTTCGTGGGCCCGGAACAGGTCCGTCACATCGCGAGCCGCTTCGATCATGTGAGTGACCTTGCCGGTTGCGTCCTTCAGCGGTGAACATAACAGATCAATGTAGATGCGATCGCCTTGTGCGTTTACATGCTCGTGATGGAGGTTACACGGTTTGCCTGTTTCAAATACGCGTAGCAACCCGCATGGCTCCCCCGTTTCGTGGCACGGCATCTTTACGCGGTGCGATAACTCATGACAGCGACGGCCGACAGCGTCGTCGCGACTCAGGCTTAAAGACCGCAATGCACTATTGTTTATATCGGTGACGCGATACTCACGGTCAATCACGAGAATGTCTTCGTGCAGGGAATGAATCAGGCTGCGATAATAGTGTTCGGCGTCGCGCAGGGCTTGCCGCATCTGATATTCGTCGGTTACGTCCCGAAAGACGAGCACCACGCCGGTGACGGTGCCGTCCGAGTCCTTTATAGGTGCGGCGGAGTCGGCAATTTGATACTCCTGCCCATCCCGGGAGATTAGTATCGTGTGATTGGCCAAGCCCGCCACTATACCCTCTAGAAGGACCCTGGACACCGGGTCATCCGCCTTTTGCCCGGTGTGCGCGCTGACAATGCGAAAGACCTCGTCGAGCGGTTTGCCGGAAGCTTCTTCCTGTTTCCAGCCCGTCAACTTTTCGGCCACAGGATTGACAAGTTCCACACGGCCTTGGGCGTCGGTGGCGATGACGGCATCGCCTATCGCCTTTAAGGTGGTGCTATGGCGCTCCATAGCCGTACGCAGTGCTACTTCCGAATGATAAAGTGTCTGGAAGTGAGCCTTCTTTTCTCGTTGCAATAACACCAATACCAAGGCACCGAAGAGCAAGATCAATCCCACCAACAATGCCAGCAGGAGCCTGGATTGATGGTGCCGGTCGGCAAAGGCCTCGTCGGCGCTGATTTTGGAGACCAGCAACCAGGGTGATTCGGGTATCTGAAGAATGACCGCGGCTACCTCAATTCCTTGATGATCCTTGGTCTCAACGAAACCCTCCTTGCCCAGTGCGGCCATCACGGCCGGCAACTCCTTCCGGCTTAAGGGAAGTCGAAGATTCAAGGCCGTATCAGGTTGATGACGCAGGTCATTTAGAAACAAAACATGATCGCCGTCACGCCGGACCAGCAGTGTTTGGCCGGTCTCGCTCGGTGTGGGCCAGGATTGCAAAAGGGGAAATAGAAACCGTGATGCGTCGGTGATCAGGACAAGCGCCCCCAGGGGTTTTTGGACTTTTTCGTCTGCAAAAAGTGGCCAAACAACGGAAATATGGGGTGCCCCGCCTTGCGGCTCGGTATGTAAGTCGGCAAACACCGGTCGGCGCTCGCGAAGGGCGGTGTCTAAAGAAGGCAAATACATCCTGTGTCGCGGCGTCGGCTCCGATAGACTCAAGTGCGTCTTTCCACTCGTGTCGACGAGAAGGATATCGGTATAGTCATGCTGCCGCGCAACAGCGCGAAACCGCGTACGCAGGTCTTGAAGATGTCTTTCCGTAGGGTGAGCAAGGACATGCGCGACACTCGTGAGCAAAAAGGGGTATTTTTGAATGTCGGCGTCTGCCAGCTGATCTTTGCGCCAAGCGACGATTTGTTCTGCTTTGAGTTGTGCTATGGCGGTCAGGTCTTTGGCGACCTCGCGGCGCTGGACTTGCTGTTGGTCACGGTAAAACCAGATCCCGACACCCAACACGATAACAAACCCCAGGGCCAACACTGTCCAGAGGAAGGTGGAAAAATGGCGTCTGCGCAATTTCATCTCCTGGTACCTGTGATTCCTTTATTCGGTTATTGGGGACTGATACCATGGAAACCGGATAGAGACAAGAGTCGCTTGGATATAAGGGGTCATTAGCGGATATAAGCCGATGCGGTCTTGACAAATGCAGGACGTGCATTACTCATTTGGCAAAGAGTTTATCGGCCGATGGACATAACGGGGTTCTTGGGTGTTTCAAAGTGATTCAGATAAGAGTAAAGCTGCAAGATTATAAAGAAGGAGGGATGTGTCATGGCAATCATCAGGACGCCCGGCTGGCCGGGGACGAGACGGTTTCGGTTCGGTGAGTTGGATCGAATGAGGCGGGATATGGAACGGCTTTTCGAGGGACTTTCCGAAGGGCCGGCATCGCATGCCCATGCGGGTGTATTTCCATTGACCAACATCAGTGAAGATGCAGACAACTATTATGTCCGTGCGGAATTGCCCGGAATAAAGGCCGAGGATTTGGAGATTTCCGTTACGGGAGACGGTCTGTCCGTCTCCGGGGAACGCAAGATATCCCCCCAGACAAACGGGGCGACTTACCACCGTAAGGAGCGGAAATCAGGTACCTTCAGCCGAATGATTTCTCACCCCGGCCCGGTGGATACCGACAAGGTGGAGGCATCGTGTCGGGACGGAATATTAACCATTACCTTGCCGAAGGCCGAAAAGGCCAAGCCGAGGCAGGTTGCAGTAAAAGCCGGTTAGTTTCCCTTGACCGATCTACACAGGTACATCGGTCGGGTTTTAGCGATTGACGGATAGGGAGCATTTAAGCAGGGTTTCACAGACCATATCAGTTTGAAGGGAGGGGGATTTCATGACGGCACGTGACGCAAAGGCCCTTGAGGCTCAAGACAAGCAAGAAGTTGAAGGGACCCTGGAACGGACCCGGCCCGGGATGACGTTTACTCCCGCTGTGGATATATTCGAAACGGAAAATGATATCACCTTGATTGCGGACATGCCCGGGGTCAAGCCGGAGAATTTGGATATTGACCTTCGTGAAGGCGTACTTACAATGACGGGTGAACCGGAGTATCCGGGCAAAGAGGACGAAACGCCCATCCTGGAAGAGTACCGGACGGGGCGATACGTGAGGCGTTTTACATTATCCGACGTAATCGATCAAACCAAGATCGAGGCTCACATCTCGGATGGGGTGTTGACCCTGGTTTTGCCCAAGGCTGAAAAAGCCGTTCCGCGAAAGGTGGCGGTCAAAGCGGGGTAGGCCTTCTTTGCTTATGCGGGTCGGACCACGGTATTGCCATAATCTCAACAGATTAGCTTGGTCCGACCCGGAAAGCCCTTTACAAGTGCTGAGTTGTTGCTGCGTAGCGGATGTACCAGCACTTCGAGCAACGTCACCGTTGAGGTGACAATCGTAAGGTCGCCCCGGTCCATTGCCTCAAAGAAAAGCTTTGTGGCTTCAAGGTAGGTTGGGTTCTCTTCAATGAAATAGATCAGCGGAGCCGTATCAAGGCCGACCGTCTTTCCCTGTAAATCGTCTATCCATTCCACGACGATCTTTCCTCATCAAGATACGTTTTTACGTCAAGACGTTTCCAGATATCCTTACCTTTGCCTTTTAACTCTAAGATGCTGCGGGTACGGCTGGCGCTTGTTTTTTGGCGAATGATGACCGCCATTTGTTCAAGCAAACGAAGCTGATCGGATAGGTCTAATGCCTTTATTTCGGATATGACTTGATTGTAGTTTGCTTCCGGCATGATCTGTCTCCCTTAAGCATGGTTATTTTTTTCGGTTCTTTCTAAGCCATTTAACTTCACCCCAGTGTTTTCCTAATCATGTCCCAAGAGTATGATTTAGGCCAATTATATGTGCTTTTATCAAAAAATCAAAGAAAGTTTGCGTAGGCGGATTTTTGCTCTCGAGCTGAGCGGGTCGGACCAAGGTAAGAGGCTGAAAATAAACGCTAAAGCATAAAAAGTGGC
>CAYTTQ010000138.1:0-5544 GCA_964440795.1 uncultured Desulfobacterales bacterium | reverse complement strand
ACCTCTCGCGGGTCGAACAGATCAAGAACTATAGAATACTTCCAGTGAGCTTCACGGTCGAAGGCGGCGAGCTGTCCAATATCATGAAGCTGAAAAGGCACGTGGTCACCGAGCGTTACGGCAAAAAGATCGAGAATTTATACAAATAAGTATTATTGAAAGGAGAAAAACATGGTGGACAAGGCCAATGCAAAGGATATGGCCGGCAAGACGCTTCTTGTGTTTGAGTTCCCGGTGGAGCGGGGCAAAATTATGGAGTTTGCCAAGGCCGTCAATGACCCCAACCCGGTGTACAGGGACCGGAACCATGCTAAGGAGCAGGGCTTTCCCGATGTGCTCATGCCCGTGACCTTTCCCATGTCGTTTGTGCACCACCTGCCCTCGCAAAACATCGTTTTCGAGGCCATGAACGAACTCAAGATGAACCCGGCCATGAGCGTGCACGGCGGCGTGGAGTTCATCCATGAACGGCCTGTTTTTGCGGGGGAGACGCTGCGCGGTGAACTTGTTGCCGGAGACCTCTACGAGAAAAAAAGCAAAAGCGGGAAAAACCTGACCTTCATCGAGTTGCTGACCAAGTTCTACGACCAACAAAACCAGCTCGTGGTGACCATCAAGAATGTCTTTATCGAGAGGGGATAAAGGAGGAAAGATCATGCCGGAGGAAAAAAAATATTTCGAGGACGTGAAAGACGATGAGGAACTGCCCTCGTTCAACCTCACGGTTACACGGACGCATATCGTCATGTACGCGGGCGCGGGCGGGGACTTCAATCCCGTGCATCACGACGAGGAGTTCGCCAAGATGGTGGGGCTACCGTCTGTGTTCGCGATGGGTCTTATGCACGGGGGGATGCTGGCCCGGCTGGTTACCGACTGGGCCGGCGACGGCAAAGTGAGAAGGTACAACGTCGAGTTCCGGGCCCAGGTATTTCCCAAGGACACCATCACCTTCAAGGGCAAGGTCAAGGAGAAGCGGCAACAAGACGGGAACAACCTGGTGGACCTTGACCTTTTAGTGGTCACCCAGAAAGGTCAGAACGCCATCGAGGGCCATGCCACGGTTGCGCTTCCCTCGAGAAGATAAGGGAAAAGGAGGCAAACATGGATTTCGGTTTAACGGAGGAACAAAAAATTTTCGCGGACTCGGTGGAGAAGTTCGCCAAAAACGAGATCGCTCCCACCGCGATGGAGCGGGAAGAGAAGGGCGAATTCTCCCGAGAGGTCTGGAAGAAAATGTCGGAGTTCGGCCTGTTGGGTCTCTGCATCCCCGAGGAGTACGGCGGCGGCGGGGCGGACGCCATGACCACGGTTTTGGCCATGCAGGCCTTTGTGCACGGCAGCAACGACGGGAGCCTGGCCCTGGTCTGGGGCAGCCATCTGTTGATCGGGGCCATGCCCATCGTGCTCCACGGAACCAAGGCGCAGAAGGAAAAGTACCTCCCCAAAATGGCCAAAGGCGAATTGATCGGCGCTTTCGCGCTCACCGAGCCGGAGGCTGGCTCTGACGCGACCGCGCTCCGCACCACGGCCAAGAAAGCTGGAGATTATTACCTGCTCAACGGCGGCAAGACCTTCATCAGCAACGCGCCCATCGCGGACGTAGTCATCACCTTCGCTTCCACCGACCTCTCCAAGAAGGCCCAGGGCATCACCTTGTTCATTGTAGAAAAGGATTTCCCCGGTTACACCGCGGGCCCGCCCCTGAAGAAATACGGCGGCGACTCGGCACCCACCGGCGAGCTTTTCTTCGAGGACTGCAAGGTCCCGGCGGCGAACATGCTGGGCAAGGAGGGAACCGGGTTCACCGCGCTGCTCATGTCCCTGGGTTGGGAACGCCTAGCCTTCGCCCCCGCCATCGGCATCATGGAGTCGGGGTTGGACCAATGCATCCAGTATTCCAAAGAGCGCAAGCAGTTCGGCAAGCCCATTGCCAGGTTCCAGTTCGTGCAGGGCCTGCTTGCGGAAATCAAGATGGACCTGGAGGCTTCCAAGTGGCTGGCTTACCACCTGGCCTGGATGATTGACAACGACATGTTCACCGGGCTGGACGCGGCCATCGCCAAGACATTCATCACCGAGGCCGGCGAGAGGATCGCTGGCAAGTGCATCCAGATCTTCGGCGGATACGGCTGCATGAGGGAAAACCCCATAGGCCATGGCCTATGGGCAGCCAAGATGGGAGTCATCGGCGGCGGGACCTCGCAGATCCAGCGGCAGATCATCGGCCGGTTACTGACCGGAGTATAGAAAACAAAAAGTAGACAATTATTATAGAAGGAGAACTTAAATGGATAGTATTCGAGGAAAAGTGGCAATTGTAGGGGTCGGCGAGGTCCCGACCGGAATGTATCCCGAGCGTTCGTTCATTGAGGCCGCGGTCGAGGTTTCCGAACAGGCCATCAAAGACGCGAATATCAAAAAGGAGGACATCGAAACTGTGCTTCCGATAGTGGTAGTGGCCAACCAACTTGACATGTCCAATATGGTCTGTTCCTGGCTGGTCGAGGAATTGGGCCTAGGCAAGACTTGCAAGAACAACTTCATGATCTGTTCAGGAGGATCAAGCTCGACTACCGCTCTTAAAACCGCCATTGGTCTCATCACGAATGGATTGTCCAAGGCGGTGCTGGTGGTGCACTCGGACAGGCTCGGCACGGGCATCGATATTCAGTCGGCCATTCTTTCATTCTCCAAGGTCTCGATCAACCAGGAGTATGAAGCGCCTTACGGCTTCAGCCAACTGGCCATGGGAGCGTTCCTCCAGAACCGCTATATGCACCAGACCGGGACCACCCAGCGGCAAGTCGCGGCAGTGGTTGAGTCGCTTCGTAAATGGGCCTCGCTCAACCCTAACGCCATGATCCGCACGGTCAAGAGCGCGGACGAGATCGTGAACTGCGACATGCTTTCTACTCCTTTGACCAAGCGCATGATGAACAAACTGGCCGACGGCGCCGCGGCCTTTATCGTCACCAGCGCGGAGCGGGCCAAGGACATGACCGATACTCCTGCATATATCCTTGGCCAGGGTTCCCGCTGCACTCATTTCGCCGCGTCCGAGATTCCCGAGGACATTGAAAAGGCCTGGGGGCCTGCAACCGATGAAGCCTACGAAATGGCGGGGATAACCGAGGATGACATCAAGGTGGCGGAAATCTACGATGCGTTCCCGTCATCAATCCTTCTTCAGCTTAATCTTTTGAAACTTTGTGCAATGGGAGAGGCCGGGGCTTTTGTTGAGGATGGCAATATCGCTCCCGGCGGTAAGATGCCCTGTACGACGAATGGAGGACTATTGGCCCAAGGACATACTGGATGTGGAGGCGGTGTGACCATGTTGGTGGAGGCGTACCGTCAGTTAACGGGAAAAGCCGGCGAAAGACAAGTAAAGGATGCGGACATAGCTGTGGCAACCGCGCTGGGCGGAAATGGAATGGACTACCATGTGGGAGTCCTGGGAAGGGAGGTTTGATCATGAGTAATTACAAACTGCCGTTGCCGTTGATGACCAAGACCAGCAAGGTCTTCTGGGACGGGTGCAAGGAAGGGAAGCTGCTTTACCAGGTGTGCGCGGATTGCGGGCAATATATGAACCTGCCCAAGATCATTTGCAGCAACTGCATGAGCCGCAACCTGGAGTGGAAGGAGTCCAAGGGCAAGGGGAAAATCTACATGTTCACCACCACCTATTCCTTTTCCCCGCCCGAGTTCATGGGCGCGCTCCCTTACACCGTGGCCCTGATCAAGCTCGATGAGGGGCCCAAGTTCATGAGCAACATCATCGAGTGCGACCCCAAGGAGTTGAAATGCGATATGCCGGTGGAGGTCGTGTTCGACAAGGTGACGGAGCAGGTGACGTTGCATAAGTTCCGGCCGGCCAAGGTATAGGAGGCGGGAAAATGAAGGTCTATGACGCGCATGTGCACATCCCCCTGGCCGAGACCCTGCCGCGCAAGTACGAGGAGGGCACGGCCAGGACCATCAGCCTGGCCATGAAGACCAAGTTCAAGATGGACATGAGCCTTGAGGACATGATGAAGACTTCCAACATCATGTACGACCCCGGCGGGGAGAAGTTCCTGAAGGCCATGGACATCGCGGGCATAGAAAAGGCCGTGATTTTCAGCGTGGACATCGGCGAGGAGATCGGGGACCCGGGAATCCATCCCTTCGAGACGAACCGGACCTATGCGGAGATGGCGCAGAAACATCCGGACAGATACGTCGCTCTTGCGGCCCTGGACCCCCGGCGGTCCGGGGCCCTGGAACATTATGAAGACTGCCTGAAAAACCTGGGCATGAAGGGTCTTAAACTGCACCCGGCCGCGGGATTTTATCCCGCCGATGAAGTCCTTACCCCGTTTTACGAGTTGAGCGCCCAATACAACGCGCCGGTCCTGATTCACAGCGGGACCCAGGTGGCCGCCCCGATTTATTTCGACCCGCAAAAACCGACCTGGATCGCAGAGGCCGCGGCGCGGAACCCCGACACCAAGTTCATCATGGCCCACGTGGGCATGGACCTGCACGTGGAGGCCGTCATGCACGGCAAGATGATCCCTAACCTCTACTTTGACGTCTCCGCACACCAGATGTCATACGTGCAATGGGGAGCGGACAGGTTCTACCAGTGGCTCAGAGACCTGATAGATGTCATCGGCGCCTTCCGGATCATGTGGGCCACCGACTCTCCGTTGCCCAGCATGGCCATGGCTCCTGATCTCTGGGTCAAAACTTTTACAAAACCAAACACCAAAATCAAATTCAGCAAGGAAGAGATGGAACAGATCATGCATGGCACGGCTGCCGAGCTATTCGGCATTTGATAAAATTCGCTGGGAGAAGCTCTCATGGAAAAACAGGATCAAGAAAGAGCAGTTAAAGGGAGCATGGTTCTTCCCGCGGTTAAAGTCATAAAAACCATGAAGGACAAGCCCTGGGATCAATACCTCTCGGATGAAGCCAAGGATCTGGTTTCCCAGCGCATCCTTCCTTCGGTGTGGTATCCGTCCGAACCGATGATCGACCTCATGGAGGCGATATATAAGGTAGTGGCCCAAGGAAAGCCCGAACTGGCGATCCAATGGGGGAAACTGAATTTCCAGCAATTGACCAACTCGATCTACAAAAACATCATCGTGCCCGGCGACGCTTACGAGACCCTGAAAAAGATCGAGGTCATCGCTTTCAGGGCCTTTATTAAGGGCCTGAAATTTGAAGTGAAGGAAATTACCAAAAAGCACGTTCAGGTCCTGATTTTTGACGACGACCCCCGCACCGAGCCCATGTTCTATGTTGCCCTTGGAGGGTTGCAAGGATTGTTCGAGATGATGGAGGACGAGAAGGCCAAGGTTGAAATAACTCAAAAACACTGGGAGGGGCATGAGGCCACGGTGTTTGACATCCACTTGTCGGCGCATGATCCCGGGAACTAGATAAACATGGGGAGAGGAACTGCTATGTCTGTCTTCGCTGGCAAGACCGCGATCGTAACCGGCGGCGGCTCTGGTCTGGGCCGAAGTCTGGCCCTTGAGCTGGCCA
>CAYTTQ010000137.1:0-5546 GCA_964440795.1 uncultured Desulfobacterales bacterium | reverse complement strand
GACGGGCCGAAGCCGAGATGGCAAAATGTGAAGTTATTTTTGCGCGAGCCCTTAGCAAGGCATCTGCCGGCCATTCGACGATTGTCGCTAATCCGGTTTTCCCTTAATGATCAGATGATCAGCGGTGCATTTAGCGAGTGCATCAAATACACCTTTTCGTGTATTTACCTCATCGCCCGGTATTGAGTAATGTGGCTGAAACAATGAGAACGAAGGACACGCTGATGTCCTCGAGATAATCACGGAAAGAGCAAAACCGGCTTTTTACAATTTCATAACAACTGTCAACTCAAAGGAAAACGCATTGGAGGCTAAAAATATGCATACGGATATGAATCAAGACCTTTCACTCGATATCGGCGACGAGCCGGTCAAATTTACTTCGGAAGGAAAAGTATCTGTCGTGGATGCCATCCGGGCCGTTACGGGCTCCGAGCAAGCCAACTCCATATGGAACCAGATGCAGGAAGAACACGAAGACATACTTGACCACTGTGAGCAGCATGACTTCCAAGAAGACGACACCACCGTGGTCATAGACAGTGAAGGCTGGGAACGGTTATGGCAACTTCTCCCCTATTATATTTTTGAGGGATACGCGTAAACGCTCCGATATTTCTGTACCCCGGTTCAAGCCCTGCCAGAATATCCCACAGCGTCAACACGCCTGAGATCTGCTCCTTGGCATCTTCGACCAAAAGCGTTTCCATTGGATACTTTGTATCGGCCGACTCCATGGAAGGATCGCTCAACGCCGTTATCGCCTGGTGTAAGGTGTCTCGTTCACTGACGCGCTTACAGACGGATACATCCAACATGAGATCCTTCACTTGCTTTGTTTTCACGCTACATTCCCTCCCTCTTTATTCTCTAATCTACACCCTTTTTCCCCCTTGTGAATACCTTGTTCATAGTCGACGCGTGCCACCATTAAGTTTACATTACCGGCTTTCCCCCTCAGGGCTGTGCGCTTCTTCGCTCAAGCTTTCGTACGCCTTTTTAACCTCGTCAACGGACGCCTCATTTTCCAAGGTACTCAGGTCGCCCACCTCTTTTCCGGAAGCCACCGCCTTGAGCACTCGCCGCATGATCTTACCGCTTCGGGTCTTTGGAAGAGAGTCTACGAAATAGACATCCTCGGGCGTCGCTATCGGACCGATGGCCTCCCGCACATATTTTATGATCTCCTCCTTCAGATTGTCCGAGGGCGATTTGCCTTCTTTGAGTATGGTAAATACCACCAGGACCTCTCCCTTTTCCTCATGGGGCTTACTGCTCACCGCCGTCTCGGCGACCGCCGGATGAGCGGCCACGGCATCTTCTACTTCCACTGTCCCCAATCTATGTCCTGCCACCTTTATGACTTCGTCGGACCGACCCATTACCCACATATATCCGTCCTCGTCTCGCATGGCGAAGTCTCCGGGATAGTAGGATCCCGGGAATTTAGACCAGTAGGTATCTTTATAGCGTTGCGAGTTTTTATAGATATCCATCAGCATTCCCGGCCAGGGCTTTTTTATCAGTAATTGACCTCTTTCGCCCTTGTCCGCTTCTTTCCCTTCCTCATTAACCACGGTGGCATCCACGCCGGGTAAGGGAAAACAGGCCGAACCGGGTTTGAGTGGTAGGGGGTCGATACCGGGTGTGGGCGAAATCATGATACCGCCGGTTTCCGTCTGCCACCAGGTATCCACAATCGGACAACGGGAACCCCCGATGTGCTTATAGTACCAGTGCCAAGCTTCCGGATTAATGGGCTCTCCCACACTGCCCAGAAGCTCAAGACTCGAAAGGTCATGTTTTTGGGGCCATTTCTCACCGTAACGCATGAACATACGAACGGCCGTGGGTGAGGTATAAAGGATACTGACCCCGTATTTCTCGATGACATCCCACCACCGGTCAACCTGTGGGTAATCGGGTGCCCCCTCGTAAATAACCACGGCCGCCCCGTGGGACAACGGACCATAGACCAACTGACTGTGTCCGGTGACCCAGCCGATGTCCGCTGTGCACCAATAGACGGACTGCTCGTTTATGTTGAACACCCATTGGTATCCGGAGTGATTGAAGACCATATAACCACCGGTGCTGTGGACGATGCCCTTGGGTTTACCCGTGGTACCGGACGTGTAGAGGATGTAAAGGGGGTGATTGGCTTCAACCGGTACCGGTTCGACAAACATTTCCGCTTCCGCCATCAGATCGGAAAGCCAGTAATCTCTTCCTTCCGTCATCCCCACCTGCTCGCGGGTTCTCTTAACGACAACGACCTTCTCAATGGTGGGACAATCATCCATAATACCTTCAACATTATCTTTAAGGGGAATCGTTTTGCCCCGGCGAAATGCGCCGTCCGCCGTGATCAAGAGTTTCGCTTCCGTCTCCTGGATCCTTCCCGCCAAGGCCCGGGCACTGAAACCGGAAAAAACAACGGTGTGGACGGCACCGATCCGTGCACAAGCCAACATGGCCACAATGGCCTCGGGAACCATGGGAAGATATAGGGCGACCCGGTCCCCGGTTTCCACTCCCATACGCTGCAAGGCCGAAGCGAATTGATTGACTTCCCTGTAGAGAGTGGAATAACTAAGGACCCTTTCTTCGCCCGACTCTCCTTCCCAATAAATGGCCACCTTACTTTTTCGCCACGATTTCACATGGCGATCCACACACTGATGACAGGCATTGAGCCGGCCGCCGACAAACCATCTCGCATACGGCGGATCCCACTCCAATACCTGATCCCAGGGTTTATACCAGTCCAGTTTCCCGGCCTGTTCGGCCCAGAACCCCTCCGGGTCTTCCAGGGAACGGTGGTACATGTCGATATAGGTCTTTATCGGCCACGTCCCGGTTCCCGTACAAACCGAACCGATTTTTTCAAGATCCTCTTTAAAGCTCATAGCCTTTTCTCCTTTCCCGCTTGGACCTCAGACTTCGCACTCGATTTCCAGCCTTATGATAGATACTTTGACGTCGTCACCGCTGTACCAGCGCCATATCTTCGATCGCCTCGAAAATGGCTTCGATACTGTCTTCTACGGGGAGAACGAAACATCCCCTTCCCTGTTGCGACGCAGGTAACGGGCGGTCAGCACCTTCTTGGCATTGTCGGAAAGTCTCAAGGCTCCCAAATCAGACTTCTCCTGGGTTTCATATTCTATATCAAGCTACATGTCTGAGTGAGGGCCGTAAATAGGGGATATCCAGTATATAAAATGGACAGCATTTCAGCGACAAAGATTCTTGGACGTGGAGGCTATGAGACCGGGGGGGGGGTTAGGGGAGGCACTTCGGCCGTGGTGATTTCAGCCACTACCGGCAAGTGATCGGACGCCGACCGGGCGAGACTGGTGTCATGAACCCGCAATTCCTTCAAAACCATCTGCGGCTTGACCCAAATCCTATCCAAGGCCAGGACGGGACGCCGGGTGGGAAAGGTGGGCAGGTCGGGAACCCTACCGAAATGTTGATGTAAGGTGCGCAGAGACAATCGCCAGGGAACCCATTCATTGATGTCACCTAAGAGTACCACACAATCCGCACTCGGTTTGTCCACAAAGGTCAATAACTTCTTGACCTGGCGCAGCCGTTCCGACCGCCTGAGACCCAAATGCGTCGTAATCACTCTGACCCTGTGTCCCCGAACATCGAGCAGTACGTCCACCGCCCCTCTGGGCTCCCGGCGGGAGACATTCAGACTCATGCGTCTGACATTCAATATCGGCCACCCGGTCAGCAAGACATTCCCGTAATGACTTTCCGTGCGATATATGGTCGGGCCGGGAATTGCCACCAGACCGGTCAAATCGGCAAGTCGGGCCATTTGTGATGTTTCGTTGTTGCTGTGAGAAATGACTTCCTGGAGCCCCACGATTCGCGCACCGGTTTCTTGAATCACCTGGGCGACTCGTGCCACATCCCGGCAGCCGTCCGTACCGACACAACAGTGAATATTGTAAGAAGCGGCAAGCACAATCTAAAACTTTTAACATGATCGTCACGAATAGTAAATATCCGGGTCCAGAGGGCCCGGCTTTGATAACCCTTGGAAGGGAGTTGTTTGAAGATGTCTTTTTACCTGCGTATTGGAGTACTGGAGTGTTGGAGTGCTGGAATCTGATATGGCCCCTGCTTCAAGAAATGAGCCGGTCTTTTACAATCAACACAGGAAAGCCATCTGTTTTTTTTGTCTTGCCCAGTACTCCAACACTCCAGCTGCAACAAGTTCACGGCACAGCCATTAGTCTCTGACCTGACCCAAAGGACCAGGATTTCGTTGTTACATTAAATATGAAATCGTCAAGGGCCTTATCTCCTACCAAAATACAGGATCCGACCTATTTTTCTTTCAAGATGAAGACCCTAAACTAAATCTACGGTCTATATGATCAATAGAAAGCAAGGACACCCAAAATGGAAAACAGAAAAAATGGGACCCCGGAAATCGATTACCGCGAACTGATTGAAAAATGTCCGGTCGGTATTTATGTGGTTCAAGCAGGCAGGATCGTATTTGCCAACCAACCGTTTGCCGACCTTTACGGTTACACAATCGATGAGGTTACGGGGTTAAAAACCGAGAACCTCCTTTGCCCGGAAGACAGGACCGCCGGTAATACCCCGCCGAGAAATCCGGCGGGAAGGGAACCGTACGAGTATGAAGTGCGCGGCCTGAAGAAGGACGGCGATGTCATATGGCTCAAGCACAGGCATGTCCCCATAGAATACGGGGGACAGACGGCCACACTGGGGAGTGCGGTGGACATTACGGATATGAAGAACCAAGAAGACGAAATGAAGCAATTTTTGTATGCCGTTTCCCATGATCTACAAAATCCTATCATATCCGTGAAGGGCTTTTCTCAACGGCTCAAGAAGAAGTTTGGGGAACACTTGGGGGAAAAGGGGTTGAGTTACGTCGACCATATCCAGACATCCGCCGGTCAGATGGAACAATTGGTAACCGATCTGTTGACCCTGTCCCGGCTGGGACGGATGAAACTCGACTACAGCGATGTCTCGGTTTCCAACGTGCTCAGCGAGGTCATGACGGACTTGGAAGAACAGATCCGGGAAAGTGGTGTAAAGATAGATATGGTGGAAGATTGGCCTGTTGTCCGGTGTGACCCGACAAAGCTGTATCAGGTTTTCCAGAACCTGTTGACCAACGCCATCAAATACACAAAGGCGTCTCCCAACCCGGAGATTTCCATAAGACACGAAGAAAACGACCGGTTTCACCGATTTTATGTAAAGGACAACGGGATCGGAATAGACACCAAGAATCATGACAAAATATTTGACATGCTAACCCGAGCCGGTGGATCGGAACATCAAGAGGGAACCGGTTTGGGCCTTTCCATCGTTAAAAGGATCGTCGACGGCCATGGGGGCGAGGTAGGCGTCGATTCGGAAAAAGGGAAAGGTGCCACCTTCTACTTTACCCTTCCAAAATGACCATACGATAAACCCGCCTCTCTGCAAACACCGGGAAAACGCTCTCTTGTTCGCGAAAAGCAAGGGGGGAGTCCTCATAG
>CAYTTQ010000136.1:0-5553 GCA_964440795.1 uncultured Desulfobacterales bacterium | reverse complement strand
CGTTCATACATGGGTCAAAAGGTCCATGCAGGGAGTGAGAAGATCTTATGCAAAGGGCTCGTCTCCAAACAACCGGTAAGAACTTCGTTACCGACAGGAAGCCGCGGTGCGGCTTAACTCAGACGATTTGCGCGAACCCTTAGGCCGAAATACCCGCCCCGACCTGCGACTCAAACCCAACCCATTAATAATACAATACCATTTCATAAATCAGCACCTGTGAATTCACCCCGGGTACACTTCCTGCATGGAAAAATCCAAACGGGCGATCCACTTGAAATTCGAATGGCGGGAGTGCTAACATTTATTAATGTGCCGCCCGGTCAGACTATGGACAGGCAGTCGTCTCACAAAAGGAGCCGCAAATGACCTATTTGGAAACCAAACACCTGGTGGAATACTTCAAGGAAGCGGTGGAAAACGCAAGAAGTCGGCTTAAGGTCGACATTTCTGAAAACACCGAGTTTTATCTCGTGGATCTCCTCTCACGCTACACGGACGTCAAGACCCTGTCCGACCAAGCGATCGAAAACAAGACTCAGACCTTTGCGGAGTTATATCTAAAGAGTCAGGGAGAGACCCACGGACGGCGTGCACTTATCTTAAAGTATATCGGGGACACCACCCTTTTCCTGACCGGCTATTTCTCGGACAGTTTTGAACGGTCCCTGGTAGATATCGATTATTACGCCAGCCTGGGGAGGTCCTCCTACCGGGATCTACTCGATCTGTTGGCCGCCCGGGTCATCCGCTGGAAACTCGATGAAGTGTTTGATGAACTCAGCGAGAAATACACCGACCTGATGGATGTTATCGCCGAAGTCGCCGCATCGGACGGTCCGCGACATGCCGAGGGTCTTCTCCGCCTCTACGAACGATGGCTTCGCACCAAGAGCAAGCGAGACGAAGCACTGCTCCGCAAAAAGGGGGTTATACCCCTGGAAATCCCGCCGGAGGTCTTTCACTAGCACATCTTGTCAGGTAACGCCTAACGGCGTAACCTGACCCACAATGTTTTCCTAATCTAGTTTCATACGAGTTTCGCCGATCTTTCCCCCTTCGGCGCAGTCTAAGCTGTTGACAAAAAAACCGGTGTTTCCTACAAGTAACGGATCATTTCCGGATCCCCGTATGACAAAGTAAAGCGAAAACCGAGATAGGCCGCGCAACACAGCGTGGTTGGAACCTCAGACATGGGGAAACCCCATTTAATTGTCTCATACAAGGAAGGCGGTTTCATGAAACGTCCTCAGACCATCGTCTTATTCTGCCTGTTCATATTGAGCCTGGCGATTTCAAGCCCGGGCCTTGGTGCAAATAAGGATTCAGAGACTCAGACGACCGCTGAGCCGGCTGTGGTGTCGGCCGAAAAACCGGAGCAGTCGGAGTGTATCGCATTTTGTGCGCAGGTAATTGAACAGGCCTCCGTGTTAAAAACCAATATCAACACGTTGCCCGACCTCACGGAAGTAAAAACCTCCCTGGTTGATCTTGAGGCAACAATAAAAGATATCTCGCAGCAGGTGTCCGAACTCGTCGCCGCCACCGACCCTACCTACGACCGGATCTTTCAACTCAAATCGACGGTCATCGCCAGAGAAAAGGCCTTCGACGAGCTGACCGCACCCATTGAAAAGTCCACGACGCAACTTGAATCGTGGAAAAATGAGTGGCAGGGCAAAAAGGACCGGCTGGACACATTCAAAAACCGTCTTTCAAAAATGCAACCCGGATCCGCTGCCCGGGATTCCCTGGCAAGGGCTCAGGAGGTGACAAACACGTCCCTTCAACTTATCTCGCGGGAGCTGGAAAAAGTCCTGGCCGTCCAGCAAAAAGGGGCAACCATTGAAGCACGAATTCACGCCATGAAGGCCAACCTGAACGCCATGCTTTCCGCAGCACGAGGTCAAACCCTGCAAAAGTCCGCGCCTTCTTTGTTGTCAACGGAATATGTCGCCAAGTTTGAACGGTCGTTGTGGGAAGATTTCGTACGAGGTATCGCCTCCGTGAAATGGCCGGATCGTCAGTTTTGGCACTCGAAGGGGTGGTTGCTCTTGCTTCAGGTCATCTTGGCGATGCTTATTGCAACCAGCATCTTCCGGAACAGGCACTTTATCGAAAAAGTGGATCGGTGGCGTTTTCTTATCAAGCGGCCCCTGTCGGCCGGATTATTTGTCAGTATCTGGGTGGTGGGACCGTTCTATGGGGTGGTCGACCGAACATGGTCTTTTCTTCTCTGGGTCGTGGCGGGCGTTACCGCCGCTCGACTGGTGGGAGGATTAACACCGGACCACCGCAAGCGGTTTGGTGTATATGTGCTGGTCGCTATCGTGATCTTTATTCAGCTGTGTCGGCTTATCGCTCTACCGGTGCCCCTCTTTCGTCTCTGCATATTTCTCATCGCCCTCTGGGGCGTGGCGTTCTGCGCGTGGGAAAACATCAAGGTTGGACGCCGGGCCGGTCCCCGTTTGTTTCGGTGGGGATTTCGCCTGGCGGGGCTGGTCTTCATATCGGTGACGTTGCTGGAACTGGCCGGTTACCACATCCTAGCCGCCCGGCTTTTGGAATCATCGTTAAAGACGGTCTTGTTGATATTGTTGGGATGGATGTTCGTTGTCCTGCTCGAGGGATGGGTGAAGTTCATCTTGCAAACCAAGGTTCTGGACGGAATTCCCCGTTTCCGCCCCAATGCACAATTAATCGAGGGGCGACTGACCAACATCCTGTCCGTCTTTGTCTTCACCTTTGTTGCCGTCATTTTGCTCGTCGTATGGCGGGTATACGAAAATGTTGGTGATGCATTGCAGGGGTTGTTTTCCATCGGCTTTTCCGTGGGCACGTGGAAGCTGACGCTGGGCATGATGATTATTGTTGCGATTGCCCTCTATGTCTCTTTCGTCGTTTCTTGGCTTGTTCAGGGTATTTTGTTGGAAAAAGTATTCCCCCGGCGTCGGGTTCAACTGGGCGTTCAGATGTCCATGACCCGACTGGTCCATTATGGCATCATTTTCGTCGGTTTCCTGCTGGCGCTTTCTTTTTTGGGCGTGGACATGAAGAACATCACCATTATCGGTGGCGCTCTCGGTGTCGGGATCGGTTTCGGACTTCAAAGCATTGTCAGCAACTTCGTGTCGGGGTTGATTCTCCTCTTTGAAAGGCCCATCAAAGCGGGAGACTATGTCCAACTGGGAGAACGGTGGGGAGAAGTCAGCCGAGTCGGTCTTCGATCCACCATCGTAAAGACCTTTGACCGATCCGAAGTGGTGGTTCCCAACAGTAATTTGATATCCAACGAAGTCACCAACTGGACGCTTTCCGATCGTTCAATACGGTTGAGACTTTCGGTGGGCGTTGCATACGGTTCGGATATCGACAAGGTCATCGCCACCCTGGAGGAATGTGGCCGAGACAATCCGACGGTGGTGAGTAACCCTCCCCCTCAGGTGCTGTTTATGAATTTTGGAGAGAGTTGTCTCGACTTTGAACTGCGGGTTTGGGTATCCGATATTGATAACATGGTTGTCGCTCGAAGCGAGATCAACCAAGAAATCGATCGCACATTTCGAGCGGCCGGCATCGAGATCGCTTTTCCGCAACGGGATCTTCACCTGCGCAGCATCGAGCCGTCGGCCGCTTTACCCTTGCGACGTATTCCCAATGAAACAGACAGCGAATCAACCACCGATATAGAAAAGGGGGAGGGACAAAAGGGCCGCGGAGACGAATGATATCTGTCGATGATCATATTTTTATACCCGAAAGCGAGCTTCAGTTCAGTTTCATCCGAGCGTCCGGTCCGGGAGGGCAAAATGTCAACAAGGTGGCGTCCGCGGTGCAGCTCCGCTTCGATGTCAAAGGCTCTCCCAACTTGCCTGAGTCGGTACGGGACCGTGTCATGCAGCTGGCGGGGAAAAAGCTTTCTCAAGACGGTTTCTTGACCATTGAGGCGACCCGGTATCGGAAACAGGCACAAAACCGGGAAGACGCTGTGAATCGCCTGGTCGCTTTGATTCGTCAGGCAGCCCGCAAACCGAAACGGCGAGTCAAGACCCGCCCCTCCGAAGCCTCCAAAAAACGCCTTAGGGAAGACAAGCGGCATCGGAGCCGGGTCAAAAAAATGCGTCGCCCCGTTCACCCGTCAGATGAGTGAATGAAGGCGGACTTCCCAAAAGCATAGGGAGAGACTATCAATGAGCAAGCACATGCAACTAACCACAAAGATTAAGCCCTATTACAAGAAGGGATTGGCAGGGGTTTATCCGCGATTTGCCTACCGTCTTCGATTTCTCGATCCGGAGTGGCTGGAAACCGAGCCGTCCCTTTTTGAGATCGTCAAACACTTCGACCGCCTCCTCTATAAATCCGAAGCAGACCCGCCTTTCAGGGCCATACTCCGCCAACATAAAGACAAGCTCCATGACCTATACGAGCGGATTGAAGAACAAATCGCCGACTGGCACCTGGCCGAAGCGGATAAACGCCTTTACGACATCGAAGACGTCTTTGACGACATGGAGAAAGAACTCGGAAAAACTCAATTCGGATAGACGGTTGCGCATCATATAAAATCTACGCTATTTCCCCCCGCTTCGTTTTCGCGGTTGCGATGCCGGGCATGAAATTCACTTTGACAATAATAGACATTGTATCGTAAATATGTGCCCGGCTTTTGTCTGAGGAGGCGGACATAGCCTTTTTCCCACCGGAGACGGCCCACGATGAGCAGGATGAGAAAGCGCTTCGCACACGTGTTTTGGTCAATTTTAGTGTCGCTGATTTTAGTGTCGCTTACCATAGCGCCTTTGATCGGCTGTCGCAACACCGTCCCCGAAGAAAACACCCAGCGACGGCTGGACGCTTGCTCCCTTCTGTCTAAAGAGGAGGTCAGCGACATACTGAACATCCAATTTGCGGCTCCGAACCGCCAGGTCCGCAAAGATGATCGGGGTAAGACCGTGATGTCTTCTTGCACCTATGTACCGACCGACGGGATGTCGTTTGCCAGTCTTAATTTACTGGTCACTGCTCGCCCAAACGGAGGAGATCCCGATCGGGTAATTGAGGAACACGTTCAGTCTCTCAGGCAAGCGATGGGAAACACAAGCTTCTCACCAGCCAGTGTTGACGGGGTTGGGGAGGCGGCGGTACACCTGCCTGGTTTGGGACAATTTGTCGTGTTTGACAAAAGCAGACTCCTTGTCCTCACTTTACGGCGGCAATCAAAGGAATCGACCCAAGACGTTCTGACGCAACTGGCCAAGGCGAGCTTGTCCGAATAAGGATTTGTAGATCAATTAAGAACTTTGATCAAGTCGTAAAAAGTCCGATTTTAGATGGCTAAGTAAAAAGTTCAAGATCAAGGCGCCGCAAATCCCGAGGAATGAGACGTACTTAGCGTACGCCGCAGTGACGAGGGATGCAGCGCAACGCAGATATTGGACTTTTTACGACGCCATCAACTTTGTAGTGGCACTATCTCGGTGGATGCTGCGCTCACAACAGATTCATTAACTCATAAAAGCAAACCAAGAATCAAACCAGAGGAGGTTGCAT
>CAYTTQ010000135.1:0-5604 GCA_964440795.1 uncultured Desulfobacterales bacterium | reverse complement strand
CAATTCCTCAATTCCTCAATTCCTCAATTCCTCAATTCCTCAATTCCTCAATTCCTCAATTCCAAAGAGGTTTATATGAAATACGAGAGTGTCATCGGGCTTGAGGTACACGCCCAGCTCCTCACGAAGTCGAAGATATTTTGCGGGTGTTCGACCGCCTTTGGCGCCCCGCCGAACACCCACACCTGTCCCGTATGCCTGGGCATGCCGGGCGTGTTGCCCGTGTTGAACCGCCGGGTGGTGGATTTCGCCCTCAAGATGGCCCTGGCCACCGACTGTCGTATTGCCCAGACAAGCCGTTTTGCCCGGAAGAACTATTTCTACCCGGACCTGCCCAAGGGCTATCAGATTTCACAATATGAACTGCCCATTGCCGAGCATGGACGGGTATCCATCGAGGTGGACGAGGCAAAAAAGGATATCGGTATCACCCGGATCCATATGGAAGAAGATGCGGGCAAACTGCTTCATGATCCCTATCGGTCCGTCAGTCGCGTCGATTTCAACCGGACCGGGGTGCCGCTCATCGAGATTGTGAGTGAACCGGACATCCGGTCGGCCCGGGAGGCCGGGGCCTATCTGAGACAACTCAGGGCCATTTTAAGATATTTGGAAATCTGCGACGGCAATATGGAAGAGGGCAGTTTCCGGTGCGACGCCAACGTGTCCATCCGGCTTTCGGGGGCCGACCCTTTTGGTACCCGTACGGAAGTTAAGAACATGAACTCGTTCAGGCATGTGGAAAAGGCACTCGAATATGAGATCGATCGACAGGAATCCCTGCTTGAAGACGGCAAAACGGTGGTGCAGGAGACGCGCTTGTGGGATCCGGACAAGCAGATCACCGTGTCCATGCGGGGAAAGGAAGAGGCCCACGATTACCGGTATTTTCCCGACCCCGATCTGGTTCCTCTGGTCATCGATGATGAATGGATAGCCGACATTCGACGTCGGCTGCCGGAACTGCCGGAATCTCGAAAGGCCCGGTTCGTGGCGGACTACGGTTTACCGGTGACGGAAGCCGCCTTCATCACGGACTCCAGGGCGTTGGCCGACTATTTCGAGGCCTGTGTTAAGGTATTCCCGGACCCCAAAACCGTGTGTAACTGGGTCATGGGGAGTCTCCTGGGGATGCTAAACGAGACCGGAAAAAGCATAACCGATTGTCCGGTTCCCGCCGATCGCCTGGGGGCGTTGCTGAAGCTGATTGATTCCGGGACCATCAGCGGCAAGATCGCTAAAACCGTTTTTGATGAGATGGTGGCCACCGGGGATACCCCGGAAGCGATCGTGGAAAAACAGGGCCTCGTACAGATCACGGACACCGATGCCATTCGAGACACGGTGAAACAGGTCCTGGATGAGAATCCCAAAGAAGTGGCCGCCTACAGGGAAGGCAAGAAGAAATTGTTGGGGTTCTTTGTCGGCCAGGTGATGAAAGCCACTCAGGGAAAGGCCAACCCAAAGCTGGTCAACGAGATGTTGCGGGAGATCTTGGACACGTAACCGGAGACTGAAAACCGGGGACTTAAAACCGGGGACTTAAAAATGGTTGAAACCATCGCATGGAAAGACAATCGGGTTGTCATGATCGACCAGCGCAAATTGCCGCGGGTCGAGCAGTATGTGGTCTGTAAGGGACATACGTGCGTTAAGAAGGCGATACGGAATCTGGTGATCCGCGGTGCCCCGGCTATCGGAGTGGCGGCTGCCATGGGGGTTGCCCTGGGCGCCACCAAGATTCGGGCAAAGAAAACGGAACGCTTTCTGGCCAGGCTCGACGAGATATGCGCCGACCTGGCCGCGGCCCGACCAACGGCGGTTAATCTCGGCTGGGCGGTCAACCGGATGAGAAACCTGGCTATCACCCACAAGGATAAACCGGTCGATGACCTCAAGGCGTTACTGGTCGCAGAGGCCAAATGGGTCCTGGAAGAAGACATCGCGATCAACAAGGCGATGGGCAAACACGGCCAGGCCTTACTCGACGACGATGCTACGGTCTTGACCCACTGCAATGCCGGGGCATTGGCCACCGGAGGGTACGGCACCGCCTTGGGGGTGGTCCGGGCCGCCGTGGAGGCGGGTAAAGCGATCCGGGTCGTTGCAGATGAAACCCGTCCCGTTTTACAAGGGGCCCGACTGACGGCGTGGGAACTGATGGAAGACAAGATTCCCGTTACCGTGATTACCGATAATGCCGCAGGGCACTTGATGAAAGGGGGGCGAATCGACGCGGTGATCGTGGGGGCGGACCGGATCGCCGCCAATGGGGATGTGGCCAACAAGATCGGTACGTACATGGTGGCTGTTTTGGCCAAGACTCACCGCATACCCTTTTATGTGGCGGCGCCCATGTCGACCATAGACTTTGCGGCCCCGTCGGGAGCCGACATTCCCATCGAAAATCGGTCCGGGGAAGAGGTCACGCATCTTCACAGCCGGCCGCATGCGCCGGAGGGAGCCTTGGCGGAAAATCCCGCCTTCGATGTTACCCCCAACCGGTACGTGTCGGCCATCGTCACCGAAAGAGGCGTGGCCCGGGCGCCCTTCAAAAAAGGGCTTGCAGCTCTTGCCAAGGATGCGGTTTCCTAGTGAGCAAACACCATGATTAAGGGATTTATTGAAACCGCCGACCCGCTCTGGCCGGGGGAAAACTGTGCCACGGTCTTTTTGCCCTACTGCAATTTGAGGTGTCCCTACTGTGACGCCCACCAATTGGTTTTGAATCCGGGTGAGCTGCAAACGGTGGATCTGGACGACGTCCTCTCGACACTCCAATCCAAAAAAGACCGGATCGATGCGGTTTGCATCAGTGGCGGGGAGCCGACCATACACAGGGATCTGCCGGTCATCCTGGATGCCGTCCAGGCGATGGGATTCGAAACGAGGCTGGAAACAAATGGGACCCAGCCGGAAATTCTCGAGTATCTCCTTGCCGATGGTCGCGTGAATTCCGTGGCCATGGATCTGAAAGCGCCCTTCGATGATGCGATTTATGAACGATGCGCCGGCGTTCCGATTCCTGTCCAGATCATCCAAGGATCCCTTGCCGTTTTGGCCGGGGCCGATGCGGCGGTTTGGCTCCGATGCACGGTCTGTCCGTCCCTGTTGGGTCAAGATGAAGTGTGCCAAATGGCGGAGGATGTGAAGCGACTCTGGTGCCGTGTCACTGATGGATCACAGCCTCCCCCGCCCCTTACACTTCAAAACTTCCGCCCCGATGATCCAATGGCGCCGTCTCTCCGACAGGTGAAGCCGTTTTCAGAGAAAGAACTGGCTCGCATGCAGACCCTGGTCGATGCCCGTCTCGGTTTTTTCCATATGTGACGCTTTTTGGCGGAAGCCAGGGTCGGCGTTCAGCGGTATGGGAGGCGTCTGCGCATTGGTGTCCCGCCGATCCGGGGTTGACAAGAAACATCGGTTTGGTGTAGCGAGAGAGCACTCAAGGCTGGACACCATTTCTTGCAACCATCGAACGAAGACTGAGGAGGTATCTATGCGCATCGAGGATAACTTAAATGCCCGGGTCCATGAACTGAAACAGTATTTGGAGGATGGCAAATTGTCACGACGCGAATTCGTCCGTTATGCCACCTTGCTCGGCGTATCCTTTTTCACTGCACTCGGCATGGCGGGGCTGCCCTTGCCCCGGCGGGCCTTTTCCGCGGACGTCCGACGGGGCGGGACCATGAAGATCGCCACGAGTGTTCAGAAGGTGACCCACCCCGCCCAGTTCTCCTGGGTCGAGCCGACCAACATTCTCAGACAGGTCGCCGAATACTTGACGTTGACGGACAAAAACAACGTGACCCATCCCTATTTGCTGAAAAACTGGAAGGCCGCCGATGACCTGAAGACCTGGACACTGAATCTGCGAAAAGGCGTAAAATTTAATAATGGGGATGAGTTGACGGCCGACGACGTGGTCTTTTCCATCAATCAATGGTTGAACAAAGACGTGGGTTCGTCATTGCTCGGCATGATGGGCAGTTATCTGGATCCCAGCGGTATCGAAAAATCGGGGTCCCACCAGGTAAAGCTCCACTTAAAAAAGGCCGAGATCGCCGTTCCCGAACACCTGTTCCACTATCCGGCAATGATCCTGAACCATAAGACTTTCGAGGGCGATTTCATCAAGGCCCCCCATGGGACGGGTCCGTATACGCTGGAGGTGTATAAAGAGAGTGAAAGGGCGGTCCTGAAACGGCGCAAGGACTATTGGCAAAAGGGTGCCGACGGCAAGCCGCTTCCCTATATGGACGGTGTGGAGTTCATGGATATGGGCGATGAGATGTCTCCCCGTATCGCCGCCCTTCAGGCCGGCGAAATCGATACCATCGACCTGGCGACGACCGGGGGTACGGCGGTCTACCGGGCACTTAAGGACGACGACCGGGTGAAGGTCAAGCCGGTGGGCACCGCGCAAGCCCGGGTCCTGAGAATGCGGGTGGATCTCAAACCTTGGAATGACAACCGGGTTCGAATGGCCTTGAAATTGTGCCAGCACCGGGAAAAGATTCTTCAGTTGGCCTATTTCGGCCAGGGACTGTTGGGTCATGATTTTCATGTTTCCCCCCAGCACCCCGAATACTGCGAAAAACCGGTTCCCGAATACAACCCTCAAAAGGCCAAGGAACTACTCAAAGAAGCCGGTTATCCCGACGGTCTCAAGGTAAATTTGGCGGTGGGGTCCGAGTGGACGGATGTGGTGCGCTACGCGGAAGTCCTTAAGCAGGATGCTGCACCGGCAGGGTTCAACATTGTTCTCCAGACCATGCCTACGAGCCAATATTGGGAAAAGTGGACGGAGGTCGATCTGGGGATCACGCCGTGGACTCACCGGCCGTTGGGGACCATGGTGCTGAATCTGGCCTACATCAAAAACGAGAAGGGCGAACCGGTCGCCTGGAATGAGACCAACTGGTCGGATCCGGAATTCACGGAATTGCTCGAGAAGGCCAATGGTACCCTCGATGTGGATAAGCGGCGGAAGATCTTTTGCAAGCTGGAGCAGATCCAGTGGGAAAAGGGATCCATCGGTATCGCCTGGTGGCAGAATAACTGGCAGATAGTGACCAAGCGGGTCCAGAATTCGGAGCCCCATCCCACGGGGTACATGCTCTTTAATGAGGCATGGCTGTCAAAGACGTAATGTCACCGCGACCTCCTATCGGTAACGACGTTTTTGCCGGTTGTTTGGAGACGAGCACTTTGCATAAGATCTTCTCACTCCGTGCATGGACCTTTTGAAAACGTTATAGGTTCAGGACGGTCTCAGATTTTAATGGGGCTAACTGTTTGAAGCCGTTAGAGTCCCTTGGTTTCGTTGTTCCTTTGACATTCAAAGGCACCACATATCTTGGCAAATCCAGATGGTCAATTTAACAAACCCGGCCGCAACGAAACTTAGGAACTCTTACGGCTGAGTTTTAGCAGCATTAAAATCTGAGACCGTCCTGAACCGTATGCGGCAATACGGTTTCACACACCACGGTTGTTCAAGTTCGTTGTCAACAGGAAGCCGCCGGCCGGGCTTAACTCAGCTTTTTAGGGCTCGCGCAAAAATAACTTCACAGAATGGGCGCTCGGATTTGGTTCGGA
>CAYTTQ010000134.1:0-5643 GCA_964440795.1 uncultured Desulfobacterales bacterium | reverse complement strand
AAGACGGGCGGAAGCCGAGATGGCAAAATGTGAAGTTATTTTTGCGCGAGCCCTACTGGTGACTTTGTTCCAGTACGCGTTGTGTGTTTTTGCTAAGCTCACACAACTTCATTTTACCGGTTACCGGCAAATGATCAATCGTGGCTTGAGATATTTACAAAAAAGAATCCGAGGCATCTGGGCCTGGTTTACGGAATGGTGCGGTGGGAGTGTAGAGGGCTGCCCCGCAGGTGGCGGGACAGCCCGCATGGAGTCTTAGTTTAAGCCGATATGAGGCGGCTCTGGCGGTATGTTTTGCTGCCAGGGTTCAGGCGCTTGCGATAGTTCTTCACCGGAAAGCGTCGTTCTTTGTTCCTCCAAAGCAACCTCAAAAGCCTCTTCTATGCGTTCTACCAGTACAAATTTCAGACTTTGACGGATTTCATCCGGGAGTTCTTCCAAGTCCGGTTCATTTCGCTTGGGCAGAATTACCGTCTTGAGGCCGGCCCGGTGTGCAGCCAACACCTTCATCTTGATTCCGCCTACCGGTAGCACCCGGCCTCGCAGGGTGACTTCTCCCGTCATACCCACATCGCTTCGCACCGGTCTGCACGAGAACAAGCTGGTTAACGCCATGACCATGGCCAGCCCTGCAGATGGGCCGTCCTTGGGAATAGCTCCTGCCGGCACGTGAACGTGAACATCTCTTTTTTCAAATAATTCAGGGTCAATATCCATGTGGGTGGCCATGAACTCCACATAGCTGTGTGCAATCTGAGCGCTTTCTCTCATCACATCTCCCAATTGTCCTGTTAGGGTGAGATTCCCCTTGCCGGTGGAAGCAGTGGCTTCCACAAACAGGATATCTCCCCCCACGTGGGTGACAGCCAGGCCGGTGGCGATCCCCGGAATTTCAATGGCTTCCGAGGACTCGGGTTCATACTTCTCCTTTTTCAGCCATTCTCGGACCCGATCGGGGGTGATGTCCACCTCAGTAGCCTCCTCTGCGGCGATTTTGACCACCGCTTTCCGGCACAAGGCACCGATCTCGCGCTCCAAATTACGGACTCCAGCTTCTCGTGTATAGTTTCGAATGACTTTTAAAAGCGTTTCGTCGGAAAAGACGACCTCGCCGTCACGCAAGCCGTTATGTCTTATCTGCCTGGGTAAGAGATAGTTCCGAGCGATATGAAGTTTTTCATGTTCCGTGTAGCCGTCCAGCTGAATAATCTCCATACGGTCCCGAAGGGCCGGCGGGATGGTTTCCAGTTGGTTGGCCGTGGTGACGAACATGACATCGCTCAGGTCAAAATCGACATCCAGATAATGGTCCCGGAAGGCATGGTTCTGTGCCGGGTCCAAGACTTCCAGTAAGGCGCTGCTCGGATCCCCCCGCCAATCCATGCCCACTTTGTCCACTTCATCCAACATAAAGACCGGATTTCGAGTTTTGGCCCGTTTGACGGCCTGGATCACACGGCCGGGCATGGCGCCGATATACGTCCGACGGTGTCCCCGGATTTCACTTTCGTCACGCATGCCGCCGAGGCTCATACGGGTGAAGTTTCGTCCCATGGCTCGAGCGATACTGCGTCCCAGGCTGGTCTTTCCCACGCCGGGAGGACCGGCCAAACAGAGAATGGCCCCTTTGCCTTCCTCCTGCAGGTCTTTTTCCGTCTCTTTTTTCGAGGGTCCCATTCCTCGATCCGCCATTAGCTTTCGGACTGCCAAATATTCGACGATGCGATCTTTGACATCTTCGAGGTCATAGTGATCCTCGTCCAACACGGTACGGGCGTGATCGACGTCGAGCACGTCCTCCGTCAATGTGTTCCAAGGCAATTCAACCAACCAATCCAGATAATTCTTGATGACCGAATATTCCGGTGACTGGGGTGACATGTTCTCCAGTCGTGTCAGCTCCCGTTCCGCCTCTTTGTGAGCTTCTTCGGATATGCCGGCTTTTTCCATCTTTTTTCGATATTCATCTGCCGCCGATTCGGATCCTTCCCCTTCACCAAGTTCCTTCTGGATAGCTTTGAGTTGCTCTCGAAGATAGTATTCCTTCTGGCTTTGGCTCATGCTTTCCTGGGCTTTGGACTTGATCTTCTTCCCCAGCGTAAGGACCTCCTTTTCGTGAGTCAAATGATCGATCAAAGCGCGCAGCTTTTTATTGACCGAATCGATGTCCAGAATCTCCTGTCCCTTATCCGTGGGTAGTCCGGCATTGGCCGATACGGCATAGACCAGCTTCTCCGGACCCTTCAGCTGGGTCAGAATATTGGCCGCTTCCTTGGACACGCCGGGAGAAAGCGCAATAATTTCTTGCGCCAAATCCCGGAGACTCCGTTCCAGTGCATCGGTTTCTACGCCCAAATCCATCTTTTCCGGGGCCGGAGTGATGCTTGCCTTAAGATACGGATCGGTATCGAGCCAGTGTTCTATCTTGAATCGTCTAAGTCCTTGAATGACAACCTGAATTGTACCGTCCTCCGACCGCATGGTATGAACGATCTTGCCCAGGGTACCGGTTTCGTATATCTGCCCCGGTTGCGCTTGTTCGACTTCCGGGTCCTTCATGGTTGCCAACCCGATGTGCCGGTCGCCCTTTAGGGCGTCTTCGACCAGATGGACGGATCGAGCAACTCCTACCACCAACGGTACCACCGAATAGGGAAAGACCACCGTATTGCGAAGCGGCAAAATGGGTAGTTCTTCAGGGAGGTCAACTCTGTCTTCGTGCTCTTTATTCGATATATTTATGTATTCAGCCATACTAGTTTCCAACTCCTTTTGTTTTAGATTTAACGGGCAGAACGGATATCTGTTTCGTTGAAAATAAGTTAATCACGGAATGATAAAAGTCAACACTTGGAGAAAAACCGTCTTGTTGTGATAGGTGGGGGTGCCGGCGGGGCAACAGCGGCTGCGCGGGCCAGAAGGCTTGAGGGATTGAGGAATTGAGATTGAGGAATTGAGGGATTGAGGGATTGAGGGATTGGGAATTGAGGAATTGGGGGATTGAGGGATTGGGGGATTGAGGGATTGAGGGATTTAGGGATTGGGAATTGAGGGATTGGGGGATTGGGGGATTGGGGGATTGAGGGATTTAATGTACTGGAAGATGAGTATCGATTTGTCCCAGCCCTTGGTGCTGTCCATGGGCCACCATGACCCCTTGGACGGTTTGAACACAAGGATATAAACAGCGTTATGCTCGCCACCAGCCTGGCCCCGGACGCCTATTTGCGAGTCTAGGAGTCTGTGGGGAGTTCTCCGACAGGCTCCTGGAAAAGTACGTTTGCCTTTCTATGCGTCAGGCTCTGCCGTAAGTGACTGTCATTTTTCTCAGATAGTCTGCATTTTTCGGTGTCAGGTGTTCCGATAGCAGACGCCATTTCCAATTATCCGTGCCCCCGGCCGGTCGGTTCATCCGTGCTTCTTCTCCCAACCCCAGGATGTCCTGCATGGGAAGAATGGCCAGATCGGCAACAGACATCATCGCCAAACGCGTGAGCGCTTCATGGACTTCGTTCGCCGAAATCTCCCTGCCCACATAAGCAGACAGGCGGGCTTTCGTGTCGGCGTCCGCCTCCGTTTCAAACCATCCCCGGGCAGTGTTGTTGTCGTGAGTGCCGGTATAGATGACGGCGTTTCTCACTACATTGTGAGGGACATAGGGGTTGGTGGCCGGGTCGTCGCCGAAGGCGAAAAGAAGTACCTTCATTCCCGGGAGATCAAAGTGGTGAATGATTTCTCGGACATCGGGGGTAATGGTGCCCAGATCCTCGGCAATAATGGGTAAAAAGGGAAATCGTTTCAGTAATCGTGAAAAAAAATCCATTACCGGCACTCGTTGCCAGGTGCCGTTTTTTGCCGTGGTCTCGCCGGCCGCTACCTCCCAGTAGGCCACCAGACCTCTGAAATGATCCAGGCGAACGATATCCGTTAGGCCCAGATTATGTTCCATCCGTTGTAACCACCAATCATATTCCTGGTTTTGGAGCACGTCCCATCGATAGATCGGATTGCCCCACAGCTGGCCTGTCTCACTAAAGTAATCCGGTGGTACGCCCGACACCAGATAGGGGGCACCGTTTTCGTCGAGTTTGAAGATATCTTGGTGGGCCCACACATCGGCACTGTCATAGTGTACATAGATGGGAATGTCACCGATCAGTTGGATACCGTTACGCAGGCAGTGGGCTTTGAGGGCGGCCCACTGCTCGAAGAAAAGGAATTGCAGAAACTTCTCCTTTTCCAGATATTCAGCCCTCTCTTCTTGAACACTACGGAGTGCTTCCGGGTCTCGGTTCCGAAAATCCCTCGGCCATTTGTCCCACGCTTTTCCCTGAAAGTGGTATTTCAGAGTCATAAACAGCGCATAATCATCCAGCCAGTGTTGTTGGGACTGACAGAACGCCTTGTAATCGGGACGACGGTCCGACATCTTCCCAAAATTAGCATAAGCCTTGGAAAACAAAGTGTGCTTATAATCGAAGACTGCGCCGTAGTCGACATACTGACGCGAAAGGGGCGTGTCACCCATATCGCTCTTGTTCAGCAACCCGTCCGTAACCAAACTTTCGGGACTGATAAGAAGCGGATTGCCTGCAAAGGCGGAGCTGCATTGATAGGGAGAATTGGAAAGCCCCGATGATGGATTGAGGGGCAAAATCTGCCAGAAACTCTGCCGGGCGGTGGACAAAAAGTCCACGAACCGAAAGGCGTCAGAGCCCAGGTCGCCAATCCCATGAGGCGACGGCAAAGAAGTAATGTGAAGCAATATCCCGCTCGCCCGTCTTTTCATGGCCTACCCACGTTCCCGGCGTTCCCTTATTCGCCGATAGAAAAAAATCACTGTTGACGGTTACTCGATGTGAGGCAACAAGGTCCACTTGATGAACCAGGCATCCGTTTCCGGATCGTGATCCAGACAGACAATTCCCCCGTTTTGAAATTTCATTACCGGCGGTCTGTCCGCGTCGGCGGTGATTAAATAGGAGGTCAACTTTTCCATAAACGGCAAGTGTCCCACCAGCATCCAATTGTCATTGGCACGTAGCTGCAGGTTTGTCACGTCATCCAAGGCGCCCAGTCCTTCCATTTCCTGAACACCCCCACTTGGTTCAAGAGATGCACCAAACATTTCCGCGGTCTCTCGAGCCCGTTTTTTACCGCTATGATGAATCCGAGAGACCTGAATACCTTTCTGTGCGGCTACCGAGGCCATACTCCCGACATCCGCTTTCCCCTCTTCGGAGAGTCCTTTTTCCGGGTCCACGTCTTTCGGCAGGTTTTTCCCATGCTGTACAAGGTAAAGTGCCATCACCTTTCCTCCTTTTTTGAAATTTTGAGCTTTCTCCGACTTTCTTGCTGAACTGGTATGTAAGTCTACCCGATGAAACAGGGCTTTTGAATGGGTGAAATCCTGTATCTTTTTGTGGGGTTTGTATACCCTGCCCCAACCCTATTGAAGTCGCTTACCCCGGTCGTCTCCGATCGTAAATAAGAGGAATCCTGTAGAAGGTGAGTGCATACTGAGCGGAATGCTGTCAAATACAGGAATTTGGGTATTTACGCATTTCCACATCGGCGTCATTATTGGGGCTTAGGGCTCGCGCAAAAATAACTTCACATTTTGCCATCTCGGCTTCGGCCCGT
>CAYTTQ010000133.1:0-5648 GCA_964440795.1 uncultured Desulfobacterales bacterium | reverse complement strand
GGCCAAATCCGAACCAAATCCGAGCGCCCATTCTGTGAAGTTATTTTTGCGCGAAGCCTAAGGCGAAGGATTTTTTGCCTTTACCCCCTTTACAACTTTAAGTACGTGATTATATTTGAGTGTATATCACACGGGTGGGGGTATTTCCTGTGTGCGTTGAATATCCTGACAGCTTTGCATGACCTTTTAACCGATCGCTTTGGTGATTGGTTCCCCAATTCGAAAAATATTCCCAAGATCGTGAGCTGGGTAAACATACCCTAAGCTGGGGAAGGGTGTTTTGGGGTGAGTGAGAATCTCTATTTCATGTCGATGACATCATAAATTGTATGTTTGGCGAAAGGAGGTGAACCCGTTACGTGGTAAGTGTGAAACCAAGGTTTGAAAGGTAGTTAATATTAGTCAAGGACAGTTAAAAAACCAGTAGAGAAGAGGAGATTGATCATTATGAAGATTCGACCTTTACAAGACCGGATACTTGTAAAACGCCTTGAAGGTGAAGACAAAACCAAGGGAGGCATTATCATTCCGGATGCGGCTAAGGAAAAACCTTCGGAAGGCATGGTCATGGCTGTCGGCAAGGGTAAAATATCGGATAATGGCAAGGCGTTGCCGTTGGATGTAAAGAAAGACGATCACATCCTGTTCAGCAAATATGCCGGCACCGATGTTACGATCGACGGCGAAGAGTATCTGATCATGCGGGAAGACGACGTACTGGGCGTAATAAACAAATAGAACATTATCCCTGTTTTGCATTTTAAAACGAACGTTTCGTTTTCCTGGGCAGACCGATTTGGACCTGCCTGGGAAACAATAGAGTCAAGAAGGAGGAAGTAATAATATGCCTGCAAAAGAGATTAAGTACGATGTCAAGGCACGGGAGTCTGTGCTCAACGGAATCAATGCCCTGGCCAATGCGGTAAAGGTGACGCTGGGACCGAAAGGTAGAAACGTCATCCTTGAGAAGTCTTGGGGAGCTCCCACCGTCACTAAGGATGGTGTAACGGTAGCCAAGGAAATAGAACTCGAGGATAAGTTCGAAAACATGGGTGCCCAGATGGTTAAAGAGGTGGCCAGCAAGACGTCCGATGTTGCTGGAGACGGAACCACCACGGCTACGGTTTTGGCACAAGCCATTTACAGAGAGGGCCAGAAGTTGGTGGCGGCAGGGAATAATCCCATGGCCATAAAACGTGGTATCGACAAGGGCGTGGAAGTCGCCGTGGCCGAACTGGACAAGATGAGCAAAAGCACGAAAGATCAAAAGGAGATTGCTCAGGTGGGCAGTATCTCCGCCAATAACGATGAGACCATCGGCAATATTATTGCAGAGGCGATGAATAAGGTCGGTAAAGAAGGCGTCATCACTGTAGAAGAGGCCAAAAGCATGGAGACCACACTTGAGGTGGTTGAGGGCATGCAGTTTGACCGGGGTTATTTGTCTCCTTACTTTGTGACCGATTCCGAGAAAATGGTTTGCTCACTGGAAGACCCCTATATTCTGATTCACGAAAAGAAAATTACCGTCATGAAAGACCTGGTACCTCTTCTGGAGCAGGTCGCTAAGATGGGTAAGCCCCTCGTCATCATTTCGGAAGATGTGGAAGGTGAAGCCTTGGCCACGTTGGTCGTGAATAGATTGCGGGGTACGCTCAACTGTGCGGCCGTGAAGGCCCCCGGCTTTGGAGATCGCCGCAAGGCCATGTTGGAGGATATTGCGATTCTAACAGGTGGCCAGGTGATTTCTGAGGACCTCGGAACCAAGCTGGAGAACATCAGCCTCTCCGATTTGGGGTCGGCAAAGCGCATTACCATGGATAAGGACAACACCACTATCGTAGATGGTGCCGGCTCCCGTTCCGATCTGGAAGGCCGTGTCCGTCAGATCCGGGCTCAGATCGACGAGACGACGTCCGACTATGATCGGGAAAAGCTTCAGGAGCGTCTTGCCAAACTGATCGGCGGGGTAGCTGTCATCAATGTAGGTGCGGCTACGGAACCTGAAATGAAAGAAAGAAAGGCTCGTGTCGAAGACGCCTTAAACGCTACGCGCGCGGCCGTGGAAGAAGGCATCGTGCCCGGTGGCGGGGTCGCGCTGGTCAGGGCCATTGCGGCTTTGGACAAGATCAAGATCAAAGCGGACCAGAAATTGGGTGTCAAGATCATACAGCGGGCCATGGAAGAGCCGTTGCGGCTGATCGTGGAAAATGCCGGTCATGAGGGATCCGTAATCGTGGCCAAGGTCAAGGAGGAAAAAGGCGGTATGGGCTTCAATGCCGAGACGGGTAAATACGAAGACCTGCTGGCTGCGGGGGTGATAGACCCGACCAAGGTGGTACGATATGCGATCCAGAACGCCGCCAGCGTCGCCGGTCTGATGCTGACCACCGAAGCCATGGTTGCCGAGTTGCCCGAAGATAAGGACGCAGGCCCGGCTATGCCTCCAGGCGGTGGTATGGGCGGTATGGGCGGCATGGGCGGTATGATGTAATCATACGCGTCCCTTTGCTCTTTCTGTCAATTGTATACTCGAGAAACCTCCATGTCTTTTGGCATGGAGGTTTCTTCCGTTTCGCATCCGGCTTTTCATCAACCGTCCTTTCCTTGGATTTCCCTCGGCATTGGAGTGTCCCATAGTTCCCTTGACATGATCGGACCGTGTGATATTTGCATCATGCAAGTCATATGGCCGTTCTGCACTGAGATAACTGCAGGAATGACAATACACAGCCCCCATCTTGGAGTATGATAATGGATTACAAAGCAACGCTGAATCTACCAAAGACTGATTTTCCCATGAAGGCCGGTCTGCCCAAAAAGGAACCCGAAATTCTCGAGCAATGGGAACACATAGGGCTCTATGAGAGGATTCGACGGAACTGCTCCGGTAAGCCCCGGTTTATTTTGCATGACGGACCGCCGTACGCAAACGGACACATTCACATTGGTACGGCAATGAATAAGATCTTGAAGGATATGATTATTCGGTCGCGCCAGATGGACGGCTTGGATGCACCGTACGTGCCCGGGTGGGACTGTCACGGATTACCTATTGAACATCATGTAGACCAAACACTGGGTGCACGCAAAAAATCGATGACTCAGGTGGAGATCCGAAAAGAATGTCGGGCTTACGCGGAAAAGTTTATCGATATTCAAAGGCAGGAGTTTAAACGGCTGGGCGTCATGGGGGAGTGGGACAATCCCTATTTGAGCATGAATCATGGGTACGTTGCGACGATCGTCCGTGAATTTGGTAAGTTCGCCCGTGACGGCAGCCTTGTAAAGAGCAAGAAGCCTATATACTGGTGTAGCACCTGTAAGACGGCGCTTGCCGAAGCGGAAGTGGAATATGAAGACGAAAGTTCTCCATCGATATACGTGAAGTTTCCCTTTGTTTCCGATTTGGGGGAAATCTTTCCCGCACTAGACGGAAAGAGATGTAGTCTGATCATATGGACCACCACGCCGTGGACCCTGCCGGCGAATCTTGCAGTCGCCTTACACCCCGATTTGGAGTATACGGCGGTTCAAGAAGAAAACGGTGAAGTCTATATTCTGGCCCAAGGTCTCTTGGAAAAGACCATGGAGGCGATCGGCATCAAGTCCTATGAGGTCTTGTGTCCGGTTGATTCGAGACGGTTGGAGGGTAAGCGTTGCCGACATCCCCTGTATGACCGGGACTCCCAGGTTATCCTGGCCCCGCACGTGACACTGGAGGCGGGTACGGGGTGTGTGCACACCGCACCGGGACACGGTAGAGAAGACTACGACGTGGGGTTGTCATACGGCCTGGACATCTATTCCCCCGTAGACAGGAATGGGTGTTTTGACCCCGATGTCGAATTTTTTGGCGGGCGGTTTGTTTTCAAAGCCAACCCCGCGGTTATCGATAAGCTGCGCACCTCTGGGATGTTGATGGGTGAAGCCGAGATAACGCATGCCTACCCCCACTGCTGGCGATGTAAGGAACCCGTGATTTTTAGAGCCACGGAACAGTGGTTTATTTCCATGGAAAAGACGGGATTGAGGAAAAAGGCCTTGACCTGTATCGATGAGGTCCGATGGATTCCTCATTGGGGTAGGGATCGCATTTACGGAATGATTGAGAACCGCCCTGATTGGTGTATTTCTCGCCAGCGTACGTGGGGCGTGCCCATCGTGGCGTTTTATTGTGCCGATTGTAATGCCCGGCTTATTACGGAAGAGGTCATCGAGCATGTAGCCGGGTTGTTTGAGGAGCATGGTGCCGACATCTGGTTTGAGAAAGATGCGGCGGCGCTGTTGCCGCCGGGAACTTCCTGTCCCCACTGCGGGAAAGATAGCTTCGTCAAAGAACAGGATATATTGGATGTCTGGTTTGACTCCGGGGTGAGCCACACGGCGGTTCTTGAGAAAAGGAGCTACTTGAACTGGCCTGCCGACATGTATTTGGAGGGAAGCGATCAACATAGGGGTTGGTTTCATAGTGCGCTTCTTACGGCGGCGGGAACACGAGGTAAAGCCCCTTACGGAACAGTCCTGACTCACGGATTCGTGGTAGACGGCAAGGGAGAAAAGATGTCTAAGTCGAAGGGCAATGTTATTGCTCCCGACGAAATCATCAGTCGGCATGGAGCTGAAATATTGCGGCTCTGGGTGGCGGCGTCCAACTACCAGGACGATGTGCGGATTTCGGACAAGATCCTCAAGCAGCTCGCAGATGTTTATCGGAGGATCCGGAACACATGCCGGTTCATTCTGGGCAACCTCGGAGACTACGATCCGGATGCGGATAGTGTGAGCTACGAGGAAATGATGGAAATAGACCGCTACGCCCTTCACAAGCTGCAGGAGTTGGTCAAGGGGGTCCGCAAATCTTACGAAACTTTCGAGTTTCACGGGGCTTATCATGCACTGTATAATTACTGTACTTTAGACCTGAGTGCCTTTTACCTGGACGTTCTCAAAGACCGGCTTTATACATCGGCCGCTCAGTCGAGAGAGCGCCGTTCGGCTCAAACGGCACTCTACCTTATTCTGCATACCATGACACGACTGAAGGCGCCTATCATGGTTTTTACCGCCGAAGAAGTCTGGTCTCACATGCCCAAGGCGGATCGAACGATGAGTGTTCATGAAAGCGATCTTCCCCAGGAGAACGCTACGTTTATTGATGTCGAACTGGCCGAAAAATGGGAGCGGATACTTAATTTGAGATCCGAGGTGAGTAAGGCCTTGGAAGCGGCGAGAGCCGACAAGACGATCGGCCACTCCCTGGATGCCGCCGTAACATTGCAGATTCCTGACGATTTCCTGGGCCGATCGATGCCTGACGCTCGGGAGCTGCGAAATATTTTCATCGTGTCTCAGGTTTCTTTTGCCGATGCCGACATGCCTGAAGGGGCCTATCAAAGCGTCAACATTCCCGGGCTGCGGATATCCGTAGCCCCCGTTGGTGAAGCAAAGTGTGAACGTTGCTGGATTCATGATCCTTCCATCGGAAGTGACAGTGCCCACCCCAAGATTTGTGTCCGGTGTGTTCACGCCCTGGAGGGGTAAGGCGCGGTTTACGGACGCCCCTTGTTTCGTTTCCCATTAAGCTAAGGGCTCGCGCAAAAATAACTTCACAGAATGGGCGCTCGGATTTGGTTCGGATTTGCCCG